>JBPCWO010000001.1:0-3403 GCA_051009475.1 Boseongicola sp.
TCAGGACGCCGACCAAATCATGTCAATCGCAAGCCCGTTAGATTTGCATCCCTCGGTGTTTCCCGAAAATGGCGCCACATTCTCCGAGGTTTTTGGGCTTAAGGCGTTGATTTTGCGGCAACCGGAAGGGTTCTGTGTAGCCGTCGAGCAAAGCTTTGGCGATATGATCGAAGATTACTTCGCCCGCGCCATGTCATGAAAGGACGCCGCTGATGCCGCGCACGTATATCCACCCGTATCAGACCCGCTATCATGCGCAGGCTACTTATTCCAAAGCAATCCGGGCCAGCGGTGATTTCGTCTTTATGCAGGGCCAGGTCGGCACTTTGTTGGACGGCACTTTGATCGGGCCCGGCGACCCGGGCACTCAAGCCGATCAGGCGTGCCGAAATATCCATCAATGGATGGAAGAGGCCGGCGGCAGCCTCAAGGACGTGTGCAAACTGACTGTTTACGTCACTAACATTGACTATCGCGGTCCGGTGTACGAGGCGATCAATCGCTGGTTCGACGGGGTACAACACTGCTCAACCGGGGTAGTCGTGCAGGGATTGGCAGATCCGACGTTTCTGGTCGAGATTGACGCGATGGCGGTGATTGATCCCTAAGAATCCAGGGCTGCGAGCGCCTCTGCGAATGGGTCAACCGGCATGTCATAAAGACCGCCGCCAAGCCGTCCCGCTTCGCCAAGCCGGTCAATAATGCCAAGGCTGATTATCGGCCCTGTGCCCAAGGCCGCCGCGCCGCGCGCACTGCTTCCCAATCGCATATCGAGCGCGCGAAAATAAGGATGGCTGCCGACCGAAAGCGCGCCGCTTCGTGAAAATGCCTCATGATCGGCCGTCCGGGTTTGTGACATCGCGCCCAGACCAAAGGCGTCGACCACAGCACTGTCGCCGATGGCACCCAACGCTCGGTCACCCGGGACATCGACGTCAAATACTCCTTGGGGGGCATCCGCCAGCACCGTGAACCACTGGCCTGGCAGTCCGGAAACCTGTAGACCAACGTCGCGCCCGTTGCCCCCGGCAGCGGTGACAAAGCTTGCAGTCTCGATGCCGCTTGCAGCTAGCATCATGCACTTCGTCGCCGCCATCCAAAGGTTCAGAAACAGGCTGGGCGACTCGCGCAGAAATGTCAGGACTTCCGGGTCGATGCGTCCATGAGTGCGGTCTACTAACTCTTCAACAAGCGCCGCACCTGCTATCAGGGTTCGCCCGTGGCAATCGTCGCCGCCAATCAGTCCCTTGACCGCCAGTGGCACCAGCGCAATGCCTTCGGCCAACCCGTGCTGTAGGGCATCCAGAACGACTGTGTTCAGCCAACGAACGTGCGCCAGCACAGCCTCCGACCGCAATCCCAGGCGCAGGGCAGGGCGCGCACCGCCGTTGATCGGTGCGAAGGCTTGGATAGTACCGCCCCAGGCGTCATAGACGACATGCAAGGGCATCGAGGCGCTGACGACGGCGGCCAATGGTGTCACGACATCGTGGTCCTGCGCTGGCTTCAAAGTGATTTCTGCGGTAGCGATCATTGCTTCGGCTTCATCGAAATCGCGGGCAATACCCTCGTAAACCGCTGCAACACAGGCGGAATTTAGAATTGGCCGGGTGATTTGATCCGGCGCTGAGAATGCGGGCCCAGCGTGAAGCAACACATTTTGCGGAAGGCCAAGCGCTACAGCGCCAGTGTCGAATCGATTCCAGACCGGTTGTGCCACCATTGCGCGGTCAAATGCCAACCTGTCGGCGGGATGCAGGCTCATTCCGCCTCCGGCGGGATCACCCATGTTTCCGAGAAATACAGAAATGCCGTCGTGGTCTCAAAACCTGCCTGAACACGCTCCCCAACAGCACCGGGCAAGCTGTAGCCATTGACGATGATCTGGGCTTTGCGTGCTGGTACAAGCAGTGTGAACATCGTGTGCTCGCCAGTGCCGACTTGATCTGGTGTCAATTCCAGCGCCTTAGGCTCCTCAAGGTCTTCCCAGACAAGCTGCACAGTCAGCCCTTCGCCGGAAATGGTTTCGCTATAGCGGTGCCCCATCGGATCGCCATCAGCGCGAACCGCCTGCACAGACTTGAGCGGCAAAGCGTCGAAGGCGGGTGCCGCGCGAAACGCCCCCAACTTCCCAATGAAATTCTCCTTCAAGTATGCGGCAAGCGCCATGTTGTCAGCCATTAGAACATTGGGGGCATTATCTTCACCGTCGACTTCTGCAGGTGTGCCGTAAAGCAACAGCACTTGACCTTGCCCGACAGGGGACCAGGCAACGCGAAAGAAGAGTGCCATGGCGGAGAAATTGCCATCGGCGTCCTTCAAAAGTATCCCCGGGTTCTCGCCTGTCCAGTCGACAATACCAGGTGTAACCGGCTCGCTAAGAGGCATTACGCAATTTCCTTCGGCGTAACCCAGGTTTCCGAGAACGCCAGAAATGCCGTACTCATTCTACGACCAAAGAATTGGCGCTCGGCGACTTTGCCGGGCAAAGGCGTGCCGTTGATGATGATTTGCGCCTCCGCGGCTTCCAGGAACACCGAATACATCTCGTGTTCTCTCGTGGCCGAGTTTTCCGCCGTCACTTCGACCGGAATTGGTGGCCCCATATTGCGCCAAACCATTTCCAGTGTGACTCCAGAGCCGCGCAAAGTTTCGGCGTATCGCCTGGAAATATCCCCGGGGTCTTTTGCCACACTGTGGCAATCAAGCCAGGTCATTGCCTCTAACCCCGCCTTGTCAACAAACGTCGGCATTTTGCGAACCCAGCCTTCGATGATCCAGCGCATTAGGCGCTGGTTGTCGGTCATGATGAAATTGGCGACGTCCGGCCACCCGTTTGCTGTTTCTGGTGCGCCCAAGACAATCGCGGCGTGGCCACGGCCGTAAGGCGACAGCACAACCCGGAAAAACAAAGCCAACGTCGAAAAATCGCTTGCTGGGTCCTCTTTCAGATAGATGCCGGGGTTTTCGCCTGACCAGTCGACACGACCGGGATTGATCGACACCCTTGTCATGACCAACTTGCCTCGTAGTCTTTCAGAGCATCCGCGATGAACCCAGAACGTTCGGCGCCCTGCAAGTGATCGCCCGATCGGTAAATTTCCGCTATCTTCATCGATATCTCTTTGAGCACTGCTCCGTCATCGCGCCCGTCTTGTAGCGGAATACGCAACATCGTATCGCCACCGTAAGTTGGGATTTCACCTTTATAACAATCGGTTGGGTGCCGTAGTTTATCTCCGGCAGCGAGCGACCGAATGGCTTTGCGCAGCATCCGGCGGGCTTTAGCCACGCCGCGATCGGTAAAGGCCAGGCTCTCGCGCGAATGGATGTTGCGGGGGCCTTGGCTGACCCAAGCGTCATAGTCGCCGGGATCGTCCTGGCGTTGTTCATAGCTCCGATC
>JBPCWO010000002.1:0-2518 GCA_051009475.1 Boseongicola sp.
CGCCGTGCATGGGCCCAAATGATTTGAAATCATAGCTTTGCACCATGGGGAACTGAATGGGCTAAAGAATACCTGACTACGGGAGCGGATATGTACACTTTGCACTGGGAATATATGGCGGGCTCAATTGTCGTCCATGCAATGCTACAAGACATTCAAGCAAAGTTCGATCTTTGCTATGTCGATATGGGTCGTGGTGAGCACAAGAAACTCGGTTATCTTGGCATGAACCCGACTGGGCGCGTGCCTGCACTTTCGCTACCAGACGGAACAACTGTCGGGGAAACTGGTGCCATTGTAACCCTGCTGGGCGAAGCCTTCCCTCAATCCGGCATTACGCCCCAACCAGGAGAACCAGACAGGGCGGAGTTCTTGTTTTGGCTGAATGTCATGGCGACAGCAGGATACCCGACTGTCGCGCGATGGAACCATCCAGAAAGATATGCCACCTCTAAAACAGCGATTGCAGAGGTAGAGAAGAAAGCTTCAGATGATCTCAACGCGTTCTTTGATGTCATGGAAGCAGCCATTTCGGGCGGCGCCTCCTTGATGAAGCGCGGTTTTACGGCGTTAGACTATTACCTCGCAATGCTGACCGAATGGCCAGCAGATCGGGCGGCTCTGTTTGGCGCGCACCCAAAGATCGAGGCGCTGTATCTCTCCACCGCACAGCGACCCGCATACAAATCAGCAATGAATACCCACGCTCTACCAGAGCAGGCTGCTTAGGCCGGACACGGAGATTGCGAAGAGCAATGGGCAACAAACCCGATAGCGGCGCTTTGGTCGAATGTCCGGTTTGTCCGCACAGCCGACAATCGCCTCGTCAAAATTCCTCTATCACATACCCCGCCCGTTCCAGCGCGCGCAGCACGCCGCTTTCCCCCGATAGATGCGCCGCTCCAACGGCTAAGACAGCGTTCTTCCCGGCAACCATGCTGGTGATCAGAGGTTCCCACTTTTGGTTGCGGCCAACCAACAATTGCTGGTTGATCTCTTCGAACAATTCAGCTCCGTTTTCGATCCCGGCGTTTTCGATCTGTATTCGCGCAAACTCCCAGCCTTCGCGGGTCCGACCATCAAAATAAGCCTCAATAAGTGTCGATGTATTTGCGTCGCCGTCTTCTTGCGTGTTCAGCGTGATCATTAGACCATCGAGCTGTTTTTCAATCGTTTCATCGGCAAACAGTGCAAGGACCGCTTCGGCATCATCCAGCGAAGCAAGCGTGACACGGCTTTTCAGCGCGATATCCTCCAACTGACGATCAAAACCTTTTTCGCCGGATTGTATGAGCGCCAGCGCGCAGGGCGGAATTGCGAGCGTCAAGTTCATATACCATGGCTGAAATTTCGCACCGAGAAACCCGGGAACACCGAGGGCCGCCAATCGATCCTCGACCCGGTTCCAGTCCTCCGGACCCAATAGGTCGATCAATGTAGGTCCTTCAGTAATGAAAAAGAAGTCAGGCTTTGACGCCGCAAGCCCGGCAAGCGCGGCTTCGTCCTCGCTGGTGGCTTCAAGGATCAAAATGTCGGCGTTTTCCAGATGTGGGCGGATGGACTCGACCATTGGCGCAAGCCTCGGGTCGGGAATATGCAGCGTGCCGGCGACGATTACTGTCTTGTCGTCCTTTTCCGCCCGCCAAAGGTTGCCTTTCGGAAAGACGTGAGGAGCGACCAAAGCATCAAGTCGTGCACGGTCGTCGGCATCAAGCTCAGCAATCAGGTCGGCGGTTCCGCAAGATTGAGCAAAAGCCGCAAGCGGTGTCATCACCGCTACCGCCAACAATTTCAGAAATCGCGCCATGAATGCCTCTGTATTAGCCGTGGCGGACATCATGTCAGCCAAGCGTGACAGAAAAAAGGCCGCATTCGCCTGCACCCGGCCTCAAAGCCGGGGCAGGCGAAAAAACTCGGCGCGCGCGCCAGCCCCAAGAAGATGGGCAGGTGTCGCCGGATCAAGCCGAGACGTCTCGGCTTTTCTCGGGTCGTGCTCTCGCCAGGCCTCGGGGGCCGGCTGACGCCTGATGCCGCGCAGAACGCGGGCAACGACCTGACCAAGGCGGTCTGATATGGCGAACACACGCAAATCGCGCGCGGCGCCTAAAGCGATCGGTTTCATTTGATTTCTCGCAAATTAAAGAGGAATGCGCCCCGGTTTAGGGACGTGACGTGGGCCCGTTCAGCCCTTCAAGCACCAAATATTTTTCATAGGTGATCCTCCTCGCATTATTGCGATTGGGCGGCTTATAACGTGCGAATTGAATGTCGGCCACTGTTTTTAGCCAGAGGCACAGATTCTATGCCATTTTTGCCGTTCACACAGGTTGACAGTCCAGTGCGGCTTCCCTATCTGCAGCCCGTTAGCACTCAACGACTTTGAGTGCTAATAGGAGGATAACTGAACCAAGGAGTGTTCAACATGGCATTCACCCCGCTGCATGACCGCGTTTTGGTCCGCCGCGTCGAAAGTGACGAAAAGACTTCAGGCGGTCTGATCATCCCCGATAACGCCAAA
>JBPCWO010000003.1:0-3528 GCA_051009475.1 Boseongicola sp.
GGACAATCCCTGCAATGCCGGGCAAAGTCAGTGTCGCGCCAATTACAGACAGCACGCCAAACAAAAGGCCAACGTTCAGTAAAAGTGCAATGTTGGCGAACAGCCCAAACAGCCCATAGCTAAGCATCATAAATACCAGCACTGCGCTGAATGCGATCAGGCACGCGATCCGCCCAGCCTCGATACTGTCCTGCCCAAGTTCTGGTCCGATGGTTCGCTCTTCCAGAAACACCATTTCGGCAGGCAACGCACCGGCTCTGAGCAGGACCGCAAGTTGAGTTGAACTTTCGACAGAAAAATCGCCAGTGATCTGCCCCGAACCGCCAGTAATTGGTTCTCGAATTTGCGGTGCGGTTATCACTTCATCATCTAGTACCGTGGCGAACAGAGCGCCGACATTCTCGGACGTGAATTGACCGAAAACCCTCGCTCCGGACGGGTTGAAGCGAAAGTTGACCGATGGGCGGCCATTTTGATCGAATCCTGGCTGTGCATCGACCAAGTCCTCGCCTGACAGAATGGCAGTCGTCTCAAGAACAAAAAACTGGTTGGTGTCTTCAAGATCCGGGACGAGCCACTCACCAGGACCAACTTGAGTATTTGCATTTGCCACGGCACTGACAACAGGATGAAATGTCAGGCGCGCCGTTGTGCCAATCAGCGCTTTCAGTTCCTCGGCAGATCCAATTCCAGGAACCTGGATCAAAATCCGGTCAGCACCCTGCCGCTGGATTGTAGGCTCGCGTGTACCTACTTCGTCCACACGGCGGCGGATAATCTCAAGCGACTGCTGAATCGTGCGGCTGTCAGTCGCCAGTTTTTCATCGTCGGAAAGTGCGACAGTGACGGTATCACCTCGCCCGGAAACAACGATGTCCAACGCGCCAATTGATGTCACGCTAACCACAGGTTGAGCGATCGCCCGAACAGCGTGCAACGCGGCAGGCATTCCATCTGCCTGGCTAATCCGAACGTGCAATTCGCCATTGGGTGCATCAGGGATGCGTTCGACGAAGCCGACCTGATCGCGCACGGCAACTAACGCATCGCGAACACCAATCCAGTAACCATCCATGCGGTCGGCATAAACGTCTTCAACCTGGACTTCTGCCAAAAGATGGGCGCCGCCGCGCAGATCCAATCCAAGATTGACGAGCGTGGCGGGCAGAAAATCAGGCCAACTGCTTGCAGCCGTCTCGCGTTCGGGTGTGGATCCCAAAGCCTCAATCTCGGCGACAGCGTCATTGTGTTGTTCAACTCGGGTGTAAAATCCGTTCGGAAACGCGAACAGGAGCCCGGTAAGGCAGACGACCCAAATCAGGACGCGCTTCCAGGCGGCGATCTGAAGCATGTTTCGCCCTTAGTTGTTCGCAGGCTCGGTCTTTGACCGGACCTGACTAATCGTGTGTTTCACGACCCGAACATTGACGCCCTGCGAGATCTCTACTTCAACTTCGCCTTCGTCTTTGACTTTGGTGACCTTGCCAACCAGACCGCCAGCGGTGACAATTTGATCGCCTCGGCGAACCGCCTCGATCATCGCCTGGTGTTCCTTCACCTTTTTTTGCTGCGGACGGATCAGCAGGAAGTACATGATCCCGAATATCAGCGCCATCGGAACGATCAGAGAGGTGAATACATCCCCGCCTCCGGCGGCTTGCGCATAGGCAGGCGTGACGAACATTCGCGTTTATCCTTGCTTACTTCTGGGTCAGGCCGACCCCTTCCGAATTGGCGCGCACCCTATCTGTGGCTGTTATGCTTGGCAAGCAAGGGCCGGCGCCTAAAATTGCGGGAAATGACATAAAAAAGCGGCGATGAAAGTCTACTAAGATTGTCGATCCGGCCGCTTTGTACCCAGCGAGGAGTACTGATCATCAAAGACGGTTGCGCCGCAGGAGTTCCTTCAAAGTTTCTGCCTCGACTTGAAGCTCGGCGGCCCCTGACTTTGCATACTGAGTTGCCGCCCTGTTGAAAGCCTCGGTCAGTTCCGCGACCAGTTCCAGGAATTGCTGACGGGTAGCTGAGTCGGGCGTGGCAGCTTGATGGCGGGCGAAATGTTTGGCCATCTGCTCGGTGGCGATCAAGATCTGCCCCAAATGCCGTTTTGCGCGCTTGTAGTAATCCGGCTCGGCCAACATAGCAGCTTTCAGCTGCCCGACAGATTCTGTGAACAGCGCGATGGCGTTCCATAGCTCCTTGTCGCTCAGCCCGGCGACGGCAACTTCGATAGCGGTGACGTGGCGCGTCGCTTCTTCGGCCATGACCCATGCCGCAATTTCGGCGTGGCTTTGCGAGCGCAGGACAGGATTCTTCTTCGGCCTTCGCAGCGCGCCTACCCAGACACGCGCGAAGTTCCACATTACGATCAATGCGCTTCCCATAAGCGCCAATCGGAGAACGAGACTCCACATAAGTTCAGTAATCCCGCTGAGAATGGCTAGATCAAGGCATTCGCTTGACGGTTCCAAAGCCGTGACGAATCCGCCATACAGCAACGAATTTAATACCTAGGGAGACACCGATGCACGACATCCGCGCCATTCGAGACAACCCAGCGGAATTCGACGCCGCAATGGCCAAGCGCGGAGTTTCGGGCGCGTCAGCAACGATCCTTGCTATCGACGAGTCGCGGCGGGCGCGTATCGTCGCCGCTGAAGCGGCCCAAGCCGAACGAAATGCAGCTTCGAAAGAAGTCGGCGCCGCGAAATCCCGCGGCGACGAAGATGAATTCGAGCGTCTTCGTGGGATCGTGGCGGCCAAGAAGGACGAAATTGCAAAGCTGGAAAGCCAAGCGAAAGCCGAGGACGCGCAATTGCGCGAAGCATTAATGGGCCTTCCAAATATCGTTTACGACGACGTCCCGGTGGGTGACGACGAAGACGACAACGTCGAAATTCGCCGCTGGGGTGAGCCACGGGAGTTTTCGTTCGCACCGAAGGAGCATTTTGAAATTGACGGTGTCAAACCTGGAATGGATTTTGAAACGGCCGCCAAATTATCTGGTAGCCGTTTTGTTTTGATGTCCGGAGCCGTGGCGCGTGTGCACCGGGCCCTCGCGCAATTCATGCTGGATGTCCAGACTGCGGAAAACGGCCTGACCGAGACCATTCCGCCGATACTGGTTCGCGACGAAGCAATGTACGGCACTAATCAGCTGCCGAAATTTGCTGAAGACAGCTATCAAACGCGCGAGGGAATGTGGCTTATTCCGACGTCGGAAGTTTCGCTTACCAACATCGTCGCCGGCGCGATTATCGCGTCGGATTACCTACCGCGCCGCTACTGTGCCCACACGAATTGCTTTCGATCCGAGGCAGGCAGCGCAGGAAAAGATACCGCTGGCATGTTGCGGCAGCATCAGTTTGAGAAGGTCGAGATGGTGTCGATCACGCATCCCGATGACTCTGAAGAGGAACACGCGCGAATGACTCGTTGCGCCGAAGACATTCTTGAGCGGCTTGAACTTCCCTATCGCACAGTCGTGCTTTGCACTGGTGATATCGGCTTTGGTGCAAAGCGCACGCA
>JBPCWO010000004.1:0-3356 GCA_051009475.1 Boseongicola sp.
TCCGGTCCTGTTGGTGCACGGCTCGATTGACGGGTCTGTCTCGGTCCTGAACTCGGATGCTCTGGCGCAGCGACTGGGCGAACTGGGTGTTACGACCGTTTACGACCGCGTCGAAGGCTGGCCGCATGCAATGGATCTGTTTTCGCCAATCGGCGAACGGACGCTGTGGTTTGTGCATCGATTTTTGCGTGAGCACATGCCGACCGACGAAATGTTGGCGACCAAATGAAAGCCAAATGCAACTTTGGACTGACTATAGTGCCAAGGCATGAAATTCCGGTTCAGTTCTCAACGCCGCTTTAAAAAGCCAAAAACGGCCAAATTTATGTTCCGTCCGCACCTCTGGAAGCATTGATCGCGATGTCGTTGCGCCGAGCGCAATTATCCGTTGCGAAAACTTCGGAATTGTTCGTCATTCGCTGACGTTGAATTTCCTGTTTCCAGCCCATTTCGCATATCAAATTTGTACCAGCTCGTCTAAAGTTCAGGAGAAATGTGTTGGTCTATCAGGGGTAGTCATGGGTGTGTTGAATAGGCGGGCAGGCATTGCTTCCAAGACGTGGTCCGCCTTTTTGTCGGTCGGACTTATTATTTTATTCTTTACGGCATCAATGGCGACCAACGCGGACGCTCATGCACGAAACGAGAATTACGTTTGGATCAACCTTGAGACCAATGGTCTGTCAGGCCGATTTGAGATCACTTACGAGGATATCCGCGAGCGCCTCGGCGTCGAATTGCCTGAGGATCCAGAAGAGATTGCGGCCGCAATATCCGAGACAGCGCCCTTGATTCAGGCCTATATCAAGGAAAACTTCGAATTCCTTGTGGACGGAGAAGAGATCGATTTCGCATTCGGTCAAGCTCGGCCCGCACCAAGCGCCGAAACTCGATTCGCCGCCTACGATTTCACGACCGAAACGTTCGACGTGCCCCAGAGTATCACTCTGAGAAATGACATCCTGTTATCTTGGGACGCTCCATTGCACCGCAGCCTGGCGGTGGTCGAATACGACCGGGTGCGGGGCATTGAATATCCGATGGATTTTGCGGTGCTGGCTTTTGGACCAAACAACCGCGAGCAGGTGCTAGATTTTGCAAACCTTGAGGGAGTACTCACGCCGGGCGAGTTCGTTTGGCAGGGGTTCATTCACGTGGTCGCCGGGCCGGACCATGTGTTGTTCCTATTGGCTCTGCTATTTACGACCGTCTTGTTTCTTCAGCCGCCACGAAAGTGGGAACCTGTTCGGACTTTTGGGCCGGCGGCCTGGAACGCAATAGTACTCGTCACGTTGTTTGCCATCGCACATTCGGCCACACTGGCGCTAACGGTGCTGGGTATCATTCAGCCGAACATCCGGTTGATCGAGACGCTGATCGCTTTTTCAATTGTTGCGGTGGCGGCCAATAACCTACGCCCGGTTATTGACCACGGCCGCTGGCTGCTGATCGTTTTCTTTGGCTTGTTCCACGGAATGGGATTTGCATCGGCGATGAGTGAATTGCAGTTTCGCCTGGTCGAACCCGTTAAGATTCTACTTAATTTCAATATAGGTATCGAACTTGGTCAACTGTTGATCGTTCTTATCGTGCTGCCACTATTCTACTTGATCAGGCGGAGCGATCTATACCGCAAATGGCTATTTACCGGTGGAAACCTCGCCATCATCGCGGTTGCCGGATATTGGACCGTCACCCGCGCTTTTGACTTGTGAGACCAGCGTGGCGAAATCGCGGAGGATAGGGGTCGGCTTGTCGGCGGCGGCGAGCGCCGCACAATAGTTCTCGGGTGCGTCGATGGCGACGACAATGCCACCGGCTGTGCGACCGTTCTGGTCTGGCGCGATCTCAGACAGATTGGCCGAGAGGCCTTCACCTGTCCACTTGATCACGGCCTCCTTAGCAGTCCAAAGCTGGAAGAAACCGGCTGGCCTGTCGGCCTCGCACAGCGTCGATAACGCTGCCTGCTCGATCGGACTGCAGATCTTCATAGCCAGTTGGTCGAGGTCAGGTAATGATCGAACACGCTCGACATCCACTCCGATTTCGCGACCTGCAACGGCGACAATGGCGTTGTCCTCACAAAAACTGGTGTTGAAATGCAGTCCGCGCCACTGCAACGATGGTTTGCCGTTGGGACTGTCTGTATAGGTGATCTCTTGCAGCGGAATACTCGTGTATGCGCTCAGCACAATCGACCGGGCCGCGCGGCGAATTAGAAACCGTTCGGCCAAGAGTGGCGTAGCAAAAAGCTGGGATCGGTTGCGTTCGGTTTCTGTAACCACGACACGAGCCAGACCAGCCGACAACTGCCGTCCAGAGAGGTTGATCCACCAAAGATCAACGGCGGGCCATTCAGGAAGGGTGAGTCGCAAAAGATCCCCGCGTCGTCTCTTCTCACAAAGAAGCGCTTTTTAGAAGTAGGATCAAGCCTGTGCCAGTTGCGGACTGAGTAACGTGTCTGTTGGACGGTCTGGGAAATAAGGCCGTGATTTAGCGTATTGAGAGGATCATGTCGTTCTCTGAATCGCTAACTTTTCGTAATGGTGCTTCCACCATGTCGATTGCGATAGGACACGCGAGGCTGGCCGGAGAATGGATAATTTTGAGGAGATTTTTTTTGAACGATCAAATTCAACGCGACATTTCAGGAATTCGCCCGAATATCCTCATCCTCGACCGAGCACCATCGCTCGATTTCAGCGCATAGCGTTTGCACGTCGGGCTCAAAGAACATCGTGTAGTGACCGATGGCTAGCGTTTTGTGTCGAACATGTTGGGCAATCGGGTCCCAATCGTAGCTCAGCAGTGGCGAGTCCTGAGTATGCAACACCACAATTTCTGACGGATATTTTTCGGCGCGGTAGGCGTTGTCGGCTATTATGCAAGCCCGCTCTATCATATCGACGCGAACGGCGCGGCGAAGTTCCTCGTTCGATGTCAAGTATGCCCAGCCGAGTGTGGCATTGCGGCGGGCCATGCGAAACACGCCGCGCGCAAAGTGCCGTGGCCGATACCGCCGTAACCGGCCGCGGTCTTGGCTTTGCCGCCGTGTTTTGATCTTGAGGTTCTTCCGGGCAAGAGGCGGATGTGTGTCTATCACAATGAAGTTCGCGATCTCGCAGCCACGTTCGCGCAATTGCCGGGAGATTTCGAATGCCACGCGGGCACCTCCACAATGGCCAATCAAATCGATCGGGCCTTCAGGCGAAACCGAAAGGAACTCTTCAACATGCAATCGGGCAAGGTCCTCAATACGATAGAGCAGCCGACCTTCGCCACTTACACCCGCAGGCTGGACGGCAAAGAACGGTTGATCGGTTCCCAGCAGACCAACTAAGGGTTTCAGGAAGGTG
>JBPCWO010000005.1:0-2921 GCA_051009475.1 Boseongicola sp.
ACACGAACGTTATCAGCGGCGTGATCAGCCGCCATAACTTTGGCAAGCTGTATCAAGGCGCCCTTCGTGGCGCAGTAGGCCGGTCGCCCGGGCGACCCGACACCGCCCATTTGGGACGCAATATGAATGATGCTCCCACCGCCAGCTGCAATCATATGCGGCAGGACGGCCCTGCTCATCAGATAGGGGCCGGTTAGATTGACGCTCAGGACGGCGTTCCACTCCGCAGGGGACAGGTCCAGAATCGTACCTGTTTTGTCTTGACCCGCGGCGCCGTTGACAAGAATGCGAGGTTGCCCGTGGGTCGCCACGAATTGTGCAGCCGCCTCGTTCACCGCGCTTTCCTGTGTGACATCGCAGGCGATGCCAATGGCTTGTCCGCCATTGGATTCGATGATGCTTGCTGTTTCGGAAGCGGCATCGCTGGCCAGGTCAACGCATCCGACACGGGCACCAACTGCCCCGAACGCTTCGGCAATCGCGCGCCCAATACCTGATCCGGCGCCAACGACCATAGCTGGTCGCCCATCCAGCCGAAAAATTGCATCATTCACCATCGGTAACCTCAATCGCTTCGAGCCGCTCAGTAAGACACTAGCACTGAATCAACAACAGTATGCCGGCCTGAGGACCTTGCAAGGCTTTGTCTTGCGTCCATGCATTGGCGTCGTAGCGCTTGCAAAAGGCGTGAGCAGGCAATCGCCCGGAAGCATCCCCCTCACGAAGATGTCCGGTGGAAACGCGACCACGGCCGCCAGCAGGCCCGGCATCGACCCGCCGATGCCAATCTTCGCCGACCCGTTCAATCCTGCGGTGTGGCGAGCGTGGCGAGCTTGGCCCGTCGGGCGCAGGCCGGCATCTCGCGCAGCGATGCCAACGCGTCAAGAAGGTTGCGGCCCGCGGCAACCGGTGCATACCGCTGACACGCGTCGCGGTATGCGGCGGCACTGCGACGCGATATCTCAGCCCGATCGGAGCCCGCATCCAACACCGCGGCAGCAAAGGCCTCCGGGTCGTTGATTGGCACCAACCAGCCGGTTTCGCCGGGCTTGACGATGTCGCGCGCGCCGTTCGTCGCGGTGGAGATGATCGGCAAACCGCGCGCCATCGCCTCGATCAAGACCAGACCGAACGATTCTCCGACCGAAGGCAGGCAGAACGCATCGAGCGTGTCCAGAAAGCCGTCCATGTCGTCTTGCCAACCGACAAACTCGACAACGTCGGCGACGCCGATACGCTTTGCCATTTCCTGAAATTGGTCATAGCCCCTGCCGGCTATCTTGAAGCGTATGTCCGGCCGCACCTGCCTGACACGCAGGGCGGCCGCCAAAAGCATCTCCGTGCCCTTGGTTTCGCTTGGACGTCCCGCGGTTCCAATCGTGAACGGGCCGGCTGGCATGCGCCTCGACAGTTGCTTCGGGACAGCTGCAAGACCGTTCGGGGCAAGCGCAATCCGGCGAAACCGTCCCGAGGGACTATCCCGCAATTCATCTGCGTAGCCAGAACTGAGGGCAATCCAGTTTCGGAAGAACCGATACGTATGCACATTCTCCCGGTGCAGCACTTGTGCGTGTAAGGCGCGCGGAAACAGCAGGCCGCCGGCAAACCACGTGCGGGCATTGTTATGAACGACCGCGGCCGGTAATACGCCATTGCGGTAGCGGCCCGATTGCCAAATTCGCGGCGAGAACAAGGGGTCGATGCCGCTGTGCCAGGGTCTGGCGAAATCATAAGGCAAATCTCTGGCCGTTGCTTCGCGCGCGCATGCCTCCGACGACGTCAGAATTTTCACATCAACGCCATTGGCCTTGAGCCCGGCCGCCTGTGCGATCACCGCATTATGTATCCCGCCACCCCGGTTACCCGCCGGGGCGACGGCGGAATAGATGATGGCGATCCAGCGATATCCGCCTGGTCGAACGATCGGGAGCCCCCATTCCTAGAATCCGGCCCAGGATCCCGACCCAAGATTGCGGATCGCAACAGTATCCGTATCCCCGGCGGTGCCTGCCGCATCGCAAGTGCCAAGGCACGCTCTCGCCGGTCTGCGCAACGGTACAGAGATCAACGAGCCACCATGCACGCCCACGGGCGATCATCAGCGAGAAGAAGAGCTGCGCCAGCACGACGCGCCAAAGCCGCAACCACCCAGACTATGAGAGCTTCATCCGGATGAACTGATTTAATCCTGACAGCCCGATGAAATTCAGTTGTCGGCGTTGAGCGGGAGCGAATGGCCGCGACGATCGTCGTCCGAAACCGTCATCGCAGCGCGCTCACGGTGCAAAACGCGATCGTCGACAGCGCAAACGACCCGGTGATCCGGACCAGCCGTCGTGTTTTCCATAACTGCCGCTGCGAGCGCAATCGACCTGTCGTTCAGGCCTTCGTTTCAATCAGCGCGCGCAGATAACCGCGATATTTGGCTTGCTGGTGCCGGTTCAACGCCAGCAGTCCGCCGGCAAATTTCAACCCGCATTGCAGCAACTGGTAGCGACGCTCAAACGCAATCGCGTGCTTGCACATTGTATAGCGATTGGATTTCATGAAGTGATAGGCCTTCAGCTCTTCCAGGCTGGGATTGTTTGCGGTTGATGCACCGCCGTCGTGCTCAACAACGGCATCATGAACATAACCTAACGACTTGCCGTTTTGGCGAAGGCGCAACGACAAATCATCATCTTCGCAGAACAGGAAGATGTTCTCGTCGAACCCGCCAATCGCCTCGAAGTCTGCGCGCCGGCAAAACAGTGCGGCGCCGGACAACATTTCGACATCCTGATCCTGCGTCAGGGGCAATCGCAACTTTTCATTCAGTTCCGGTGACAGCAGGCGCGACATCCGGCGCTGAAACTGATGCCCGTTCGGTAACAGTATCCGAGGATTGAACGCCGCATAGTCGGGCCGCGCATCGGCCGCTC
>JBPCWO010000006.1:0-9156 GCA_051009475.1 Boseongicola sp.
GCTATGCACCGGGCGAGATCTCGTGGAATATGGTAGATCCGACGATCGAGATCGACGGGGTAGCCGTTTGGGAACGTGGCGTCTTTCATGCCGAACGCCTGCCAGGAGGACAGGAAGTGCTGGATGCCTATCCATGTGCCGCTGCAATTTTTGCAAATCCCGATCCGCATATTGGCCTGGAATCTCCGAGCTAGCGGTTTTCCAGCTTTCGGAACAGCATCGATAATCCGAAACAGATGACAAAATAAAACGCGGCGGTCGTGATCCACGCTTCAAATATCAATCGAGTGGAAGCGACCAGTTCGACGGTTTTGAAAGTCAGCTCCTGAACCGAGATTAGCGAGATTATTGCGCTGTCCTTGATCAGCGTAATGAACTGGTTCGCCAGAGGCGGCAGAACCCGTTTCAATGCTTGAGGCAGAACGATGTAGCGCAGCTCTTGAAACCGATTCATCCCGATAGAGCGCGCGCCTTCACGCTGGCCTTTGTCGATTGACTGAATGCCAGCGCGTACTATCTCGCCGACAAAAGCGCTTTCGAACAGGGCCAGCACAATGACGCCAGAGATCAGCTTCGGAAAACGGCGCATTTCGCCAAAAAAGAACTCCCAGATGCCCTTGTCCTCTGACCGGGCGATGCCTCGCGCCCAGCTTTCGATATTGAGCGCCTGGATGAGTTGTTCCGAGAGGAAAAAGAAGAAAATGAATACCACAACCACTGGCGGGATATTCCGCAGAAACTCAAGATAGGTTCGCGCCAGCATGCGGATGGTCAGATTGGCAGAACAGCGTGCCACACCGAGAATTGTGCCAAGTATCACTGCCAATATGCTGGCGTAGATACTAATGCGGATGGTGGCAGCGAGCCCCTGAAGAAGCACGTTCGCAAACCATTCCTCTCGCCCAGTATGATAGCGGAAAATATAGTTCGGGATGAGTTCCCAGCGCCACTTGTAATTTAGCGAGCCTTCAATCTGCACCCAAATATAGCCGAAAAATCCCGCGATCACCGCGAGTACAAGGTAATCCAGCCAGTGCAGTTTTTTCAGCGTCGAACGCAAGGTGATAATCCTTGTAGAAATGCGGCCCCCCGGAGATCAAACCAGGGGGCGGCGCGTCATATTATTGAGCGACCAGACTTTCCCATTCGGTCGTGGCAAACCAGTAGTTGTGACGCTCTTCCAACCAGCCGGAGCGCCACTGCTGAGCGATCCAGTTATTGAAATAGTTGATCGCGTCAGGGTCGCCCTTGCGAATGGCAAACGCCTCTCCTCGCGGATCGTAGAGCGCCTCAAACGGGATGTGCAACGTTTCAGGATAGTTTGCGACTTCGCGGTTCGGTGTTGGTTGAGCCGCCATCGTCGCATGGGCGTTTCCGTTAAGCACTTCTTGCGCGGCGGCACCGTCTTCATCAAAGAGCAGGATTTGCGCATTTGGGAACTGCTTTGCGATTACGACCGCGGGTGTCGCGCCACGACGCGCTGCAAAAACGATGCTTTCGTCGTTGAAATCATCACGGCTCATGCCTTGGGTCATGCCAATGTTCGAATAAACCGCTAGACCCGAGAAGGCATATGGATCAGTGAAGTTGATCGTCAGATTGCGCGATGCTGTTACTGACATTCCGCTGATAATTGCATCAAAATTGCCAGAGACCAGCGCTGGAATGATGCCGTCCCACGAAGTCGGAATAAACTCGACCTCGACACCCATGTCCTCGGCGAGTTGGCGACCCACATCGAGCTCAAAACCGATTAGATCGCCATTCAGATCGCGCATCGACCAAGGTACGAACAACGAAAGCCCGATTTTGATGACACCGCGTTCTTTGATCGTTTCGATGACGCTTTCGCTGGAAAGGGCCTGTGTCGCGTTTTGCGCCAACGCGGGTGCCGCCGCGCCGGTGGTAACCGCTAGCGCGAGAGCCGCGCCTAGAAATCTGCGTGTAAAGTTCATTTGTAGTCTCCCTGGTTAGGTTGGTTATGGAGGCCCAGCAGATTGGCCGCCCGGTTATTGATCAACGGCGTATCGCTTTTCGACAAACGACACGCCAACGGAAAGGATCAGCGTCACAACCATATAAACTGCGGCGATCGTGAACCAGATTTCAAAGCTCATATAAGTGTCAGAGATGATGTTCCGCCCGATGGTGGTCAGCTCAGCCACGGCAATTACGCTGACAATGGCCGACGACTTGACCATGTGCACGACCTCGCCGGTCATTGGCGGCAACATGAAGCGAATGGACTGCGGCAGAACGATATAGCGGTAGGCCTGCCCCTTGGACATCCCAATCGATGTCGCGGCTTCCCACTGACCCTTGGCAACCGCATTAATTCCGGCCCGGAATATTTCGGAGATCAGCACTGAATGGAACACTGCCAGACAAAGGATGCTGGCGACGTATCGGTCATAACCGAATATCGGGCCTAGCACGTAGTAGAACAAATATAGCAAGACCAAGAGTGGAATATTGCGCACCAGTTCAAGAAATCCAATTGAAACTGCTGTGCAGACAATTAGTCCAGACAATCGCAACAAAGCCAAAATCAACCCTAAAAAAACAGCAAGTGCAAAAGCAGTTCCAGACAAGAGCAACGTTTGGCCAAGCCCGACGACAATCTCGCCCAATTGAAAGCCATCATCGGTTTGTTCATAAAAGTACTGTGGCACGCGGTACCACTGCCAATTGTATCCCATTGCCTGCGCTCCGGAATACGCTCCGTAAACGATGATGCCGACGATCAGCGTATATAGAGCAACCGAGAAGGTGACCGAGTCGACAATCTGCGCCGCCCTGGCAGGTTTTGGGAGAGCCCGCCCCTTCAGGGCAATGGTATCGGGTGCGGCCGTCATCTAGTGCTCCAAAATCTGTTCCAGAAACATCCGACAACGGTCACTGGACGGATTTGTGAAAAAAATGTCTGGCGGGGACACTTCGACGATGCGACCTTCCTCCATGAAAACCATAGTGTCGGCGACTTTGCGTGCAAATCCCATCTCGTGGGTGACAACAACCATCGTCATGCCGGTCTCTGCCAATTCAACCATGACGTCGAGAACTTCGTTGATCATCTCGGGGTCCAGCGCCGATGTTGGCTCGTCAAACAGCAAGATCCGGCTTTCCATGCACAGAGATCTCGCGATGGCCACCCGCTGTTGCTGGCCGCCCGACAAAGCTACGGGGTACTTGTCTGCCTGTTCAGGGATATGCACGCGATCGAGGTACTTGCGTGCGGTCTGTTCAGCCTCGTCGCGTGCCATCTTGCGTACCTTCATCGGGCCGATCATCAAGTTTTCCAGCACCGTAAGATGTGGGAACAGGTTGAATTGCTGAAAGACCATGCCGACTTCTTGCCGCAGGCGCAGGATTTCTTTGGCACCATCGAATACTTCGACCCCATCGACTGTCAACACGCCGGAATTGTGAAACTCCAGCCCGTTGATGCAGCGTATCAGAGTTGATTTTCCAGAACCCGAAGGGCCGCAGATGACCATACGCTCGCCCTCGCGCACTGAAATGGTAATGTCCTTCAGTGCATGAAAGTCGCCGTAGAATTTGTCGACGTTCTCGAACGTGATCATCGGCACTCCATTGGGCATTCAACGGCTTGCATTTACGGCATTATCCCCCCTTAGATGCGTCCACCAAACCAATTGTTGCCCTGCCAGTGCAAGTAAATTGTTTGTACGAGAGGGATTGTGCCACTGGAATTTACGCTTCGAAATGCGTGCGTACCGGTAAATATATTGAGCATCGGGACAATTTCGGCACCAGTCGTCGCAAAAATTGATCCGGCCAATTTTTCAAAATTTGTTCGCGCTTGTCACCAAATTCGGATTAGCTACGCTACGCCGCCGTCATTTCGGCGCGGTATAGGATGTCGATTTTGGCCGAACAGGATGTGAACACTCAGATCGGGAAAGCCGTGCGACGCTTGCGGCGCGACAAATCGATGACGGTCACTGAGTTGGCGGCGAAATCGGAGGTTTCATCCGGGATGATTTCGCGGATCGAAAATGGGCAAGTTTCGCCGTCGCTAACGACATTGGATGCTATAGCGCGTGGCCTGAGCGTCCAATTGATGTCGCTGTTTGCACATACATCCAAATCGGCAGATGTACACTTCGTATCCGGCAAGTCCGGACTGGAATCCAAACGGATCACGCCCGGCCACTCGCATGACTACACCCTGCTCGGAAAGCACGTGGACCCGAGCGGTTCATTTGAGTCCGCTCGAGTAACAATCCGGCGCGACGAAGCTGCAGAACTGCCACGATATCAGCACGAAGGGTATGTGTTTCTCTACATCGTTTCGGGAGAGGCGCAGTATGTTTGCGGCACAGAAGTCTTTGACCTGACCGCCGGAGCGTCATTGAGTTTCGACGCGAAACTACAGCATGGGTTCACTGAGATCCGAAGCCATGCGGTGAGCCTGATCACTGTTTCGACCAAGCCGGTCTAGTCGACGCGATTTAAGGCCTTGCGAAAGGTCGCGCGCGCCTCACGACTGTGAATGTAGTCGTAGCGCTGCGGGAAAGTTTCGCCTGGTACAATCTCCAGCGACGCAAACTGTGGCCCGCTCTGATCCATCATGCCGGCCAACCCGCGCTCGAACTCTCTCAAGTCGTCAAAATCCCGTGCTCCGCGATAGCCTGCCGCCTGCGCCAGACCAGCGAAATCCAAGTATTCGTTGCCTGGCAAAGGCTGATCACCGTTCACCTCATAGGTCCGGTTTACGAAAGTGAAGTGATAAAGGTTTGTCACGCCAGAACCGGCGATAGTTACAAGCGAGCCGAGATTCATCAAAAGGCTGCCGTCGCCGTCAAACACCAAGACCCGACGATTGGGATTTGCCAGCGCCAACCCCAATCCATGCGACGATGCCTGTCCCATCGCCCCCACGGCGACATAGTTCAAATCCCGAGGGTTCAGCGCCAGCCAGTCGAAACAGGACTGATAAACGGCGACTACAATATCGTCTGGTCCGACATGGGAGATTAATGCCTTCAAGGCCTGATCGCGATGCATACTCATGATATTGTTGGCGCGCGGCCGATCAGAAAAATATGCGGGCGAGATTGTGCATATGCGGCAGAAATACTCTGCGGAATTGCCGCCTCGTCGCCGCGATTTTCGATCAAAGAATGTGAAAGGCCCATCGCATCCAGAACCGGCTGCACGATACGAACCCCGTACGAAGCCGACGCGCTGGGCAGTTTGTCGGGCTCCTTTCCTTGCAGTCCGACCATCATGACAACCGGGTTTTCGTAGTCCACGCCAACCGCGCGAATCACGTTGAGAGAATCCATCAGTCCAGTTTGCTGCATCAGCATCACCGCGCGGGTTCCATTGAACGACATCGCTGCGCAAATCGAAACACCCTCGTCTTCTTTACAGACACGGGTCAGGCGAAACTGCGGATCGCGCGAGATCGGCCACAATAAACCGTCACTTGTGACAATGTCCGGCAGCGCAACGACTTCCCGTACATTGGACTGTTTGAGCTCCGCAATAATCGCAGCGCCACTTGGGGGTGCAACGTTTGTCACAACTCGTCTGCCAGAAATGATGAGATTAGCTCTACGGTGCGCTTCAGCTCATGCTCAAATCCGATGCTGATGCGGATGTAGTCGTGATAGGCGTCTGACGCCATGCGGCGCAACGCGACACCGTTGCGCCTTAGCGAACCGTCAAGCGCTACGGCGCTGCGGTCTGGATTCGGCAAATGAATCAACACAAAGTTGGTCTGGCTGGGGATCACCCGCAGACCCAACGCAGCCAATTCTTTGCGTAGCCAGTCCCGCAACAGTCGGTTTTTGGCGCGGACTTGGGCGACATGTTCTCGGTCCTGCAGTGCTGCCAATGCTGCAGCAAGCGAAGGCGTGGCAATGGGAAAAGTCAGGGCCAATCGCTTAACTGTGTCGACGATGTCCGGCGGACCATAAAGCCAGCCTATTCGGGCGCCGGCGAGGCCATGGATTTTTGAGAATGTGCGGCACATCACAACATTATCGACCTCATCGACGAGCCGATGCCCTGGTTCGTAATCCGCAGCATCAACGTATTCTTCGTAGGCGCAATCCAGAATAAGCAGCGATGTCGGGGGCATCGCAGCATGCAACTCGCGGACTTCTGCACCGCTCAGATAGGTGCCTGCCGGGTTTTCGGGGTTGGCCAGATAGACAATCTTGGTGCGATCGGTCATCGCGTCGATCATTCGAGCGACTGATGGCTTAAAGTCGTCGTCAGGGACACTGATCACCGTCCCGTCAACCGCGTGGGCGTAGTTGGGAGCCTTGAGATAGCCGTTCGCACTGCGCAGAAGCGAACCGCCCTTTCCAAGATACCCACGGGCCAGTCGTTGCAGAATATCGTCCGAACCCTGACCGCAAGTGATCTGCGATACGGGCAGCCCATATCGCTCGGCAATTGCCGGAGCCAAAATTGTGTCGACATTCTCAATGTAGCGCTCCATCGAAACTGCGGCGGTTCGTGCGGCCGCTATGGCATGAGGCGACGGGCCAAAGGCGCTTTCATTGGAGTTCAGCAGTATTGATGCCACAGGAAAGCTTTGGCCGTCCGCGCCCACCATGTGAGGCTTGATATTTTCGATGCCCGAATGTGCGCGAGGAACAGCCATGAAGCCTCGTTATGTCCGACGAGAACCCTTACATGGAGCGCGGATTTTATCAATTCACCTGCCAAAATTTCGTGCTAGCGTCGCCCACAACAACGGAGCGAAACCGCCAATGCCACTGGAGCCATCTGTAAGCCATGTGAAACTGACAACGGATCTGACGACCGCAGGTCGGCAGTTTGGCGACGCAATGCTGCGCTGGTCGGACAACAACAATCCGCTCGGCTATCATCCAATTCCCGTGATCTCGCTGAAAGGCGGCGACGGCCCAGTACTTTTGTTGATCGGCGGAACCCATGGCGACGAATTTGAAGGGCCGTCCGCGATCATGCGACTGGTCAATCGTTTGGATCCCACAACGATGCGCGGACAGGTGATCGCAATCCCGGCCTTGAACGCTCCGGCTTTGAAGTCCTCTTCCAGAGTTTCGCCACTGGATGGGGCGAACCTGAACCGTGCTTTTCCGGGGGAACTTGCTGGTGGTCCGACAGCTATGCTGGCGCATTTTGTTGAAACCGAAATTTTGCCTCGTTGCGACGCCGCAGTTGATTTGCATTCAGGCGGTAAAGCTTCGTTCTTTCAGCCCTGCGCGTTGCCCACTGACACCGAAGACCGCGCCCTCGCCGCAAAAAACATGGAACTCGCCCGGGTTTTCGGATTGCCGCTGATCTGGCGCCTCGGGGCACACAACGACAATCGCTCGGTCAATTCTGCGGCTGAACGCGCAGGCGTCCCGATGATCGCCACGGAACTCGGTGGCAGTGGCGGCGTTGACCCTACGATCACCGACCAAGCCGAGGCCGGAATGATGAACGTGATGCGCCACCTCGGGATATTGGAGGGAGATGTAACGCCCGTCCCAACTCAGCGAGTTGTGGAAATCGCCGAACCTCAAGACAGCCTTTACGCGCAAAGCGCAGGGCTTTTTGATCGCGCCATACATGCCGGGCAGGATGTGAATGCCGGAGAATTTGCCGGATTTTTCCACTATGTCGGTGAACCGGAGCGGGAATCTGACCGTTTAACGTTTTCCTCCGACGGGATGATTCTTGCCCATACGAACCGAGGCGTAGTCTCCCGCGGCGAATTGCTCGCGTTAGTGGTTCGGGACGCTAACGGAGGGACAGCATGAGCCGATCGTTCGAACCACAGAAGGGAAATTTTCGCGGCCATGACAAGCAGGATGTCTGGTCGGCCCAACCTGATCCGGAACTGACCGAGGTTGGCCCCGGCACACCCTGCGGCGAATACTTGCGTCGTTTCTGGATGCCGGTAGCAATGACGGACCAGATTGGCGATCGACCCTATCGTATTCGTATTCTCGGCGAGGACCTGGTGCTATTTCGGGAGAAAGGCGGCCGATTGGGCCTTGTGCATTTGCACTGCGCCCACCGGAATATGTCGCTGGAGTTTGGGATTATCGAGGAGGGCGGCATTCGTTGCAGCTACCACGGTTGGAAATACGACCTTGATGGAACTGTGTTGGAAACGCCTTGCGAACCGCCGGCATCGCAAGTCAAGGCCAAGACATGCCTAGGCGCCTATCCAGTGATTGAATTCAAAGGCTTGGCATTTGCTTATCTTGGACCTGCAGACTCCACACCGCGATTTCCCGTGATGGATACTTTTGATCAGCCAGGCGACGATATGTTGCCTTACCTGATCAAATCCCCCTGCAACTGGCTGCAAGTAATGGAAAACGCCTGGGATCCGTTCCACGTCGTCTATCTTCATACCCTCGCGGTGCGAAGCCAATTCATCGATGCATTTGCCGAGATGCCAATGATAGAGTTCCACGAAAGCGCGTGCGGCGATTTTTACACCAATGCGCGCCGCGTGGACGATATCGTCTGGATCCGGGTGCACGATCACATCGCACCCAGCTTTACCCAAAACGGCGCGCATTTTCCGGTGCCGGAAGGTCCCCGTTATTTTGGCCGCTGCGGGTTGTCGCGCTGGGTCACACCAATTGATGACACCAATACGATGGTCATCGCCTGGCGACACTTCCGCGATGGTGACGACCCCAAAGGCCTGACCGATAAAAGTCAGGTGGGCTATGGCAAAACCGACTTTTATGGGCAGGACCCGGATCGGAGCTATGAACAACGCCAGGACGATCCCGGCGACTATGACGCTTGGGTCAGCCAAGGCCCCCGCAACATCCATTCGCGCGAGAGCCTGGCCTTTACCGATCGCGGCGTGGCCAAAGCCCGCCGGATGCTGCGCAAAGCCATTCGGTCGCTCGCTGCCGGAGATAAACTACGGCACCCAGCCGATTGTTATAAAGGTGAAATCCCAACTTACGGTGGCGATACGATGTTGCGTATCCCGCTACAAGACGGGCGCGATGACGGAGCAGTGCTCAAAGAGATTTCGATGAAGATCGCCGAAATCTACCGATCAGGCGATCACTTGCAGGGCACCGAACGTTCTGAGTTCATCGTGGATGCTCTGAAAGACTACGAGGCAAGTTGGTCATGACAAGGGTGTCGATCAATCCCGGTCGTGTCGAC
>JBPCWO010000007.1:0-6165 GCA_051009475.1 Boseongicola sp.
GTCTTGAATGCGGGGACGCATTGCGAAAAAGTCCACTCGCCGCCGCCTTCTTTCAACCGGTAGATCTTGAGAAAATCTTTCTCACGGTTGGGCCGCGAAGCGATATCAACGCCGCTGAGCAGAATGGTTCCCTTGGTGCCGTAGATTTCAACCGACGTGTCGGCCGCCGCATAGGACCAGCTGGTTGTGATTTCGCCAATAAGGCCATTGTCCCATTTGAACATGGCAATGGCGCTGTCCTCAACATCCAAGCCCAAGATATCGGATGAGATGGTGGCGCATACGCTGGATGGTTCACCAAAGGTCCAGCGCAGGTAATCGGCCGCATGCACTCCCTCGTCGATCAGGGTTCCGCCCCCCGATTGGGCGGGATCGGCAAACCATCCCTCGCCAAAGCCCGGGGTTAGTGTGCCGTGATTGTGGCCATGACGAACGCGGACCATCGTCAAGTCGCCGATTTCGTTGCCATCGAGGACCGCGCGGATCTCATGGTTGACCGGGTCAAACCGCTTGGGGAAACTTTGCATGAACGTCACGCCGGTCTCATCGATGATTTCTGCGATACGCGCGCAATCGGCATTGGTGTGGGCAATCGGTTTTTCACATAGGATGGCCTTTCCTGCCCGCGCCGCCCTTTCGATCAACGGCAAATGACCCGCCGTGGCCGAACACACAGCAATGGCGTCACATGCACCGATCAAGGCGTCAATGTTGTCGTAGCGGGTGATCGCGTGGGTATCGATCGCGGCGGCGGCGAGTGAATCGTCGGGTTCCCAAAACCCCACATAGACCGCGTCATCGCTCGAGGTGAGCGCCTTCGTCCAGAAATTGGCATGATAATGTTCGAACCGGAGAATACCGATTTTGATCGGATCGGCCATGCGGTCAACCTCCAACATCTATGGTTTTGCGTTGTTGCGCTGCGGCATATATCGCCTCGCCGATTAGATGTGTCGACAACCCGGCACCCGAGGTGTCGTCGACCGGTGCGTTGCCGCGTACGATATCGAGCCAATGAGCGTGATGTTCCCGCCCCAGCGGGTCATCCGGCAGTTCGACATTTTGCCATCCGGGTTCGCCAATCGCAGCATCGACGCTCACCTGTGCCGCGCCATCTTTTGTGCGCAGCCACGCGGTGGCCTTCTCAAAGTAGACTTCCAAACGGAACCGGTCGCAGCCGGCGACTTCGGTAAAGCTCATTTCGTGGCTGGCATTGAAACCGGCGGCAAACTGATATTGCGCCAGCGTATTGTCCTCCAATTCGACATCGATGATCCGCCCATCGGCCAAATGCCTTTTCGGGTTCATGGTTGTAGACAAAGCCTGAACGCTGGTGATCGGCCCAAAAACATGTTGCAGCAAATCTATGCCGTGAACGCCCAACTGCATGACAACGCCGCCGGCCACATTGGCGGGATTGTAGAACCAGTCCCCCCAATCGGCGCCTGGTGTCGCATTGCGGATGCGCACGAAATGAACCGGACCATAAGTTTGACCCGCCAGCACCTGTTTCAACCATGTGATTTCGGGGAAATAGCGATGCATGAAGGAGACCGTGAGTTTGCAGCCGCTTTGTTCCGCCGCATCCATTATCTCCCGGCATTCGCTGCTGTTCATTGCCATGGGTTTTTGCAAGAGCACCGGTTTGCCGGCCCGTAATGCGTCGATTGCCATCTCCTTGTGAGCGGCATCCGGCGTGACGATCACAACCGCATCGATTGCGTCGTCGGCCAAAACTTCGTGATAGTTCGTCGCGATATTGGGAATGCCCAGTGCCTCGGCCCGCGCCAGGGTTCTCTCGCGGTTGCGGCCAACTATCGTAGTGATGTGCGCTCCACCGGCGGCGTTGATACCATTGACGTGATAGTCGGAAATGAAACCCGCCCCGATGACGGCGATGTTCAGTGGTTGAGATGTGTGGGCCATAATTTATTCACCAGTGGAGGAATAAGAAGGGGCCCGAGCTAGCCGGGCCCCTATTGTTGTTCAGTCGGTCACCCGATCAGGGTTTCCAAGCGCCTTCCACCTTCACCAGGGAAGGATCGACGTCCTTCATCGGATCGGTGTAGGTGTAGGACAGGATGTCCTTCTTGTCGCGGATGCGCTTGGTGGCTTGCAGGAACGCAGCGATGGCGTCCATGTCCTTGACATAGGCTTCGTCGACGGTGGGATCGAACACGTAATTGTCGAGCAACGCCATGTTCATCTCAACCGGCTGTTTCTGGAACTCGGAAAAGATCTTTACCGCTTCCGACGTGTTAGCCGGATCCTTGACCCAGGATTGTGCCTTCAACAGGACTTTGACCAGCGCCTTGGTAGCTTTCGGATTGGCTTTGGCCCAGCTTTCAGCAACCACCCACATGGAACGGTTGTTGGATACCTGTACTTTTTCACCCTTGTTGGCATCGAAATAGCTGACGGTTCCAGTGTGAACGACGACGGAATCGATTTTCTGCAAAGCGCGGTACGGCCAGGGCTCCCAGAACACGATGCCTTGGATTTCGTTTTTCGCCATGGCCGCCATTGCTTCAGGGGGCCCAAGGTTGATGGCCGGGATCTTTTTGAAATCAAGCCCGTAATGATTAGCGACATTGCCAAGCAACGCGCCCGATGTGGAGCCCAGGAACAATCCCAGCTTGGTCTTGTAAAGATCTTCCGGTTTGGTGACGCCGGCGTCCTTGCGCACAACGATTTTTTCCAACGGATGGTTGATACAATTGGTGCCGAGCATCACGACCGGGACACCATTGTGAGCCATGGATATCGGCGGCAGATTGCCCGGTGTCCACAGTTGGATTTCATCGGCCAGAAGCGCTTCGCCGGCCTGGGCGCCGGAATTGAACTTCTTGAATTCGACATTCTTGAAGCCGGCATCGGCGAACCATCCCTTTTTGAATGCCACGATATGCGGCAGGAATGGCAGGTCGACACCGAGGCTCATAGACAGGCTGTCCACTTCGATATCGGCGGAAAGAGCTGGTGTCGTGGCGGTCGTCGCCACCAACATGCTCAGTCCCATCAGCGTGGTTAGGGGTTTCGTCAAACGCAGCATTTGGTCCTCCCTTGCTTGCGATCTTTTGCCATAAAGCGGTTCTCAGACTTCATGCCACCGACCGATCCAGCGCCTGATACCAAGGCCGATCAGGGCGTCGGTAACCAGGTTCAATAGGCCGATGAGCACAATTCCAATGACAATGACGTCGATATTGTCCAACAGACGGGCATTCATGATCATGAATCCTAGCCCTTTGTCGGCGGCGATCAGTTCGGCCGCGACCAGTACGCCGAAACTCAAGCCCCAGCCGATGCGAATTCCTGTTGCCAGATCCGGCGCGGCGCCGGGTATGATCACCCGCACCAGCAAGGCCACTCCCTTCAAACCGAAAGTTTGCGCCGCACGGATCAATACCGGATCCACATTCGTCACCCCATGATAGGTGGCCGTAACGATCGGAAAAAAGGCACCCAGGAAAATCATGAAGAATTTGGAGGACTCGCCGAGCCCAAACCAGATAATCGCCAACGGGATCCACGCCAGCGGCGGGATCGGCCGCAATAATTCGATCATCGGACGCAGGACATAGCCGGCATATTTGTACCAGCCGGCAATGATCCCTATTGCGATGGCGGCGGCGGCGCCAAGCAGAAACCCGACCACAACGCGCATCAAGCTCCAGCCAATGTGAGTCGAGACTTCGCCAGCGGTCATTTTCGTGGAAGCGGTCTCGGCGGCAATCAATGGGCTGGGGAAGATTTGCGGATCGACCCAACCGCCACGGGTCGACACTTCCCAGGCAACCAGAACAAAAATCGTGCCGGTAACACCGAGAATAACATCGCTGGGCGTGAGGCGGTCTGTCATCGGCGCACCTCGTCAAGACCGGTTTCCCAAGGCACGAGGATCTTTTCCAATTGCATCAGGCCGGTGGAGATCAAAAACCCAACTATCCCGATCACCAGCATGCCGATAATGGTGATCTCGCTGCGGTAAAAATTCCGGGCCTCCATGATCAGCGCACCCAGGCCTTCAATCGTGCCTATCATTTCTGCGCCCACAATCACCATGAAGCCAACTCCTAACGCCATACGCGCTCCCGAAAAAAGCCTTGGCAGTGCGGCGGGCAGGATGACTTTCCAGAACAGGGGCGCGCCGGAAACTCCAAAGGTCCGCGCGGCGCGGATCAGCAATGGATCGACATATTTCACGCCGGCGATGACATTGGAAATCATCGTCCAGAAACAGCCGTAACCGATCAGGATTACCTTGGTGATCTCGCCTGCGCCAAACCACACGATGACCAGCGGCAACAGGCTCAGTGTAGCGATGGATCGGCCAAAAATGATCAGCGGCGCGGTCAGTTTTTCCAACGTCGATACCGAACCGATCAGAAAACCCATCGGGATGGCAATCAAAAGCGCCCAGAAATAGCCCTGCAGAATACGCCAGATGGTTATCAGCGCATGTTTCCAGATCGTGATTTCGTTGGGAAACCCTTCGGTGGCGATTTCATAAAATGCGTTGGCGATGCGCGAGGGTGCGG
This sequence comes from Boseongicola sp., assembly GCA_051009475.1. GTDB lineage: Bacteria > Pseudomonadota > Alphaproteobacteria > Rhodobacterales > Rhodobacteraceae > CAXMNX01. The sequence continues at coordinate 4,542 of JBPCWO010000007.1, forward strand.
GAAAGCGATATTGCTTGATATAGCCGTAAGTGGCGGCGAATTCCCACGCCCCCAAAAGGACAGCGAAAAACGCCAAAGTTGCCAGATACCGGATCAGCCGCTCACTCATGTGGACAGCCCCTCCCAGATTTCCTGGTACATGGCGTTGAATTGCGGGTCGGTGCGCTTGCGCGGCCGGGGTAGATCGACGTTGAATTCTTCCTGTACGCGGCCCGGATGCGGGGCAAGCAGGATTGTCCGGTCCGACAGAACCAGAGCTTCGTTGATGGAATGAGTGACGAAAATGACGGTCTTCTTGCGCGCTTCCCAGATCCGCAGCAATTCGTCCTGCAATTCGATGCGGGTCATTTCATCGAGAGCGCCGAATGGTTCGTCCATCAGCAGGATCTCGGGATCCAGAGCCAGGGCGCGGGCAATGGCAATGCGTTGGTTCATGCCGCCCGACATCTCGCGTGGATATTTGTCGGCGGCGTTGTCGAGCCCGACAAGCTCCAGCAATTGCATGCACATATCGCGCTTTTGCGCCTTACTGAGCGCTGTGTCCCGACAGCCGAATTCTACATTGCCCAAGGCCGTCAACCACGGAAAAAGGGCATGTTGCTGGAAAACGACGCCCTGCCCCTGACCAGGCCCGTCAACCGGCTTGCCGTCGATGCGCACCTGGCCGGATGTAGCGCCGACCAATCCGGCAACGATATTGAGAAGTGTCGTCTTGCCGCAACCGCTGCGGCCAACAATCGAAACGAATTCATTCTGTGCAACGCCGAGATTGATCGATTGCAGCACCAACGGTGAATCGCTCCCCTTGGCGCCAAACCGCATATGAACGTCATCTATTTCGATAAACGGTTTGGCCGTTGTCATGTCCTGCTTGCCGCTCCTCGCAACGCTTTCTCGCGCCGGCGGTCGCCTGTCGAGCCGGTCGCGAACATCCGCCGTACTCACACAATATTCCTAACTTCAGCCGTTTTGCCCGGCGGTGGGGTGTAGACCAGCGTGCCCGACTGAATAATCGCGTCTCGCCCACCATATTCCTCAACTTTGGCCTGCTGGGCCGCTTTTGCCCGATGATCGACTTCCTCCGGATCGCAAATGCTGCGCAGGGCTTCGATCAGATCCCCGAGAGTTGCCTGATGGGCAGCCTGGCTCGCCAAATTGTTCATTTCATTTGGATCCTCAGAAAGATCGAACAATTCGTTCGGATAGCCAACATAGTAGATCAGCTTGTAATCGCCATGTCTGAGAACGAACGCGGCACCGCTGGTTCCGGTCGCATGATATTCCGCAAACAGACGGCGATTTTCCGGCAGTCCGCTTATGAGTGACGACCCCGGCAGATCGGAGTCCTCTGGGTTTGCGGGGGCCCCGATCGACTCAAGCAGTGTGGGAAACAGATCCACGTGGGAAACTAAATCGTTTCGGGTCTCACCTTCCGGAATATCCGGACCGCTGACAATCAGCGGTACTTTGATGGCCCCCTCGAAGACACAGCTCTTGCCAAACACCCCTTGAGCGCCGAGCATTTCCCCATGATCGGATGTATAAATCAGGCGCGGGCTATCGAGCTTCAACGCTTCCAATTCACCTAGAATTTCACCGATCTGATGGTCGACATGGGTTATCA
>JBPCWO010000008.1:0-12540 GCA_051009475.1 Boseongicola sp.
GAACGGCGTCGCCGATCTTAAATGTTTCCGCTTCATCGTGCGCCCGGTACTTCTTGGACTTACGAATGGTCTTTTTCAGCACCGGATGCGTGAACCGGCGTTCGACTGAAACTGTAACTGTCTGAGCGTTTGTGTCGCTGGTGACGGTGCCTGTGAGTATTCTCTTTGGCATCGATTACGCCTCCGCGGCGGCAGCGGCCGCCTTTTCAATCAAAATAGTCTTAACTCGCGCCGCGTCACGACGAACCGAGCGCATGCGAGCAGTGTTTTCAAGCTGGCTTGTTGCCTGCTGAAATCGGAGGTTGAACGCCTCCTTCTTTAGGCTTGTCAGCTCATCACGCAGCTGATCCAGCGTCTTGTCACGTAATTCTTTGGCGTCCATCGCCTGATCTTCCTTTCAACATCACCGGAAGGCCCCAAACGGGTCACCCTGATTCCGGTGGAGTTAGGTGAAGGCCGCCGTATAGGAGGCTGGGACAGCGTTGGCAAGGGGTGTTTTTCTAGCAAACCTAATCGACGCCACAGACAATCTGCCAGCGGACCGTGCCAACGATCTAACTATTCCGCCGTCGCGGATTTGCTCGGATCAACAAGCCCAAAAAACGCACCCTCAGGATCCGCCAGAACGACAAGCATGCCAATATCCTCGACAGCCTCTTTGTGGACCTGAACAACCGCGCCTGCACGCCTTGCCCTCTCACAGTCGCCTCCAACACTCATGGAACGGAAATATGGGATCCAGCAAGGTCTGGGCAGGTCGAAATCACAGTCCCGAAAAAAGATCTTCGGCTTGCCATCAAAAGACAACTTCGCGCCTTGCGTGGTTCGTGAGTACTCAGCGCCAAATACCCTGGAATAGAATCCCGCGAGTTCGGCCACACCGTTGCCCCAAAACTCGGCGAGGCACGGATCACCGGGAGCGTCCTCATCGGGTGGCGGCTCCTTCAATCGGATCAACGCGAAATCATTGCCGTCTGGATCGCGCGCATCAAGAAGCTGGCCGAGTTCGCCAAGCTGATAAATGCCCTGCCCCGTGTCCCCGCCGCCTTCTTGGATTGCTTCCTCTGCTTTCTCGAGATCGCCTGAAAACCAGATTTTCCAATGGGGCATCGCGAAGGCACCCATCGCCATGAATTCGTTCGCAAAGACCCGATCGCCATTCGCAATCTGAGGGATAGACCCCCATGGTGGGACATGAAGGGGTATCGAGCTCCACCCAAAAAGCGTTCGATAAAAGTTCATCGCAGAGGTCACTCTCTGAGCATTCAACTCAAGGCGTAGTGGCCTCCCCGCCTTCACATCTTTCTTTTTCATTGCACCCATCAGCCGCGAGAGAATAATTGGGCAGGGCATAACATCTTGTGCAACGCGGGTCGAATTCACTGATCTGGCGAATGGGGCTAAAACACCTAGGACAACCAACTTTCGCGCACGCAAGTCCATCTGTTCGTGGTAGGCTTTGACGGCCAGCCATGGGGAACGAGTTTGCCTGACGACATCAAATCAATGCAGCTTTATCCTCGGGCCGAACGCATTTTCGCCGATCTCAAAGCTCAAGGCTTTGGCAGCGGGTCACCGCTGTCGCTCGATGTCCTGACCCAGTTCGATCAGTTGCACTATCACGGGACCGAGGCTTTGGACGCCGCGATCGTCGCCTGCAATATCCGCGAAAAAGACAAGGTAATTGAAGTCGGTTCCGGCTGGGGCGGATGTGCTCGATATCTAGCTCATTCCACTGGCGCGGACATTCAGGCGGTTGAATTGCAGGCCGACTATGACCTGGTGGCCCGCGATTTGACCCACCGGGCTGGTCTTGGCGACAAGGTCACGCACGTGAACGCGGATTTCTTGGAACTCGACTTGCCAAATGATAACTTCGACCACGCAGTCAGTTGGCTGGCGCTATTTCACATCCCAAGACGGGCTGACTATCTTTCAAAAATCGTCAAAACTTTGAGACCCGGGGGTGCTCTTTTTGCCGAAGACCTCTATCAGATCCAGGAACCGACGTCGGACGAAGCGAATGATTTTCGCCAACATCTGTTCCCCAATTCTCTGGTCGATATCGAGACTTATCGCGCGTCGCTGAGTACCGCCGGGCTCGAAATAATTGAACAAGAGGACATGACGGCGGACTGGGCCGAATTCACCGCTTCGCGTCTTATCGCCTTTCGCAAAGCACGCGCCGACTACGAAGCCATCCACGGGGCCGAGGGCTTTTCTGTGATTGAGACATTCTACACAAAAATGGCGGGCTATTTCGAGCGAGGTTTGGTTGGCGGTCTGAGGTATTCTGCCCGGCGGAGGTCCTGAGAATGAAAACGCATCACGGAAAATGTCACTGCGGCGCGATACGGTTCTCGTTTGATGCCGACGAAATTAACAAGGCCATACGCTGCAATTGCTCGATGTGCAGTCGGAAGGGCAGTGTATTGACTGCTTTCACGGTTCCACCAGCGAACATGTCCATTCAGGCCGGACCGGGCGCACAGCAGACCTATCAGTTCGGCACAATGACGGCGCGGCACCATTTCTGTGGTTCTTGCGGAGTTCACACCTTTGTTGAGACCCGGCTCAAACCAGGGCACTTCCGTGTCAATCTTGCCTGCGTTGATGGCGTCGCTGTCTACGATCTGCCCGAGACGATATTTGACGGGAAGTCGCTCTAAGCTGCCTTACAGGCCCGACTACAGCCCACCCCGCAGCGACCAAAGCTCGGGGAACAGTTCCACATCCAGCATTGCGCGCAGATATTTTACCCCACTCGTCCCGCCCGTGCCCTTCTTGAACCCGATAATTCGCTCTACCGTTGTCACGTGATTGAAACGCCAGCGTCGGAAGTAATCCTCAAGATCGACCAGCTTTTCCGCCAATTCATACAGGTCCCAATGGGATTCGGGGTTGCGGTAGACTTGCGTCCAGGCTTTGCTTACCTGCTCGCTGGCCTGATAAGGTTCACGCAGAGAAAACTCCGCAAAATCAACACCAAGTACGCGACCAAGATTCCGCAGCGCAACATGATAAAGCGTGGGCTTTTCCAGTTCCGCCTCGAGTGCAGCCACCAGATCCGGACGGTGTTGGTGAACGCGCATCATCGCCAAATTGCGATTGCCAAGCGCGTATTCGATCAACCTGTATTGATGTGACTGAAATCCCGACGAACTGCCCAACGCCTCGCGAAAACGAGTATATTCGCTCGGCGTCATCGTCCGCAGGACATCCCAGGCGGAATTAAGCTGGTCGAAGATGCGCGCGACGCGCGTCAGCATTTTGAATGCCGGGCGAAGGTTGCCATTGGCTATCGTCTTTCGCGCGGCCTCGATTTCGTGCAGCGCAAGGCGCATCCAAAGCTCGCTGGTCTGGTGCTGGATGATAAAAAGCATCTCATCGTGAGCGTCCGATAGCGGATGCTGGGCCGAAAGAATGGCGTCCATACGAAGATAGTCGCCATATGACATGTCGTCTGGGGCAAGGTTGGTCGGATCGTTGGTCATTTGAGAATTATCCGATCGGCTGAGGGTTGCAGCGGTTAGATCCTATACCGGATCAGAATGCCAATCATCCCGCATTCGTCAGTGCTCTGAATTGAGTGTTCCGCTCGGTCAGAGGCAATGAGCTATCACGCCACTAACGTTTATCTCGGTGCAAACAAACATGAGCCAATCCACCAGTCTTTCCCCCTGAACTCTGCCTGCGCATGGTGCTAGGAGATCAACAAGGATAGTTTATTGCGAATAAAAGGGGACAAAAAATGTCAATTCTGAAAAAGGGGCTCAAAGGTGCTCCGGTAAAAAGACTGCAGGAAAAGTTGGGCATCACCGCAGATGGTGATTTTGGCCCCGGCACCGAGCGGGCGGTCCGTGAGTTCCAGAAATCCGCAGGTCTTGCCGCGGACGGCATCGCAGGTCCGGACACGTTTACCGCACTTGGGCTGCACGAACTTGTTCTATTACGTCGTGGTTCGCGCGGGGCAGCAGTGAAAAAGCTTCAAGCAAGCCTGGGAATTGGTGCCGACGGGATATTTGGTTCGGGAACAGAAGCAGCCGTCAAAGAATACCAGGCTGCAAATGGCCTGGACGCCGACGGACTTGCGGGCCCCGAAACGCTGGCCATGTTTACCTCTTTTGCCGAAATCACCAAGGAAACGGTCGAAAAGGCCACAGTTCAGCCGGACGAGGAGCATTTCGAAAGCGAGCCTTTGCCCGAGATCAAAGGCAGCGAAGTCATTGCCGGTTCGACCATCTCGGTCCCCGAAGAAAAATCGGTGTGGGGCAAGATGAAGGGCTGGTTTTCGTAAGACAATACAGCAACCACCGCTCACAAATTGGCCCGGCTGCACCAATGCAGCCGGTGCCTACCGCAAAGCGTGAGTGATCCAATCGTCAATCGACTTGGTATAGGCGGACGGTTTCCCAATCTTACCGTTGATCGGGCCGTGCCCAAGAGCGACAGGAAAAACTGACGTCGCCACGCCAGAAACCTCTCCCTGCCGAGCGAATTGGCGACCAACCGGGCATGTTCCCCGGCGTATTGAAGAACAGACAATCAAAAACGGACCATCTCGAGCACTGATATGGGTAATGGGTGACACGGCCGCCCAGAACGTCGGGTCTGAACCAAAAGCGTTGCGATAAATCCGACCGGGTTGGCGGCTCATCAACAAGTCCACATCCAACGCTGCAGTATCCAGCAGGATTGTACCGCTCCAGGGTCGAACGCCCGCGGCCCGCCGAAGGTCATCTCGCACGGCAAGAAGTGCCGCGACATGCGCCCCCGCGGAATGCCCCATCAAGATTAGCCGCTCGGAATCTCCGCCCCAGTTCCGCGCGTTCCCTTGCACAAATGCAAGGGCGCGGGCCAAATCCTGTGTTTGTTCAATCGGGTTGGCATCGGGCAACAACCGCGTGTTGACGGAAACGAAGATGTAGCCTTTCTCACCCCAATAATCCGCCTTGGCACGCCAAACTTGCCGGTTTCTTTTGTCGCCAAAGGCCCATGCGCCGCCATGCAACATCACGATAACCGGTGCTTTGACCGCGCGCTCTGGCGTGTAAACGTCCAGCACGTGCGCTGGATCACGACCATAGTTCAGATCCGCCAACCGGTCGGCAGTGGCAGTTGTCGCAGGCAAGAGCGCGCAAAGTGTTGCAAGTAGAGCGTTCAGCATCTTGGATCCGTTTTTTGGTCGCCCAATTTGTATAACGCTCTAGTCGATAGTTTCTGTCGCTCGGCATTTGCAACGCGTCCCATTGTTTATTGAAACCACCGCAATTGCGCTCATCTTCAAATATTTCTTGACCTGAAGTGAACTTGAGGTCGTATTTATTGATTCCCATGCAGTGTTGCACTGTCAAATTCGACTAACAGCGAGGGTAGAATGATCTATCATGTTCAAGCAAAATTCCGCGGCGGGACGGCGAAATCGCTTCTCAAAAAACTGACCGACGGGACGATCAAGGAACAGCGTCCTGACGGTGAGGAACTTGTCGCCTCAATGAACCGCGCTGTGGTCAATGAAACGGGTAATGTCGAGTGGAGCGAGACGTGCTTTTGTTCAAGCCCGCTTCACCACGAACGATCGACGGTGTTGGATCATCACTTTGATGATATCACGACAGCCCCGATCGAAAGCCACACAACTTACCGGGGCCGCCCATTCATGGAATTTCTAGTAGAATCCGCACAATTGGAACCGGCCACTCAAAATCCTGAGTAAAATTTCACAACGCGATCTTCGGTGCTGCTTTATTGCCAGGTGTAGTTGAAACTGACGCTGATCCGATCTTCCTCGGCCATGTTCATCGGCACTTCGTGACGCAGCCAACTTTCCCATAACAGCACCTCGCCCACTTCGGGCGCCACATACACGAAACTGCGCAGCTCTTCTCGCGCCTCAGCCTTGCGCGCTGGTGCCGCCATCATCATTGGCAGCCGCGGGTCCTCGAACTTGATCGCGCTCGCGCCTTTTGGCATTGCCACATAAGCCGTGCCGCTGATCACCGAATGCGGGTGGATATGCGCGCTGTGCACGCCGCCCTCCGGCAAAATATTGATCCAGATGTCCTCTAGCTTGAGGTCCTTGCCGTCCAGATCGAATTCGACGTCCTCGGCTAAGACCGCGACATGGCTGTCGAGCACCTCCACAAGTTCCTTGAAGATCGGAAACCGCCAGGGAAGATCGGTGAGCGAGGCATAGCTCGTGTAGCCCGGAAAGTCGTTCTCCTCGCACCACGCCTGACCCGCCTCGTCATCTTCGGCGATGGAAAGGCAGGAGGATTCGAGCTCGGCGGAGTCGATGCCGGTGAGTTTGGACTGGTAGAGGCGGGTGGCGAAAAGTGAGCGGGTTTTCATCATGGGCATTTCATATCGTCAATGAAGCCACGAAACGAGTGCGGATCAGCAAAATCTTCGAAAGCTTGCCATACAATTGAATGATGTTGCGCTTTGGGAAAGTTCGATAAACGGTCAGCGACCAAAATTTTCACAGCAAATGTTGAACATTCCGCCAAATATGAAATCGAAGAGGAGGAGCGAAAATGGCCTGGATCGAAACTGTCGAGTATGAAGATGCGACCGGAAAGCTAAGAACGCTGTACGATCGTGTCAAAGGCCCCGATAACAACGTCGACAATATCATGATGATGCACAGCCTGCGCCCCCACACGATGGAGGCGCATATGGCTATTTACAAATATGTCCTGCATCATTCTGGCAATTCAATTTCAAAGTGGTTTCTGGAAACACTTGGCGTTTGGGTTAGCTCACTGAACCGCTGTCAATATTGCGTTGAACATCATTTTGGTGGTTTGAAGCGACTTTTGCGTGACGATGCTCGCTCTGACGCGATACGCGCAGCAATTGAGTTACGCGATATCGACGCCGCTCCGTTGAACAATGCACAAAAGCGCGCAATGGCCTATGCCCGAACACTTACCCAAGCACCTTGGGAACTAACCGAAGCTGATGCGCAAGACTTGCGCGATACGGGTTTCAACGATGGAGAAATTCTTGAAATTAATCAAGTGTCTGCGTATTTTAGCTACGCCAATCGTACGGTGCTGGGTCTAGGCTGTTCGACGGACGGTGACATCTTAGGCCTTTCGCCTAACAACTCCGAAGATCCCAACGATTGGAATCATAGCTGACATGTCGCCGCATTTAACCCGACACCTAATGCGCGCCGAATGGCCTGTGAGGAAGTTGCATGCTTTCCCCAAGCCAAGAACCAGTTTGAATGCGGTGAATTCGGCTAATCTCGAAAATGAAAGCCCCCACCACTTTCGCGGCGGGGGCACTTGATCTCAACCCGGCGACGGCCCGCAATAGGCAACGTAGCCGCCGTTACCAATCTTCCCGCACAACAGTCCGCGTCTTCACCGGCAGCTTCATCGCCGCCAAACGTAGCGCTTCGCGCGCGACGGTATCGTTCACGCCGTCGATCTCGAACATGATCCGCCCCGGTTTCACCTTGGCGGCCCAAAAATCGACCGAACCCTTACCTTTACCCATACGAACTTCGACGGGCTTGGAAGTTACAGGGGTGTCCGGGAAAATCCGGATCCAGACCCGGCCCTGACGTTTCATGTGACGTGTCATGGCGCGACGCGCGGCTTCGATCTGACGCGCAGTGATGCGCTCAGGTTCAACTGCCTTCAGGCCGTAGGATCCAAAGTTCAGATCAGACCCACCTTTGGCCTCACCTTTGATCCGGCCCTTGTGCATCTTGCGGAATTTTGTGCGCTTTGGTTGCAGCATCTTCTTCGCTCCTTAATTCCGGCGTCCGCCGCCCGCGCCACGCGGGGCCGGGCCGTCCTGAAGCTCCTGCTGGCGGCGGTCGCGCGCCTGCGGGTCGTGCTCCATGATCTCGCCTTTGAAGATCCAGACCTTGATGCCAATGATGCCGTAAGGTGTCTTGGCTTCGGCCAACGCATAATCGATGTCTGCGCGCAGCGTATGCAAAGGCACGCGGCCTTCGCGATACCATTCTGTCCGGGCGATCTCGGCACCGCCAAGGCGGCCCGCGACGTTGACCCGAATACCTAGTGAACCCATGCGCATCGCGTTTTGCACGCTTCGTTTCATTGCGCGGCGAAAGCTCACCCGGCGCTCTAACTGCTGGGCGATCGATTCCGCAACAAGTTGCGCATCCAGCTCGGGCTTCCTGACTTCGACAATGTTCAGGTGCAGCTCTGAATCCGTGATCTGTGCGATCTTTCGGCGCAAACCTTCGATATCCGCGCCTTTCTTGCCAATGATCACGCCCGGTCGCGCAGTATGGATCGTCACGCGGCACTTCTTGTGCGGACGTTCGATGATGACGCGGCTAATTCCGGCCTGCTTGCATTCGTTACGAATGAAATCGCGGATCTTGATGTCTTCAAGCAGAAGATCACCGTAATCCTTGGTGTCGGCGTACCAGCGGCTGTCCCAAGTACGATTGACCTGCAGCCGCATGCCGATGGGATTTACCTTATGACCCATTACGCTTGCTCCTCGACTTGGCGAACCTTGATCGTAAGTTCCGAAAACGGCTTGATGATGCGGCCAAAGCGGCCACGCGCCCGCGGACGGCCACGCTTTAATGTCAGGTTCTTGCCAACATATGCTTCTGCCACCACCAATTCGTCGACGTCCAGGTTGTGGTTGTTTTCAGCATTGGCAACGGCCGACTGAAGGCACTTCTTCACGTCTCCTGAAATCCGCTTTTTCGAAAACGTTAGATCACTCAGTGCGGTTTCCACCTTCTTGCCGCGGATCATTGCAGCAACAAGGTTCAGCTTCTGAGGGCTGGTGCGCAGCATCCGCGTCTTCGCCATTGCTTCGTTGTCCGCCACGCGGCGCGGATTTTTGTCCTTGCCCATGACCTAGCTCCTTTTCGCGCGCTTGTCGGCGGCGTGACCGTAATAGGTCCGCGTCGGCGAATATTCACCGAACTTCTGGCCAATCATATCTTCGGTAACATTTACCGGGATGTGCTTGTGGCCATTGTAAACGCCAAATGTCAGCCCAACGAACTGAGGCAGAATGGTCGAACGGCGCGACCAGATCTTGATGACCTCGTTGCGGCCCGACTCGCGGGATTTCTCGGCCTTCTTCAGGACATAGCTGTCGACGAAGGGACCTTTCCATACAGAACGGCTCATCTCTTAGCGCCTTTTCTTTTTGGCGTGACGCGAGCGAAGGATCAGCTTCGACGACGCCTTGTTCTTGTTACGGGTGCGCGCACCCTTTGTTGGCTTGCCCCATGGGCTGACCGGATGACGGCCGCCCGAAGTCCGGCCCTCGCCACCGCCGTGCGGGTGGTCAACCGGGTTCATGACAACACCGCGAACACTTGGACGCTTGCCAAGGTGGCGATTGCGACCGGCTTTGCCTAGGTTCTGGTTGCTGTTGTCGGGGTTTGACACCGCGCCGACAGTTGCCATGCATTCCTGCCGAACCAATCGCAGTTCGCCCGAAGAAAGCCGGATTTGCGCATATCCACCGTCACGACCGACGAACTGCGCGTAGGTGCCAGCGGCACGTGCGATTTGACCGCCTTTACCCGGCTTCATCTCGATATTGTGGACGATCGTCCCAATCGGCATGCCTTCAAACGGCATTGCGTTGCCAGGCTTCACATCAACTTTCGCGCCTGCAATCACCTGATCGCCAGCTGCCAGGCGTTGTGGTGCAAGAATATATGCCTGCTCGCCGTCGTCATACTTGATCAGCGCGATGAATGCCGTGCGGTTCGGATCGTATTCGATCCTTTCAACCGTCGCAGCAACATCGAATTTCGTGCGCTTGAAGTCCACGATGCGATAAAGACGCTTCGCGCCACCGCCGCGGCGACGCATCGTAATTCGTCCGGTGTTGTTCCGGCCGGCCTTCTTACTCAACCCTTCAGTAAGGGCTTTGATCGGGCGGCCTTTCCAAAGCTCCGAACGGTCGATCAGAACCAGCCCTCGCTGGCCTGGCGTCGTCGGCTTATACGACTTGAGTGCCATGCTTTCTGTCTTCCGTCTGCTTTGAACCTAAGGTCCAGTTTCATTTCATGGGGCTCGTTGCCCCGGTTTTAAATTTTTTGGCCCCGCATGTGCGAGACCGAAGTCCGGGTCTATTAAAGACCCGTTGTTACGTCAATCGTGTTGCCCTCTTCGAGCGTCACATAGGCCTTCTTGACGTCCTTCCGCTTGCCCATCTGTCCACGAAAACGCTTGGCTTTTCCTTTGGTGATGGTCGTGTTCACGGCTTTTACCTTGACGCCAAACAGACCCTCAACCGCCTCTTTGATCTGCGGCTTGTTCGCTTCGATGGAAACTTCAAAAACGACGGCACCATGCTCAGATGCCAGCGTCGATTTTTCAGTGATGATCGGCTTGCGGATCACATCGTAATGTTCGGTTTTTGCGCTCATCCTAACCGCGCCTCCAGCGCTTCGACGCCTGCTTTTGTGATCACCAGGGTATCACTTTTCAGGATGTCATAGACATTCGCGCCCATCGACGGCAGCACATCAATTCCGTTCAGGTTCTGCGCTGCGCGGGCAAAATTTTCATCCACCGACGCGCCGTCGATCACCAGGGCTTTCTTCCAGCCAAGATCACTGACCTGCTTGGCCAACGCGCTGGTTTTGGCTTCCTTTGTGGTTGCCGCATCCAGAATAACAAGACTGCCAGTCGCCGCCTTTGATGACAATGCGTGCCTTAACCCCAATTTGCGGAACTTCTTTGTCAGGTCGTGAACGTGGCTCCGCGGAGTTGGACCCTTATAAATGCCACCACCGCGAAAAATTGGTGCGTTGCGGGACCCGTGACGTGCGCCACCGGTGCCCTTCTGGCGATAAATTTTCTTGGTCGAATAGCTGGTCTCGGACCGGGTTTTGACCTTGTGCGTTCCAGCTTGCGCCTTGTTGCGCTGCCAACGGACAACGCGATGAAGGATGTCGGCGCGGGGTTCAAGACCAAAGATCTCGTCGCCCAGATCGACCGAACCGGCCTTCTTGCCGTCCAGTTTGATCACGTCGAGTTTCATTCCTCACCATCCTTCTTCTCGGCATCGTCACCGTCTGGCGCCGATTGATCATCGCCTTCTTTGTCGGCCGCAATCTCAGCCTTGGCTTCTTCAAGCGCGGCTTCCTGCGCCGCGGCTTCTTCCGCTAGACGCGCGTCTTCCGCCGCCTTGGCTTCAGCTTCCGCCGCCGCCGCAGCTTCCGCGGCCAGCTTCTCGGCTTCAGCAGCCGCCGATTTCAATGCAGCGGGCAAAATGACGTTCTCAGGAACCGGCTTTTTTACAGCATCCTTGACCGTAACCCAGCCGCCTTTTGAGCCCGGAACCGCCCCCTTGACCATAATCAGGCCGCGGTCCGCATCCGTGCGGACAACTTGCAAGTTCTGCGTCGTCACGCGAGCCGCACCCATATGCCCGGCCATTTTTTTGCCTTTGAACACCTTTCCGGGGTCCTGACACTGACCCGTCGAGCCATGAGAGCGGTGGCTGATCGAAACACCGTGCGAGGCGCGCAATCCGCTGAAGTTGTGCCGCTTCATGGCGCCGGCAAAGCCTTTACCGATCGAAGTACCGCTCACATCCACGAACTGACCTTCGAAATAGTGGTTCGCGGTAATTTCTTCCCCAATGCCGATCAGGTTTTCAGGGTCTACCCGAAATTCCGCAATCCTCCGCTTGGGTTCTACCTTTGCAGCCGCGAAATGTCCGCGTAAAGCTTGCGACACACGCTTGGCTTTCGCTGCGCCTGCGCCCAACTGAACAGCTGCGTAGCCATCCTTTTCGGGTGTCCGCGTGGCAACAACTTGCAATTTGTCTAATTGAAGAACGGTCACGGGTATTTGCTTCCCGTCCTCCATAAAGAGCCGGGTCATCCCGACCTTCTTTGCGATAACGCCGGAGCGCAACATGGCAGATGCCCTCCCTTAAACCGAAATCTGGACGTCAACACCGGCAGCAAGGTCGAGCTTCATTAGCGCGTCCACAGTCTGCGGTGTCGGATCGATAATATCTAAAAGCCGCTTGTGCGTTCGAATTTCGAACTGGTCACGCGATTTCTTGTCAACGTGGGGGCCACGTAGGACAGTATATTTCTCAATCTTGTTCGGCATCGGAATTGGGCCGCGCACTTGCGCGCCTGTCCGCTTGGCGGTATTGACGATTTCCTCCGTCGAGGCATCCAAGACGCGGTAATCGAAGGCTTTCAGCCTGATCCGGATGTTTTGACTGGCAATAGCCATTGTCTTATCCCTTCGTTGAGAGGTGGAGCCACGCTCCACATCGAACATGTTCCGGGCTTTACCTGGGACTTTGCGCCCGGGCTAACCCACCTTAATCCTTAGCCACCACGGAATTTCTTCCGCTGCGCCTTACTTACTCGTCCTCATTCGAGGATTTTGGAGACGACGCCGGAGCCGACGGTGCGGCCGCCTTCGCGGATCGCAAAGCGCAGACCATCTTCCATCGCAATCGGCGCGATCAGATCAACCGTGAATTTCAGGTTATCCCCCGGCATCACCATCTCGGTGCCGCTGGGAAGCTCCACCGTGC
>JBPCWO010000009.1:0-5807 GCA_051009475.1 Boseongicola sp.
CCTTGAATTACGGAAAATCGACGGGCGATATTGGCAGAAATTATTTGTTCGAGACGAATTTGGTGCGACTCACTTACTCGATTACCAGATGATCCAAACTCCGGAAGGCTGGGTCATCAATGGCGTTCAAATCCTTCGGCCGCCGGATGTCGGTGCCTGACGCAACAGTGCGCATGGTTTAATCGCGGTTAACAGACATAGCGTAGATCATTTGCCCGACGCCGGGCGAATAGTCCCGGACAGATCACGAAAGTCCAAGGTATGCGGCCCTATCGGGCGCACCCGTTCTCATTTCCGAGACGCGGCTTTCGGTGGCACGAAAGGGCGCGAAATGAACAAGGCGATCACTGACGGGCTGGTGCTAATGCCGCCGAGTTTTGAAGCAGGCCTAAACGTCTGGTCCAGCGAGGATGGAACGCCGGGGTCGGTAACTTATGACACGATCGGGACGGCGGCGGTTGTGCCAGGTGATGCTGATTTCGGGTCCTGCCTTGAGCTTCAAAAGACCGACAGCATTCAAAGCATCCGATATACTGGCGAAGCGCCGATACTTCCTGGCTGCTATTTACGCGTCACTGCGCGGGTTAAGGCGATTTCTGGTACTCTACCGTCAGTGCGGATTGCCGGTTGGCCTGGTCAATCAGGGAGTTTGCCTGTTTCTGGGCTAACGACTTTTGGCACCTCTGCCGCGCTTACTAACTATGGCGAAGTCGTCGAGGTTTCTGCGATCATCGGTAGCGGTCCTCGCAATGGTGTGGATCTGCACTGGGGTGATCCCGTGATCTATGGGCATCTTGGACTGGACTTAACCGGACCCACAGGCGGCATCGTGCGCGTCGATGACATCGAGGTCGAGGATGTGACCTCAGTTTTCCATCGGGTGATGATGGATTGGGTTGATGTTCGGGATTTTGGCGCTGTTGGCGACGGCGTTGCCGATGAAACCGCGGCCTTTCTTGCGGCCAATTCTGCAGCGTCCGGGCGCGGCATTCTTGTCCCTGACGGTGACTACGCGTTAAGCGATAACGTAACCTTCGAACACCCTGTCCGATTTGTCGGAAACGTAACACTTCCAGATGATAAAAGGCTGATATTACGTCAGAATTTTGATCTTCCGACCTATGCATCTGCGTTCGGAGATGAAGTCGTTGCCTTCAAGAAAGGTGTTCAGGCGTTGCTGAATTTTTCTGATCACGAGAGCTTTGATCTCGGTGGTCGGCGTATTGAAGTCAGCGAGCCAATCGACATGGCAGAGGCCGCAACCTCTGACACATATGAAATTCGCAGAGTTATTCGAAATGGACAGCTGAATGTCGTGCCTGGCGCAAATTGGGATACGGACACGCAAACGAGTATTGCGGGATACGACTCCGCGCAGCCCGTCACGCTAACCTCCGTCGCAAATGTTGCGAACATTGAGGTCGGGTCGCTTGTTGATGGGACAGGCGTAGGTCGCGAAGTCTATGTCACGGACAAAAATATCGGGGCCGGAACTATAACATTGTCGCAGCCGCTTCATGCGGCTCCGGCAAGTCAGACATATACGTTCAAGCGGTTCAGATACGTATTAGATTTTTCCGGCTTCACGAAACTTTCGAAGTTCACGCTGTCTGATGTTGAGATTCATTGCCAGGGCGTGGCGAGCGCCGTCTTGCTTGCGCCAGCTGGTGAGACATTTCACTTGAAGGATTGCTTCATTACCAAGCCCAAGGATCGCGGCATAACAAGCCATGGTCAGGGCTGTCAGGATTTGCAGATCGATCGTTGCCACTTTGCGTCGGACGAGCAGGCACTTCCCGCAACTTCGCGGGTATCACTCGGGCTCAACGTAAACGCCAATGACGCGAAAATCCGCGACAGCCGGTTCCAGCGGTTCGGTACAACCATGGTACTTCATGGAAATGGGCACCTGATTGTCGGAAACCACTGGTTTCAAGGCGACAATGTAACTGATGGACCTCGCGTTGCGGGCCTGGTGCTGACCTATCCGAACGTAAAGTCGGTGATCACTGGTAACTACATCGACAATTCGTCCATCGAGTGGACCAACGAACACGATGCATCACCTGATTTCAGTGCCGAGTATTCGTTTGGTGGGCTGACCGTTACTGGCAATATCTTCACAGTCAATGATGCGGCCTCGTATTTTGCTTGGATTGTCGTGAAGCCGTTCGGTCCGGGGCACTTTATCCAAGGGCTTTCCGTTACCGGGAATACTTTCAAGTCGTTGAACGGAACCACGGACAGGATCGAAAGGGTAGACGATAGCATTGCTGCTTTGGATTTTGGTCTGTTCAGGAACGTTGAGTTTTCGGGCAATACATTCAATGGGATCGGGCAAAACACAATAAATCCGGTTACATTGCAATTCGATCAAGCCTCGGTAGCAGCAACCTGGACGCTTGATGTGTCAGGTTACTTGCCATTTTCAGGATGGGCCCGCGAAGTGACCTCGGTCGTGACGGAAAACGCGATTCAGAACGGGGCTGCCGCGGACGTTTTTGCTACGCCTTACGTGCAGACCGAAATAGGTGCGTCCAAAAATCAAGTTTCGCTGAACTGGCCCGAACCGGTTCAGGGACGGGTTCATGTGACGGCACGCGTCGATAAACCAATTTAGCTTGGTTCCGCTGTGGCAACTCGGTTGGTTATGTTAGGCTCCTCTCAAGGAGGAGCCGCATGCCCGAAATTCGCAGTGATCACCCGCTTCAAACTGTCATCACAACATTCGAGTGTTCGCCAGGTACGTGCGCTGACTTGCTGGATGCGCTGCAGACCGCGTATTCCGATTTCATATCAAAGCAGACGGGTTTCATTGGCGCTGGGCTACATGTGAACGATGCCCAAACGCGAATAGCAAATTACTCCCAATGGCAGAGACGCGAGGATTTTCAGGCAATGCTGAGGACGGATGAGATGCGGCAGCGAAACCGCGAGATTGCCCAGTTGTGCTCGCGGTTTGAACCGGTCATGTACGAAGTCGCTGGCGTGTTTTAGGCTGGCACTAATCGGTATTATCGAGCCATGAATTAATGGCTTGAATAACTTCTGCCCGCGAAGTTCCAGAAAAACCGTACTCGAGAGGATAGGGGCCGTCGTCGGTCAATAGCGCGACCCTTTCCATACGTGTTCCTCCTTCGCTCCAGTCGCCTTGTGATGCAGCCTGGCGAATTGTGGTGAGAGATCGCATCTCCCATTTGGAACCAGTTACCCGGGCGATTTTGCGCGTGAATTTGCCATTAGTCCGATCAAACTCAATTCGCTGGAATGGCAGAAAGTGCCAGGCGATAGTTGCCGCCCCGAGTCCCAGTGCCAATACGAGGATTGTCTCTCCAATCCCGTCCATCTGCCCTGTCAGCACTGATGATATTGCTGCCAAACCCAAAAACCAAACCACGCCCGCAACGAACCAAGGCCGGTCTTCAATCACCAGCATTTCTTTGGATTTGTGGGTCACTCGCATAGGAAATGCATATATTCGCGACCAGTCAGGATCGACGAGCGATACAATCCACTTCGACAAGTGCTCCGACGGCTAGCGCGGTCACGCCAACTGTCGTGCGTGCCGGGCGACGCTCGGGATCGAAGTAAGACTGATAGACGTCATTGAACGCCGCGTAATCACGCTCGAATTCGGTAAGAAAACAACGGCACTGCACGACATGTGTCAGGTTGAGACCCAATTCGCCAAGGATCAGCGCGAGATTGTCCATCACCCGATTGGTTTGCGCTTCGATCCCAGAGGGCAAAGGTGCATCAGGCGCGTCCGGATCAGTGGGCATCTGACCCGTCAAGATCACCCATCCATCGTCTTCTACTGCGTGCGAAAACGGCGCAACTGGGCGTGGCCCTTTGGCAAACAAGTGGAATTCAGGCGGCATCGCTAATCCCGTGTCGTTGCGATCGAAGTGATATTGCTAGTTTCCGGGGGATTGGCAAACGTCGGACCGACTTTCGCTTTGTATTCCGCAAATGCGGCAGAATTTAAAAAACCCTGTTTCGCGTCGTCATCAACGAACTCTAGAACGCCAAGGAACTCCGTGGGTGTGTCTGTCGCAAAGCAGGAATAGTGAAGCCCGTCGACGCCTTCAGTCTTTAGCCCGGCAACGAGGGCGTCCATCGCTTCGGTTTGATTGGCGTTGTCGTCGGCAGAGGCAAGTGTGTATCGAACGAGGAATGACATCAGAAATTCCTTTCACAGGTTTAGGATCGGATTAGGCCGTTGAAACTCGCACGGGTCAATGCGCAACTACGTATGCATTGGTATTTATGCCGCGCGTTCGGCGGCGTCGAAATCGACATGAATATGATTTCCGTCAGGGTCATGAAAGTTCACCTGAACAATGGGAAATCCTGGCACGGCGTCGACGCTGTGATGAATCCCTCGGTTGTCTAGATTCAGCAAAAATTCCTTTAGTCCATTTGCGCGGAACGCGAAGTGCTCCAGCGTGACGTCGCCGCCGGACTGCGGAGTAGCCTCGACGCCTACCAGATGCACCAGCGCCTGATCTCCGAGATAGAGCCAGGCGCCAGGGAAGTCGAAGTTGGGACGATTGCCCGGGATAAGCCCCAGGATATCACGATACCAATCTACCATGGCGTCCAGTTTCGCAGTACGGACATTGACGTGATCAAAAGCGACGACGGGCATTTTTTGGCACCTTTCGGGATCGGATAAGTTAAGATTGCGTGAAGGCTTCATTTTGGCAAGGAATGGTGGATGATACGCGACGATTTTAATGCGTTTTGCGCCGGATTGAAGGAGGCGACCCACGTTGTGCAGTGGGGCAATTCAGATGTCTGGAAGGTGGGGGGCAAAGTCTTTGCCGTGTGCGGTTGGAGCGATGGTCAGGATGCCTTCACCTTTAAGGTTGGCGATATTGCATTCGAGGTCCTTGGTAGCGAACCGGGTATCCGCCCCGCGCCCTATCTGGCGTCCCGCGGGATGAAGTGGCTGCAGGTCTACGAGCCGCGCGGAATGAGTGACGAGAGCCTCAAAGAACATATTGTTGCGAGTTACGAGATGATCGTGGCGAAATTAACCAAGAAAATGCGGGCGGATCTGGGCCTCGGCACGAAATAATTTTCAGGCCGTGTCGCTCATGAGTGCTATTGCGGAAATCGCGCAACCCATCGCCAGCACTTCCCGAATACCCAAACGCTCTCCAAATCCAAATGCGCCGATCAGGCAAAGTGCGATCAGGGTCAGCATTGAAAACGCCACGGCACCCTGGCCAAGCGAGATGTGGCGCATGGTGAAATACCAGCAGATGGCCGAGCCGCCATAAAGTACAATTCCCAGAGCCATGAGGGGGGAGATCAACCTCGTTGAATCCGCTGCTGTTTTGACTGCCACGTCGCCGATGATGACGATCAACGAGGTAAAGAATGAGAAAACCAATCCATAAAATAACGACATATGTTTTGCTCCGGAACTTCTTGCCGCCGGTCGAAGAATAGGCCGGGGTTCCTGAAGTTTCGGTCAGTGCAGGACGTGGAGCAAGTGCAGGGCGGGAAGCGTGAATCGTGCGTGAAACGGCTATTTTTGCTTATGATTACTTCGTGTGAGCGCCTGTCAGGTCAATGGACAACCGTCTACCTATCTGCCGGGGCGATAGGCAAAGCGGTAGGCAAGAAAAACGCCACAACTCCCGCCGATTATATTGCCAATTGTTACCCAAAACAGGTTCGCCAATGCGCCGGTCAGCGGTACGATGCCGCCGGCTAGCGCGCCTTGCGGCAACAGAAAGAGATTGGCGATCGAATGCTCAAAGCCCATTAAGACAAAGGCGCTTATCGGCCAGATC
>JBPCWO010000010.1:0-7675 GCA_051009475.1 Boseongicola sp.
ATGGCGACGAGGAGACCTGAAATGGCGATCACATCCGCAAACCAGCTTGAACTTCTGCAAACGGCCGAAGCGGTCGCACGCGAAAAGATGATCGACCCCGTTCTGGTTGTCGAAGCAATGGAAGAAAGCCTCGCCCGTGCCGCCAAGAGCCGATACGGCGCTGAAATGGACATTCGAGTGTCGATCGATCGCAAAACCGGCAAGGCGACATTTACCCGCGTCCGCACCGTTATCGATCCTGAAACAGAAGAGCTTGAGAATTATCAAGCGCAGCTAACGCCCGAACAGGCGAAGCAGTATTTGGACGATCCAAAACCCGGTGACACAATTGTTGACGAAGTTCCTCCAGTGGATATGGGCCGTATTGCAGCTCAATCGGCGAAACAGGTTATCCTGCAAAAAGTCCGAGAAGCGGAACGTGACCGGCAGTTTGAAGAATTCAAAGACCGCGCTGGCACCATCATCAACGGACAAGTCAAGCGCGAGGAATACGGAAACGTCATCGTTGATATCGGTCGCGGAGAAGCCGTTCTTCGCCGGAACGAAAAAATCGGTCGCGAGAGTTATCGTCCAAACGACCGTATCAGATGCTACATCAAGGATGTGCGCCGCGAAGTCCGAGGACCGCAGATTTTCCTTAGCCGCACTGCGCCTGAATTCATGGCTGAGTTGTTCAAGATGGAAGTGCCCGAGATTTATGATGGCATCATTGAGATCAAAGCTGTGGCGCGCGATCCGGGCAGTAGGGCAAAGATTGCGGTCATTAGTTATGACAATTCGATTGATCCGGTAGGTGCCTGCGTCGGTATGCGCGGCAGCCGTGTACAGGCAGTGGTGAACGAGCTCCAGGGCGAGAAAATCGACATCATCCCATGGAACGAGGACGCGCCGACATTCCTGGTGAATGCGCTGCAACCCGCTGAGGTGTCAAAGGTCGTTCTCGACGAAGAAGCAGAGCGGATCGAAGTTGTCGTGCCCGAAGAACAATTGTCTCTGGCAATTGGCCGACGCGGGCAAAACGTCCGACTGGCATCGCAACTGACAAATCTCGACATCGACATCATGACCGAAGAAGAAGAATCGGCGCGCCGCCAGGCCGAGTTCGAAGAGCGCACCAAGCTCTTTATGGATACGCTGGACCTGGACGAGTTTTTCGCGCAACTTCTTGTTTCTGAAGGTTTTACTACGCTTGAAGAGGTTGCATACGTCGATGCTGAAGAGCTTCTCGTGATTGATGGTGTTGATAATGACACCGCAAACGAGCTTCAGGCGCGCGCGCGCGACTTTATCGAAGAACAAAACCGCAAGGCGCTCGAGCACGCACGCGAGCTTGGTGCTGAAGACAGCCTGATCGAGTTCGAGGGCCTTACGCCACAAATGATCGAAGCCTTGGCGGAGGACGACGTAAAAACACTGGAGGACTTCGCAACTTGTGCTGACTGGGAATTGGCCGGAGGTTGGACAACGGTCGAAGGCGAGCGCGTAAAAGACGACGGTATTCTGGAAAAGTTCGATATGTCACTGGAGGAAGCACAGCACTATGTAATGACTGCCCGCATTCAACTTGGATGGGTCGACCCTGCCGATCTTGAATCTGAAGAAGAAGGCGAAGAGTCAGACGAAGAATCCGTTGAAGAGGAAGCCGAGGCCTGATCTCAGGCCTCGTGAAGCAGCACCATGTCACGCGGTGGCAAGGATAGAACACGCGACGTGCAAAATCGTCGCTGCATCGCTACCGGCGAGGCTCAGCCGAAACGCGGCCTGATCCGGTTTGTGGTGTCGCCGGACAATACTATCGTGCCGGATATTCTTGAAAAACTGCCGGGCCGGGGCATTTGGGTTGCGGCCGAACGGACGGCGTTGGAAGCCGCAGTGAAGAAAAAGCTTTTTGCCCGGGCCGCAAAGCAGCCCGTGACAGTGCCGGATTCTCTGGTTGCCGACGTCGAGTCAGGCCTGGCAAGGCGTGTGATTGATGGCATCTCAATGGCGCGGAAAGCCGGGCGCGCGGTCGCCGGATTTGAGAAGGTCAAAGACTGGCTTGGGAAGGACGAAGCGCGGATCCTAATGCAGGCCTGCGACGGTTCGACCCGCGGCAAGACAAAGCTCTATGCTCCAGGCGGGCGAGGTAGCTATTTCGAGGTGTTATCGGCCTCAGAATTGGGTTTGTCCTTTGGGCGCGAACGTGTGATACATGCGGCGCTCGGTTTCGGCGGACTCACTGAGAAGATCAGAGAGGACGCCATCCGGCTATCTGGCGTTCGCGAATTTGGCGGTGGTGACCCCATCGGAAAGGTAAAGTAGACCAGTATGAGCGATAGTGACGGCAAAAAAACTCTTGGACTGCGCGGCAGTCGTCCTGGTCAGGTGAAGCAAAGCTTCAGCCACGGCCGGACGAAAAGTGTCGTGGTTGAGACCAAGCGCAAGAAGGTTGTCGTGCCAAAGCCCGGGGCCGCGAAAGTGGTTTCAAAGCCGAGCCCAGCGGCGTCACCTGCGACCGACCCCGCGAACCGACCAGCAGGCATCTCGGACGCCGAGTTGGCGCGCCGTATGAAGGCGCTTGCGGCGGCAAAGGCGGTTGAAGCTGAAGAGTCCGAAAAACGCGAGGCTGACGAAAGAGCACGCGCCGAAGAACGCGAGCGCCGCCGCGCCGAAGCCGATGCCAAAGAACGCGAGGAGCGCGAGCGCGAAGAAAAGGCCAAGGCTAAGGCCGAAGAAGCCGAAGAGGCGGAACGATTGGAGCGCGAAGCCGCAGAGGCGAAAGCGATCGCAGCTGTGCCTCCGCCACCGATGGCCAAGGAAGAAGCTGTCGGTCGACCTGCACCAAAACCAGCGCCAAAGGGCCGTGAGCGGGATGATCGCGACAATCGGCGCGACAACCGCGGCGGCAAAGGTGCGCGTGACGATGGCGGGCGCCGGTCAGGCAAACTGACATTGAATCAAGCGCTTGCGGGCGGCGAAGGCGGGCGGCAGAAGTCGCTTGCCGCGATGAAGCGGAAACAAGAACGCGCACGTCAAAAAGCAATGGGCGGAAATGTCGAACGCGAAAAGGTCGTGCGCACAGTTCAGCTTCCCGAAGCAATTACCGTTGGCGAGCTGGCCAATCGGATGTCCGAACGCGTTGCAGACATTGTGAAGTCGCTGATGCAAAGCGGCATAATGGCGACGCAAAACCAATCTATCGATGCTGATACTGCCGAACTGATTATCGAAGAATTCGGCCACAAGGTGCAGCGTGTCTCGGATTCGGACGTCGAAGATGTCATCGATTCGGTCGTGGATTCCGACGAAGATCTCCAGGCGCGTCCGGCTGTCATTACCGTCATGGGGCACGTCGACCACGGCAAAACTTCGCTTTTGGACGCGATCCGAAATGCCAAAGTCGTCTCGGGCGAAGCCGGTGGGATCACGCAGCATATTGGCGCCTATCAGGTGAACCAGGACGGTAACATTCTCACGTTCCTTGATACCCCGGGCCATGCGGCATTCACGTCGATGCGCGCGCGGGGGGCACAAGTTACCGACATTGTGGTTTTGGTGGTTGCAGCAGATGACGCGGTCATGCCGCAGACCATCGAGGCAATAAACCATGCCAAAGCCGCCGAAGTGCCGATGATCGTAGCAATCAACAAAATTGATCGGCCAGAGGCCAACCCAGAAAAGGTGCGAACTGATCTGCTTCAGCACGAAGTCATTGTCGAAAAAATGTCGGGTGAAGTTCAAGATGTCGAAGTATCGGCAATCGACGGAACCGGGCTGGATACCTTGCTAGAAGCAATTTCGTTGCAATCGGAAATCCTCGAACTCAAGGCAAACCCAAATCGTGCGGCGTCCGGCGCGGTCATCGAAGCAAAGTTGGATGTTGGCCGTGGACCTGTTGCGACGGTACTTATTCAAAATGGCACACTTCGCCAAGGCGACATATTCGTTGTAGGCGAACAGTGGGGTCGCGTTCGCGCGATGGAGAACGACAAGGGTGAGCGCGTAAATGAGGCCGGACCGTCCGTACCAGTCGAGGTTTTGGGATTAAACGGCACGCCGGAAGCTGGCGACGTTCTTAACGTAGTCGAAACTGAGGCGCAGGCACGCGAAATTGCAGAATACCGCGAAAAGGCCGCGAAGGAAAAACGCGCAGCCGCAGGTGCCGCCACGACGCTCGAACAACTTATGGCAAAGGCGAAAGAAGACGAAAACGTCGCCGAGATGCCGATTGTCGTGAAGGCGGACGTGCAAGGATCTGCCGAAGCTATCGTTCAGGCGATGGATAAGATCGGCAACGAAGAGGTGCGCGTTCGGGTACTGCACTACGGCGTTGGCGCCATCACAGAATCCGACATCGGTCTGGCCGAAGCCTCGGGCGCGCCGGTCTTTGGATTTAATGTTCGCGCCAACTCACCCGCTCGAAACAGCGCAAACCAAAAAGGCGTCGAAATTCGCTATTACAGTGTAATTTATGACCTGGTGGACGACGTAAAGGCTGCTGCATCTGGTCTTTTGAGTGCAGAAGTGCGCGAGAACTTCATCGGCTACGCCCAAATCAAAGAGGTCTTCAAAGTCTCAGGCGTTGGTAAAGTCGCTGGCTGTCTCGTAACCGAAGGTATAGCGCGACGGTCTGCGGGCGTTCGATTGCTGCGCGACGACGTTGTGATCCACGAAGGGACGCTGAAAACACTGAAGCGCTTCAAAGACGAAGTGCCTGAAGTTCAGTCAGGCCAGGAATGCGGCATGGCGTTTGAAAACTATGACGATATTCGCGAGGGCGATGTAATCGAGATATTCGAGCGTGAAGAAGTTGAGCGTAGCTTGAGCTAATTTACAGTGAATATCTATTCAAAAGAGCGCGCTGGTGATCTGGCGCCTCTTTTGTTTGGCACTCGTCGTGTTTTCAAACCTTCTGTAAGTCTGTCGGCACGATCGCAAGCTAAACTGGAAATCCATAGAAAAGGCGCTGCCCGACGCGGACTGCAATCCGTCCATCAGCAAGCGCTTGGACAAAATATCCCTGCACAGACACGCGGCTGCTTAAAAGAATTGTTCTGATCATCCCGCCGAATCCCCATATTCGGGCGAAAGCACGTATACACGAAATCGTGAGGATAGGAACAGATCTCTCACGACTCTTTTCGAAGGGGTCTCAAATTTAATGCGTTTAGAGCAGATCACGCAACACAGGGATCAATGGAATATCGGCCGGCGGCATAGGCAAATCCCTAAGTTCGGACACTCTGACCCACCTTAAGTCCTGCCCCTCGCGGGGCATCGGTATACCCTCCCACTTTCTACAGGCAAAAAGCGGCATGATCAGATGAAAGTCGCTGTAGGTGTGGCTGGCAAAGGTCAGCGGCGCCAGGCAGCTTTCCCAAGTGTCTATACCCAACTCTTCGTGCAGTTCCCGAATCAATGCTGTTTCAGGCGTTTCTCCCGGCTCGACTTTGCCGCCAGGAAATTCCCAAAGCCCTGCCATCGATTTGCCTGCAGGACGCTGCGCAATCAACAGGCGGCCGTCTGAGTCAATCAAGGCCACGGCGCTGACAAGGAGCGTCTTCACGAACGATAATCGGCGTTGATTGCAATATACTGCGCCGTGAGATCGCAGGTATAGACGGTCGCCGATCCAGCCCCAAGGCCAAGGCCTATCTGGATCGTGACCTCGTCGCCCTGCATATGCGTCGCAGCGTCCGCTTCCTGGTAGTCCGGCCTCACTTTTCCGCTTTCAGCAACCATTGTATCGCCAAATCGGATCGACAGCCTGTCCCGATCCGCTTCGGCACCTGATTTCCCTACCGCCATGACAATTCGTCCCCAATTCGGGTCTTCACCGGCAATCGCGGTCTTTACAAGCGGCGAGTTTGCGACTGACAAAGCCACTTTCTTAGCGTCAGCGTCGTCGACGGCCCCATTGACAGATACTGTCACAAATTTCGTTGCGCCCTCACCGTCTCGTACGACTTGTTTTGCCAGATCGTCCATCACTTCAAAAAGCGCAGCGTCAAACCGGCCATCTCCGGCAACTTCCACGCCCGAAGCGCCTGTTGCGGCAACCAATAGTGTGTCCGACGTGGATGTGTCGCTATCTACTGTGATGCAGTTAAAAGTCCTTTCGCAAAGACCCGAAACAAGCGGCTGCAACATCTCAAACTCGATCTGTGCGTCGGTAAAAATGTAAACCAGCATGGTCGCCATGTCTGGCGCGATCATTCCAGAACCTTTGGCGAAACCAGCGATATTTACCGGATTACCGTCTATCTCGACAGTTCGTGTCGCCCCTTTGGAGTAGGTGTCAGTTGTCATGATCGCCTGAGCAGCCTCGCCAATGGCGTCGCTGGATAGAGACGACTTCAGGTCGTCGAAGGCAGATGTAATTCGAACGTGGGGCAGTTTTTCACCAATTACACCGGTCGACGCTGTGAATACTCGCGACTCTGGAACATTCAATTTTTGCGCCGCATGTCCGGTGATGGCTCTGACTGCCTCTATACCCTCCGCACCTGTGAAAGCATTTGCGTTTCCGGCATTAACGACAAAGGCGGCCCCGGTTTCCGAAGCGCCGCCCAACTTGGATTCGCAGTCAAGTACAGGCGCCGCCCGCGTCTTTGACCGGGTAAAGGTTCCTGCAATCACTGTATTAGGGGCCAACTCGGCAAGCATTACGTCAGATCGGCCTGCGTATTTCACGCCTGCTTCAACTGCAGCGAAACGCACCCCGCGGATGACCGGCATTTCGGGGAAGCCACCCTTTGGCGCAAGTGGCGACACCGGCAGATCTGACATTGACTATTCTCCGAGAAGCGAAAGATCGTCCAAAAGTGCGGGATCAATCTCGGCAGCGGTCTTGCGGTCGATATCTACACCGTCTGACAGCTCGGCCACGCGTGCTTCAATAGCCTCTCGCTGCACTTGATCGACAATTTCCTCGCGAACTTGATCCAATGTCGGTGCCTCTTTCAGGCGGGTTTCGTTCAGACGGATAACGTGCCAGCCAAATTCGGTCTGGACAGGATCTGCTGACACTGTCTCGGCTTCCATGCTTACAACGGCTGCCTCAAATGGCGGAACCATTGCACCAAGGCCGAACCAGCCCAATTCCCCGCCGTTTGGTCCCGAGGGACCTTTCGATTTTTCTTGCGCCAATGTTGCGAAATCGGCACCTCCAGCAAGCTCTTCGATTAAGGCTTTTGCCTCGTCCTCTGTCTCGACCAGAATGTGACTTGCATTGAACTCCGTCTCCGGCTCGGCACCGCCATATTTCTCGTTGTAGGCCGACAAAAGGGCGGCGTCCGTGGTCGCATCGGACGAAACCTGCTGGATCACCTCCGAAGCCTTTAACGCGCGCTCTTCATTTTCAAGCGTCGCCACTGACCCCGGTGAAAGGGCGCCGGATTGCGCGCCCAGAATTGTCTGCTGAACTAACTGATCCAGTATTCCTTCAAACAATACGTCCGGCGGAAGCGACTGATACTGTGCAGGTAAGCGCAATTTTAATACGATCATATGCGCAAGTGTAATTTCAGTCCCGTCAACGGTTGCGACGACAGTGTCAGAACCGATGTGACTGTCGGCCCGAACCGGCGCGGAAAGCGCTAAAAGGGCAACAATTGCGGCGGAAACCACGCGTTTTGACAGCATATTCAATCCTCTATTGATGCCGCAACGGCCGGCGACGTTGACAGTCTGAAAC
>JBPCWO010000011.1:0-5607 GCA_051009475.1 Boseongicola sp.
ACGTCATGCGGCACCAATTAAGGCAGTGCGGCTAAAGTGTCGAGGAACTTCTGATCAAACCCGGATCGCGTTGAAAATGCCCAAGCTCGGGATCCGGTCCTTGCCTGTTAGAGTCGAACCAGCTTCAAGCCGCCAACATAAGAAGTGCCAACAAGCAAATCGTCGTTTGAAAAAACACCATCGAAATTGTTCCCGCAAAAAATATCTGCGAGCAGAAGCACTCATTTACCGCGGCGAAATTAAGGCGATTACTGGGTTTCTTCGGATACAGGTCGGATTTGTGATGATTTCGCGCAATTGTTTGCCGCGAGTCGCAACCCTGTCTCTTGCTCCTGCCCGCACCGATGATTAGTATGAGTGCTTCTAATTTATAAGCAGGATTATCGCATGTCGTGGACGGACGAGCGCGTCGAAACTCTGAAGAAGATGTGGAGCGAGGGCCAATCGGCCAGCCAGATCGCGAAAGAACTTGGTGGAGTCACCCGAAATGCGGTGATCGGCAAAGTTCACAGGCTTGGCCTGTCGAACCGCGCCGGGTCGTCAACTGCGGCCGCGCCCGAGAAAAAATCGGCCAGATCGGAAGGGACGTCGTCGTCGAGAACGACTTCGAAAACAACGTCTCGCGATAAAGTTGTCGAAGTCACGGTAACACCGCGCAAACCAATCGTTCCCGCCGGGCAGCCGCTGCCACCGCAGCCGTCTGCAAACGAAATCAGCCCCGAAGCACTGGCCAACGTTCGCAAGATCGAAAAGACGGCCAAGAAGATCGGCCTGATGGATTTGACCGAGCGAACGTGCAAATGGCCGATCGGCGATCCGGCAACCGAGGAATTCTGGTTTTGCGGCCTGGCCGTGCAACAGGGCAAACCCTATTGCGAAGCTCACGTCGGCGTAGCGTTCCAGCCGATGTCGTCGCGGCGTGACAGGCGTCGATAGAGGCTATCGGGCCAGTTCAAAGCCATTCCGGGGTTCTTGCAAGCCGCCCGCTGTACGGACAACGCTGCCGTCCGATTAACGTCGACCTTCGGAAGCAGCTCTTCAACATCATTGCTCCGAAAAATTGCCCATCAATTCCGCTGGAACGTCATTGAAATGGAGGCCACAGGGGTAAGCAAACTCTGCGGATTTCGTTTTTTCGGACTGACCCAATTGCCTGCAAATAATCCTCGAAACAACCGCTCAACGCTGTAATGAGAGAATTGCTGACGACTATCCCGGCATGTTCGGGAGCAGTGAAGACCGGGAGTTCAAATGAGTGGTTGCCATTCGGATGGAAACCTTTGCCACCTCAATAACCGTGTTGGTTGGGGTTCCCGGAATTTGAGCCAACGGCGAAGACGGGTGCCATCAGTTTCCGCTGGAAGAAAGAGACCCGCGAGCAGTTATGCCCGGGGGTCTCTTCGTTTACACCAATGAGCTTCCTCAGTTAGAACACGATCTCAAATCTTCCGATGGCGCCTAACCGCGCCAATTGCACCGATACTGCCGATTAGCAGCAGGGCCGTCGCGGGCAATGGGATGACCTCGGGCGATGGGCCGCCGGGTGTGAAGAAGGTAATCGTGCCTCCTTCAATCATGCCTTCGATGTATTGGTAGGAAACCGATTCCACGATCCCCTTGCCGTCAATCTCCAATAGCGGTGTATTGCTGAATTCGCAGGTGTTGTCCTCGTTACAGCTCTCATAACCGGTCTTCATCGGAAGTGGCTGATCGATTGAAAACGCCATTAGGATTTCAGGGACCATAGCGTCTCGCGGCCCAAAATCCTCGAACGGCGGTTGGTAGGTGAATGTTGCAATGCCGCCGCCAATTGGTGTGTCGGTAGCGACAGGTGGAGAGAGGAGGAAGTCGCCCTGGAACGAAGCAGGGTCCACCAGCACTTCAGTTCCGCCGATCTCGAGCGAGTATACACCGCCTGCAAATGCGCCGTCTTCATACCCATATGTGAACTCAAGAGTCTCGCCCACAAGGCCGGGCAGTCCATGCGAACTGCCGATACTTGTCGTCACGCTAACGACATAGCTACCATATGGAGCAAACGGCACGTCCAGGACGCGGCCAAATGGTCCAAAGAAGTTTGTGATACTTATGTCGGCTGGTGCGGTTGTGAATGACGGTGTGCCCAACGTAGCAGCATGAAGTGTCGTTACGGACGCTAGCGTGGCGATGGCAGACAAAACAACTCTAATGATCTTCACAATTCTCTCCCCTTGGAAACAAAAAAATACGAATAGCGCGAGCGTAGCACAAACGGCAAATTCTCCAAAACGCTGAGATTTTTTCGGTCTGTAAGCTCTTGCAAGGTGAAAAATGGCCTGTCCTATGGGCTAGAAGCGGTCCTTCGCCGAAGTGAGTAGGAAAGGCAGTTTTGGGCCCAAACCTGACATTCAAAGATACTGCCGGCCTGACCGCGCCACAAGGCAAGCCTTATTGCGAAGCGCATGTGGGCGTGGCGTTCCAGCCGATGTCGTCACGGTGTGACAGGCGGCGGAAGGGACTATCGGGACAGTTTCACGGCTTTCAACAGCTCCGGCGCGATATCCGTTTTGCCGACTTAGCTGACTCTTTCCAAGCCCGAACTGTCGGCCATTCGAGAACCTGTGATCGCATTCAAGAAACGAGCTTGACGGGTTCGAATTCGACACCCCTCCATCCCGCCTCTGTGATGAGCCGGTAAACTTTCTGCGACACAAGGATAAGGCGAAATGCACTGCCGCCACTGCCAAACCATTCGGCCGTCTTTACGATGTCGGGCGTGCATTCAAACGTCGAAGCATCGAAGCGCAACTGCAATGCAGGGTTCCTGTGGAACTTCATACGCCCGCAGTAAGGGCCACTGTCGCCTTCCTGATGTGGTCTGCCCTCTTCGTTGTTCGCCTTGCAAGTGACGGTTGGAAATCCCTTGGCGTCCAATGACGGCATCATAGAATTTTCCACCATCATCTGTTCGACTTCGGCACTTGGTGCACCTGATTTGTGGATTACGGGCGCTTGCCAAGATATCCCTGTTACGCCCGCGTCAATCAAAGCCTCGACAACAGGAGCCCTAACGAAAAATTCGTCAAAAACCCAGTTGAGCTGCAAAAAGTGGCTGTGCCGCGCACCAAATTCCTTGCGAATCCGAAAGGGTGCTTTTTGTCGCGCGCCGATACCGCACCCCTCGCAATACCCCTTCTTTTCATAGACCTCCTTGACGTATCCGAAGTTGCGCTCAGGCTGTGGATACCCATGATGTCCGCGAGCAATGATTTCGAGGTACGGAGCTCTTTTGAGTTCTTCCTCCGAGTAAACCGCGCGAGATGAAACTCGGCCAGAGTTTTCTAACAGACGGTCTTTGAAAGATGACCAAACCGGGTCTTCCTCATCGAGAACGCACACCCAGATGTATGACCTGCGATCAATCCTTGCACCAGCCTCGTCAATTTCAGGCCAGAGCGGATCATCTTCGTGCATCGCAAGCCTGTGTTGAATTCGCACGCTTTGAATCGACCTCGCGATTGATAGCTAAAATGCCAAACTTTGGCACCAGGCTATCTAAGACAAGACAATCCATCAAACTGCTATCTCAGTTGGCGACTGCAACGAGTTCAATGCAGCAGATACAAAACTGCATCAGCCAAGGATCTTGCACCCCTTCCCGCCGGGCCAATAACTCGCTATTCCGCGGCCATGCCCCAAAACCCGCCCAATCTTCGACCCGACCTTGCCAATGCGCGTGTCCCTGAAGCGCGCCACGCTGATCAGCCGACGATTGGGATGGTCTCGCTTGGGTGCCCGAAGGCGCTGGTTGACAGCGAGCGGATCCTGACGCGGCTTCGCGCTGAGGGGTACGCCATCAGTCCGGACTACGGCGGTGCGGAGGCGGTGATCGTGAACACTTGCGGGTTCCTTGATTCCGCGAAAGCCGAAAGTCTTGAGGCAATCGGCGAGGCGTTGGCCGAGAACGGCCGGGTGATTGTTACTGGATGCCTTGGTGCGGAACCCGACTACATCACCGGTGCGCACCCGAAGGTCCTCGCCGTGACCGGCCCGCAGCAATATGAGCGCGTGCTTGACGCGGTCCACGTGGCCGTGCCGCCCGCGCCCGATCCATTCGTCGACCTGTTGCCACCACAGGGCGTCAAGCTCACGCCAAGGCATTACAGCTATTTGAAAATTTCCGAAGGGTGCAATCACACCTGCAAGTTCTGCATCATCCCGGACATGCGCGGAAAACTGGCATCGCGCCCCGCCAGGGCCGTGATGCGCGAGGCCGAAAAGCTGGTCGATAATGGCGTGAAAGAGCTGTTGGTGATCAGCCAGGACACATCTGCTTTTGGCACCGACTGGAAAAATCGAGACGCGAAGTTTCCAATCGTCGATCTGGCCCGCGACCTGGGCAGTTTGGGGGCCTGGGTGCGGTTGCACTACGTTTATCCCTACCCGCACGTACGTGAGCTGTTGCCGCTTATGGCCGAAGGGAAGATCCTGCCCTACCTCGATATCCCGTTTCAGCACGCCCATCCCGACACGTTGAAGCGCATGGCGCGCCCCGCAGCGGCCGCGCGAACGCTGGACGAGATTGCGGCATGGCGAGCCGTTTGTCCGGAGCTCGCAATACGATCGACATTCATTGTCGGCTATCCGGGCGAGACCGAGGAAGAATTTCAGACGCTGCTCGATTGGCTGGATGAAGCACAGCTCGACCGGGTCGGATGCTTCAAATACGAAAACGTCGCGGGCGCTCGCTCGAATTCATTACCCGGTCACGTCGATGAAGATACGAAGGACGACCGGTGGAGCCGATTTATGGCGAAGTCGCAGGAAATTTCTGAGACCAAGCTCGCCGAGAAGGTTGGCAAAACGCTGTATGTTATTGTCGACGACATAGACTCCGATGGCATAGCAACGTGCCGCACCAAGGCGGACGCGCCGGAGATTGACGGAAATCTGTTCATCGACGAGGCGACTGACACGATGGAAATTGGCGATATCGTGCGTGTGGTTGTAGACGAGGCTTCGGATTATGACCTTTGGGGGCAGCCGCTCTGACAGGTCGGAAAATTCTATTAGCACAGTAAGTTATCAGAAATCTCTGTGAGTTTGATTGTCGCGCGTTCTCTTGCGCGATGAAGGCGTTCTATGCACTCTGGGCCTAGTCGGCGGATCAACCGCCGCAATGGGATGGGGGCAAACTATGGACGTTTCAAGGAACTTTT
This sequence comes from Boseongicola sp., assembly GCA_051009475.1. Lineage (GTDB taxonomy): Bacteria > Pseudomonadota > Alphaproteobacteria > Rhodobacterales > Rhodobacteraceae > CAXMNX01. The sequence continues at coordinate 5,199 of JBPCWO010000011.1, forward strand.
TGATCACCGGCACAGTCTTTTTGGCCATTGGATTGCTGATCGGCATGTATATGGGCGGATCGGGCGATCATTCGCTGGCACTGGGACACGCTCATATCAACCTGATCGGATTTGTGCTGTCGGCGATCTTTGCGCTGACGTACCGCAGCTACGCGAATATGGAGGCATCACGGCTCGCAACCTACCACTTCTGGCTTCACCTGGCGGGCGCCGTCGTCGTTAACGTGATGCTGGTAATGATGCTGAGCGGCCGCATAACCGAAGCGGCCATGGCGCCAATTGCTCCTCTTGCCGAACTGGCAATTGTCATCGGTGTTCTGTTGTTTCTATTCAATGCCTGGAAGAACGCGCGTTAGGGCCCGCTGAACAGCCGCCACAGAACAACCAACCACGCCACGCCGCCGGCAAT
>JBPCWO010000012.1:0-4860 GCA_051009475.1 Boseongicola sp.
GGATATATTGGGTGGGGCGTTAATGCAAGTGGGTTTAGCGTTCGACGAAGGATTTTGTGAACAGCCACGCCGAGCCCTAATTGGACCAACAACGATGAATTTGATAGACATTGCGCAAGGGACAACATTATCGGGGTGCGCTGTTGACTGCCTCGAACGCATTCAGAATCAGATACCCGCAACTGGGCGGGCGCGACGTTCTTGATGACACATTCCCGGCCAGTATCAGCGCCTGTGCGAAGATAACATGCACAACGCTTATTCTAAGCGCGTGTGATCAGTACGGAAACTTCGACCTCGGAAGCGAAAACGCGGCCGCAGTTTTTAATACAGGCGCGAATGTAGTTCTTGCGATCGGAGGCGCGCCTGAACCGATCCCTCTTTACGACTAGGTATTCGTAAGTTCATTTATTTTGCTTTTGGGCCCATGCAACAGATGCAAGACGTAAACGCTCGCCCAAAGTCGGCTTGCGCGCGAAACCATCCAAAGTCAGCCCTTAGCTCTGCTTCGCAACTTGAGTGAATTCCAACTCGACCGGGGTCGCCCGACCAAAGATCGACACCGTAACCTTAAGACGCTGGTTATCGTCATCGACATCTTCAACAGTGCCGTCGAAGTCTTCGAACGGACCGTCGTTCACTTTCACCTTCTCGCCAACCTCAAAAGTAATTAGCGTGCGCGGCGCGGCTTCGCCTTCTTCAACGCGGTTCAAGATCGCGTTGACTTCGGCATCTCGCATTGGCATCGGGCGGCCCTGTGGACCCAGAAAGCCGGTCACACGATTGATCGAGTTGATCAGATGATAGCCTTCGTCCGACATCTCCATCCGAACCAACACATAGCCCGGCATAAAACGACGCTCGGCGGTGACCTTCTTGCCGCGACGGATCTCGATTACCTCTTCTGTCGGAACCAGAACTTCTTCGATTTGTTCTTCAAGTCCGGCGTCTGACACGGAATGGCGTATTTGCTCTGCAATCTTCTTTTCGAAGTTTGAGAGTACGCTCACCGAATACCAGCGCTTGGCCATCTTGGTCTTTCCTTAGCAGCGGCGACGTTGTGGTCGCCAAAATGAAAACGGGCGTGCAACACGGTGCACGCCTCAACCGAGGCCGAAATACTCGTATGAGATCAGGAATTCAAGCCCAAAGGCGCGGCGTCAGCCAAAGATCGCAAGGACACCTTGAAGACCCTGACGGATCAGGAAATCGATAAAGAAAAAGAAAATCGCCGTGACGATCGACAGCGCAAATACCATTGCAGACGTCAGCGCCACTTCGCGCCGCGTCGGCCAAACGACCTTTGCCACTTCGGCGCGAACTTGTTGGATAAACTGAAGCGGGTTGACCATCTGCGTATTCTCTTTCTCGGATCGAAGCGCAGATACGCGCTCGGGCGGCGGGTTTCAACCCTTACAGGAAGATGCACAATCCAACTATTCAGGAAAGCCTTGGCAGGGGCGGCAGGGCTCGAACCCGCGACCCTCGGTTTTGGAGACCGATGCTCTACCAACTGAGCTACACCCCTAAGGCCGTCCGAGGGCGTAGTGTAGCTTGACATGAATTTCAAGTCACCATCTCGCTCTTCTAACGGTGCTTGATACATGACCGCGCTTGGAAATCTTATCGGTTCCGGACATTCTCTTGGATATGCATAGTTCAAAACTTATCCACGTCATAAGCGCCCATGCCGAAGGCGAAGTCGGAGATGTCGTAGTTGGGGGCGTCGTGCCGCCGCCGGGTGAAACGCTCTGGGCGCAAAGCCGCTGGATCGCCGAAGACGACGGACTTCGCCAGTTTTTATTGAATGAACCCCGTGGAGGCGTCTTTCGACACGTTAATTTGCTTGTGCCTCCGGTTGAACCGACAGCCGACGCCGCTTGGATCATTATGGAGCCTGAAGACACGCCACCGATGTCGGGGTCCAATTCCATGTGCGTGGCAACTGTCCTGTTAGAGACCGGCATTCTGCCGATGAGTGAACCCGAGACGACGCTCACGCTCGAAGCCCCCGGCGGGCTGGTCTGTATCAGGGCCGAATGCCGCGCCGGGAAGGTAAAACGCGTTCAGGTAATCAATGTGCCATCATTTGCAAGTCAACTGGATGCGGCGGTTGAAGTTGAAGGCTTCGGAACCCTCACAGTTGATACAGCCTACGGAGGCGACAGTTTTGTAATTGCGGATGCACGCGAACTTGGGTTCGAGCTTGATGCGTCAGAGGCTCGCGAGCTTGCCGAGACCGGCACGAAAATCACCCGTGCCGCCAATGAGCAACTTGGGTTTTCGCATCCAGAGAATCCGGACTGGCGTCATATCTCATTCTGCCAAATTGCAGGACCGGTAGAGACCCGCGACGGTTGCCAAACTGGGAAAAATGCGGTGGCAATCAAACCCGGTAAACTGGATCGCTCGCCCTGTGGCACAGGGGTTTCGGCACGAATGGCCGTTCTGCACGCAAAAGGTCACATTAATGTTGGCGACGATTATATCGGCACGTCGATAATAGGATCGGAGTTCCAGGGTCGAGTCGAAGAGTGCGTCGATTTGGCCGGGCGAACTGCCATAATCCCGTCGATCTCGGGCCGCGCCTGGATCACTGGGGTCCATCAGCACATACTAGACCCCGATGACCCGTGGCCAGAGGGATATCGGCTAAGCGACACCTGGCCAAATTCAGGCTGAAAGGCGCTCCGACTCAGTATTTTATGCGCAACTGCATTGCTTCGATAAATTTGCCTGCAGCAATAAGCTCGCGTGCAAAGGCACCGACGCGATCATCGGGAAGTCCCCTCATTATCGCAGTGTCAAATCGCTCAATGCCCTCGTCTGCCTTACCGGCATGCACCATCGCAATAGCAATATAATAATGCGCCCAGGGATCATCGACACCTGTATCCAATGAAGCTTCGGCCGCTTGCCGCGCTAAAGCGTAATTCTCCATCTCAATCGCGATGTAGCTTTTTAGAAGATAGTCCGAGTGATCGGCGCCTTCGAGACTGATGCCGCGATCGATCGTTGCCAGCGCCTCTTCCATGCGCCCATCATCCGTCAGGGCATCAGCGTGCCAGTATAGAACTGCATTATTTGGACCGACGACTTCTTCGGCACGACGATAGGTCTCGATAGCCTCTGCACGACGCTCGAGTGCCATCAGAGACAGCCCCTTTTCGATGTACCCAGACGACCTATCAGGATGGTCGGCGATTAACCTCTCGGCGTCACGCAGCGCTTGCGCATTACGGTCCAGACCACGCAGCGCAATAATGCGATAGACCCGAGAGTAAAAATGATCGGGCGAATGCTCAATCACGGCATTGAATGCCTGCAACGCGCGCAAGCCGTCACCGGATTTTAATGCAGATCGCCCAAGCCCGTAAGGGGAGTTTTTGTCGGTGGCAGTGATCGCGAGCGCTGCCTCAAAACTCCGAACGGCTTCGGCGTAATTTGCTTCGTCGAAGTGGCTCCAGGCGATTTCTCTTAACGCCCAAATGTATTCAGGATCGATGGCCAGCGACGCCTTCAACAACTTTCGAGACGCGTCGCCGTCGATCAGCCCTAGTTCACGAGCGGTGGCGGCCTTTCCGCCCAATCCTTGCACAGACACATCAATTGACAGCGAATGCTCAAAAGCTTCCAGCGCCGCACTGTCGCCATCGGTCGACCTGAGCGCCCAACCAAGCCCGTTCCAAGCGTCGACATCGGCTGGATCAAAATCGAGCGCCGCTCGATACGATTCTGATGCCTCGGCATCAAGGTCACTCCAGAGTAGAGCATCACCAAGACCGACGTGCAGCTCGGCAGATTGCTTGTTGGTCAAGCCCGGAACCTGAAGAGCCGCTTGGCAGGCTTCGATCAAACGATCCGGGCTTTCTTTTGCTGCCAGACATATCCGTGCCAACGTTTCCTCTGAACTCGTGATCAAAGGTTTTGCAGCGACTGATGCTGCAAGGCAAAACGCCAGTGCGGCTAATTGGATCGTTCGCATCTCTTGATTCCAACACTATTCCCTAAGTCTTGGCCGAGCAATTTGCAGGAACCGGGCAGAAATTCAGGCATTTTCGGGAACTTGCTTTGTCGGCAAGTGGCAATTAATCGAATCATCCCCCCGCTATGATAATCCGGTGGATGCAATTTTTTCTCGCGTCTTTACGCGAAGTGATCGCTCCGTCACGCGATCTGGAGGCAGATTAGCGTTTCCATTACGGGCCCGTGCGCGCGCAAAATAACTGTGTCTATTTGAAATGCAGCTGACTTCACAACCGACATCGCCGCGATCCGATGGGCGCATATCGTGACTTCCAACCACAGCGATCCAGTTCTAGTTTGATGTCACGAGACAACTACTACTGCCCATTGGCTTAATACAACGCACGCCAATTTGGCGCCGACACAGAGAGCAAGGGGAACCAACAATGAAAAAGCTTCTTGTTCTGACCGCGCTTGCTGCGTTGATCGCAACCGGCGCCATGGCCACGGTCAATTCGCCCGCTAATCTAAAAAAAATTCAGCGGTACGCGCCAGACGCCGACGTTTCCGACCTGACGAATCGCGAAATTAGCGTTCTTCTGCATGTAATCAACAGCAGCGACAACGAAGGTGAAAAGCGCAGCTTCGTTCGCAGTTTCTTCCGGAAAAGAGGCTAATCCAGTCATAGCTTAAATCAAAGGGCCGCCCCTCTGGGCGGCCCATTTCACTTTTCCAGACATTGCCGCCACGGAATTTCTTCCGCTGCGCCTTACTTACTCGTCCTCATTCGAGAATTTTGGAGACGACGCCGGAGCCGACGGTTCGGCCGCCTTCGCGGATCGCAAAGCGCAGACCATCTTCCATCGCAATCGGCGCGATCAGATCAACCGTGAA
>JBPCWO010000013.1:0-10013 GCA_051009475.1 Boseongicola sp.
CGGCTGGGGTTCCTGCGGACACGCCGATTGGAACGACCGAAGGTGGTCGGGAGTTCACCGAAGCGATACTCGGCAATGCACTTGAACTCGATGTTGAGGCCGCACGCGAGGACAATATTGAGGCTGCAAAGGCGTTAGTGGATTCGAACCCGGAAATTGGTGCCTTGGTGCTTGAGTGCACAAACATGACACCCTACGCGGCCGACATAAGGGAAACAATTAGTTGCCCGGTTTTTACCGCCGAATCCTTTGTTTCTTGGCTCCATTCGGGCTTGGTTCCGCGACGTTACTGACTTTTCTGGACTGGACCCAAGACCCAAAAAAGTCCAGTATTGGCGCGTTCAGCATTCGAATTTGCAATGTGCCAAATTTCGCGCGAGCAAAGGATGAAGAACGAACGCCTTTTGTTCATCGTAACCAGTGGTGTGTTTTGGTGGGGAAAAAGAAAGATCGCGGGAAGCCGAAACAGAGTTTCTTTCGGAACTTCGCGAGAGTCATACGATCATGAATTGGGAAAAGCGCCTTGAAGATGCGCGTGCTCGGCGGCAAGTCGTCCTAGAACAGAAAGACAGGGCGGCGCGTGCTGCTAAGGCCGCAACGCGACGCATACCCGAGCCGGCTGAAACGCCGTCTAAATCGGGAAGCGTGCAAGAAATACCTCGGGCTCGTCCTGTGGGCGCGAATGCGCGTGTTCTAGAAGCAGCCATGCGCCAACGGGAAACCGTTCAGCTGGCGGATGTATTGCAGGCAGACGAACCAGCGCCGCGAGCAAACGAAAACGAAGCACCCGATATCAACGATATTCGCGAATATCGTGCAGAGGACGACCCGCAAAGCACGGAAAATGTCGGGCTGGCTTTTGCTGACCCACCCACACAACGCCGTTCTCGGCCGGGTTTGCGCACATTGTTGGCGGGGCTGGTTGTGCTTGTCAGCTTTGGCATTGGCATCATCGCCGGTCCATCAATCGTCTCCAAATTCCAAAGCCAGGCAACACTTTCGCCGTCAAACATTGCACCAACAGATGCACCAAGGCAGCCAAAGGCCTTGGCCGTTTCTGAAGAACGCGCACCGGCATTGACTGTTGCAGGCGATGCTAAATTATTAACGCTCTTGTCTCACGATACGCCTTTGCCGCCGGAATTGATTGCGTTCCAACCTGCGTTGCCAACTATTTCGCCCTCTGAGGTTGGCTTGTTCGAATGCGAGACCGTCAGCTCGGATACGTCGCAGGCCACAGCGCCCATAAATATTGAGCTGGGCAGTTCCGTTCAAATCGCGGCAGTTCGGCCCGTACCACGCACGGTAGATCAAGCAATACTCGTACGTCGGGACGTGGCACTTATTTCTCTGGCAGCGGTCAGCGGCCCAAAGGCGCCGTTATTGATACGCCGTCCCGTCGACGAAGTTTTGAACGTTGAAATTGCCAGCCTTCCGGTAAAACAATTCGGCTCTGTCGGTTCGGATAAATTCGCGCTTTCTGCCGTAATGATCGATGCCTTGCCAGTTGCACTGCTTTCACCGGGGCCGCAGCTTGAGTCCGAGCCAGGGCTGCAAACGTTGGCGTTCTTAAGAGACGAGGGCGAACTGCCGACGATGCCATTGTACTCAAACGCGCCGAATCCGCCGACAATTGTTCCTGGAGCACTGCCGACTCATACTGAGGACAAAGGTGTCTCGGCAAATGTTGCCGCTCCGCCGTTGCACAAAAAATTGCCTCACCGATTAACCGGCATCGGTGATCTTCGGTCTTATCTAGTGTTCGTGCAGTCGCGTTCGGCACCCGGCGACGGGCAACTCGCAGACATCGAGTCAGCGATCGTGGACACGGGCCTTCCAATCGGCAAGATCAACCGCGTTGGATACAAGATTTCGACCAGCCACATTCGTTATTATCATCGACGCGACGCCGCCGGCGCGACAGCTCTGGCCGAACGTATTGGCGTGCGTGTGCGCGACTTCACAAACTATCGGCCATCTCCGGCGATCGGCACACTGGAAGTCTTTCTCTCCGGTACCGGTGCCGCCAACTCTCAACGCTTAGCAACACAAAGCGAAACTCAGACAATTGGACAGGATCGCGAGCTTATTGAGCTTCGCAATCGGATTATTCAAAGCCTACAACGCGGAGATCACCTGTGAACCAATTTGAGCCACTGATTCCGGTCCTCGAGCAATGCACGCGAGTTCAAGATGTCCAATAACAAACTTCTCGCGGTCATCACTGCGTTGATCTATTTCGGCGGGCATTCCGGCGTCCACGCGGCTTATTCGATTGAACAACTTCGCGAAATTGAACAACTCATAACGTCAAAAAATTGCGGCGGTCTGCGTGGCTATCTTCATAGCAATCCCGAAATCATCGAAGGGGTCGATCCATTGGCCGAGGAGTTACGCAAATTTGCATTTGGTGTGGACACCGGATTGATCCAATGCCTTGCAGCCAGATCCACGGTGCCAAGTCCGGCGCTCGAAGAATTGTCGGCCGCAGATGTCGATTTGCTTTACTAGTGAAATGCGTCGTTTGACGTGGTGTCCGAAATGAGCAGACAACCAACTATTGCTTATTTGCTCGACCCACGGTTTCCCGGAGGAACATCATCAGCCGTTGCAGCCGAACTGGATGCTGTTGCTCCGTTCATGCGCGTTGAAGTGCACGCATTCACGTCGAAAATGTTCAAAAGTGGAATCGTATCTAAGTCATTGGCTGAGGCGTTGGATCGCAACCAGCTAAATCTGATTTGGGACGCACACCAGATCGCAGCGGACACAGTCATTGTTCACAATCCGTCGTTTCTTAAATTCGAAAATGAGCCGCGTCTTCGAATTTTCACCCGCCACCTAGTGGCCGTTTGCCACGAAAACTTTTTGCGCCCGGGTGGGGCTGAATCCTTTGATGTCGCAAGCTGCCTTTCGCGGCTCGAAGCAGGCAGCCTTGCCACGCAGCGCTCTTTGGCACCTGTATCACCGTGGAACCGCGAAACGATTGGGTGTTGGCTTCAAGATCGAAAGAAACGCGGGATTTGGTCGGTTCTTGAAAACGACTGGTACAACATATTCGGCGCAAGTTGTGCCAACCCAATTGAGGCTCCGAGGAACCGACGCGGGCGGCATTCTCGGCCTGGGCTCGAAAAGTTTCCATCAATCGAAACCATGGATATTTGCTTTCCGGAATCGGCAGAATCCAATGTCATCCTTGGCGGTGACAATTGGATAGGAGGCGGTGTTCATCGCCCGCACTGGACCTTATTGCCTTTTCAAAGTATTGAAATAGAAGACTATTTCGAACTGATGGACTTTATGGTGTATTTCACAGCCCCGACACTGCGGGAAAGCTTTGGCCGTGTACTTGCCGAAGCAATTGCCGCAGGCAAGCTCGTGATTTCTGACCCTGGCACCGCAGAAATATTCGATGGGGGCGTAATCGCCGCGCGGCCAGACGAAGTCGATAGCGTCATCCGACGATTCATCGAGAAGCCGCAAGACTATGGTGATCACGTGCTTCGGGCACAGAAAAAACTCAGCATCTTTGCACCAGATGCGTTTCTGAAGTCGCAGGCCGCGATATTCAAAGTCAATCAGGACGCCGCAGCATGATCCTGCTGGAGGCGGGCCCACAAGGCGATCGCGCCTTTGATGCCAAAGCAATTTTTGCAGCACAATTGTCGGCCCGTGGTCACGAGGTCGCTATCGACGACCGCGTTATTCCCGAGGAGCTTGATCGACACCGAAAGTACGAGGTCGCGCCATTTTTGGCGTCGATCATCAAGTCTGAAATTGACCAGGTCTTGTTAATCGGTGCGGAGCAAATAGAAGACGAAACACTTCTGAAGCTGCGTGGACATGGATTTTCACCGGATGTTCCAATCGCTGCAGTCGGTCGGTTCGACAACCATCAGGCGTTTCTTGGGGCGCAATCGCGGCTGGCGTATGCATTGGGAATCGAGCCGAAGTTGGTCGACTTGTCGACCGTCCATTCCTCTGCCCTGCCTGTCACCGCCGTTTCACCTTTGACCGCGTCCGGCCAGCGACCTTTGCGGCGCATCGAGCAGGCCAAGTTGGAACTTTTTGTATTCTTGCCGCCCGATCTTGCTGACGAGCCATCGACGGTTCAAGTCCTGGCGGCAATGGACAACATGGCTGGCTATCGGTTGAGCATAGTTGCCCCTGCCAAAGGCAAAGAATTGATCCGCGCGTCGCGATACTCGCAGCTTTGTGTATTCAGTTATTCCGAAGTTAGCCCGGTCGCATTGGCCCAGCGCGCTGATGTTGCAGCGTTTTATGGCGATAGCGTTCCAGGCGAGCGCATGGCCATATTTGCGCTTGAATTGATGGGCGCAGGCAAGGCCGTCATCGACGCGACTGTGCCGGCCGTATTTGAACGCACTGGCGCGCCCGCGCTTCGAGGCCCTGAGGAGTTGACGGCGCTTCCACCGTATCTGGAGCATTCGGTGCTTCCGAATTTGGAAGCTATCGGAAATCATGTGCGAGATAACGCGTGGATCGCGGCCCGAAAAATCGAACGCCTAGAAATCGAACTGGGCCTGGGCAAGCCGGCGAAGGATCGGCCTGAACAAGATAACGGAAGGCATCTGTTCTTTCCGACGAATGGCAATGGTCTTGGCCATGCGCAACGTTGTTCCCTGATCGCGGCGGAGTGTGAGCGCCCGAGCGAGAGTATTTTTGCGGCGTTTCCCAGTTGTTTGCCGCTGTTGCAAGGCAAGGGATTTCGGTGCTTGCCACTGGTGTCGCGCAGCAATGTGCATTGCGAAGGTTTCGCACATGACCTGGTCAACTATCAGCGTCTGCGGGGCAGTGTCTCGTCTTCTGACCATCTTGTTTTTGACGGCGGGTATGTTTTTGACTCGGTGCTTCGGACGATTGTTGAAACAGGGTGCAAGGCCACCTGGATTCGCCGCGGTTTACTACAGCCTGTACAGCGAAATGCAATCTCGCCCGAACGGGAAAAAGCGTTCGATCAAATCATTGTGCCATTAGAGGCCTTTGACGAGCTAAATAACGATAATCGGTTCCGAATGGACACGGCACGTGTTGGGCCGATCGTTCAAAAGCGAGCGATAATATCGCGCGACGAATTGCGTCAGAACCTCAGCAAGCGTTTCGGATTAGAGTTCGACACTTTGGTTGTGTCCGCATTAGGCGGCGGCGTTGCGTCAGATCGATCGGCGCAGCTTCAGGCGCTTGCCATGATGATGGAAGGCCGAAAAAACTGCCTTCATTTGGTATTGGTTTGGCCAAATGCCAGAGTTGCGCCCAACCTTTATGGCTGGGACCGCACGCGCGTGATAACAACTCGCGCATCCGCAAAGTTGTTGCTGGCGGCCGATCTTGCGGTCTCTGCCGCCGGTTATAATTCGTTCCACGAAATGCTCTATCACCGCATTCCAACTATTCTGATCCCGCAAAGCGCTGAGTTTATGGACGATCAGGAACGACGCGCACATGCTGCGACTGAGCGCGGATTGGCTGATATGGTTCTCGCCAATGAGTTGCTTAAGCTCGAGCAAACGGTCAAATCATTCCTCGACGATGGGCGTGGTGACGATCTTGCAAAGGCATTGGCAAAGTTAGAGCTTCCGCTTCCCGGCAATGCCGACGCGGCGCGACTTCTAGATTTGGGAGCCCCTAAATGACCGTCGAATCGTGGACCGAAATATTGTCTCGCCTGACCTCGAACGCACCTGTCGATCTGGACGACCTGTTGGGCGCAGAGACGGATTCTTCGCCTTTTCTGGAAAGCTTCGGGAACGGCGCTTCGCCAAAGCTTTTGGAGAGGCCCGAGGACTGGGGATGTATCGGTGTCAGGGTTGTGTCACCTCCTGAGCACCTGGCGGATGCGGCAAGACGGCTTGCGTCCGTGGCAATCGAGCGAAATGTCACTCCAATCATACTTAGTCCGCTTCCTTCGTCTGGATTCGAAAGGTTTGGATTTCGGGTGGAAAAAATTCCGGAAGAGCCCGGCGACGCTCGCAATTCCTGTGAAGCCGAATTGCAGGCTTTTTGGGACATGCCAATTATTTTTGATCTCGAAGAAAGCGCGGCCTTGGGTTAGCCGGAATTCGATATATTCCGAAACCTCAAATGGCGCTCTGTTCGACGCGCGGCGGTCAAATTCAGCTCAGATCCGCTTCATTTAGGTGTTCGGGACGGCCTGAAATATTGATGCTTGGAGTAATTGGCGCACTTTCCGATATAATTTTTCCTGCCCGCACAACGGCGATACGATGCGCTCTGAGGCGGACGGCTTCAATTCTATCTTTGGCCTGTAACAAAACGAAATTCGCCTTGCACCCCTTGGCGACTCCGTAACTTTCCAACTCCATAATCCGGGAAGAATTTTCCGTTACCGCGTCAAAACACCATTCCATATCGGCGCGACTGGCCATTTGCCCAACGTGTAAGCCCATGAATGCCACATCCAACATGTCGGCCTTGCCGAGCGAGTACCACGGGTCCATGACACAGTCCGAACCGAAGCCCACCGTGATCCCAGCGTCGCGCAACTCTCGTACGCGGGTTTGACCCCGGCGTTTTGGATAGGTGTCATGTCGGCCTTGCAGCATGATATTAATCAGCGGGTTCGGGATGGCATGCACTCCTGCATCGACCATCAATGGGATCAACTTCGAAACATAGTAGTTGTCCATCGAGTGCATCGACGTCAGATGCGAACCGGCGACCCGTCCTTGAAGACCAAGACGCTGTGTTTCGAACGAAAGCGTTTCGATATGGCGGCTGAGCGGATCATCGCTTTCGTCACAATGCATGTCGACCATCAGACCGCGTTCCGCTGCGATTTCACACAATAACCGGACGGACGTGGCACCGTCTGCCATGGTGCGCTCAAAATGAGGAATGCCGCCCAACACATCTACGCCCATATCCAATGCGCGAAGGGTGTTTTCCATCGCGGTCGGATCGCGCAGCACACCGTCCTGCGGAAAGGCGACGAGTTGCAAGTCCAGGTAGTCCTTGACCTTTTCCCGCACGTCCAAGAGCGCCTGAACGCCCTTCAATTCGTCGTCGCAGGTGTCGACGTGGCTGCGGATCGCGCCTATTCCCTTGGCGACCGCCAAGTCACAGTACTTCAACGCGCGTTCAATGATGTCATCGATCGATTGAATAGGCTTCAGCTCACCCCAAAGTGAGATGCCTTCCAATAACGTTCCAGAAACATTCATTCGCGGATTTCCCAAGGACAGAGTAGCGTCCATGTGGAAATGTGGATCCACAAACGGTGGCGAGACCAGATAGCCACCTGCGTCAAGAACTCGCTGTGCTTCTGCTGTGATGCCAGCCTCGACCGTCACGATGCGGCCTTCTTCGCACGCAATATCCACGCCCGTCTGCCCGTCGGTCAGCGTCGCGTTCTTGACGATGAGGTCGAACATAGGCGTCTCCTAGCGTTGGCCTTTGAACCAGGGGGTCAACAATGCCCGCGGATAGTCGGCACTTCGCGCGGCGATGACAAGGGCGATGATCGACAGGATGTATGGCGCCATGAGGAACACTTGGCCTGGCACGAACGCGCCCATTTCCGTCTGCAGGCGCACTTGCAAAGCATCAAAAGCACCAAACAAAAGCGCACCAAACAACGCCTTACCGGGCCGCCAACTGGCAAAGATAACCAAGGCGATGCAGACCCAGCCGCGACCATTGACCATGCCAAAAAAGAAGGCGTCGAAAGCCGACATCGTCAGGAAGGCACCGCCCAGCGCCATCAGCGACGAGCCGACGACGATTGCACCGATCCTTAGCCCGTATACGGATAGCCCTTGCGCATCGACGCTGTCAGGATTGTCGCCAACCGCCTGAATGGCAACGCCCAGCGCAGTGCGGTTCATAACATACCAAACCAATGCAACCATCAGTAGCGCAAGCCAGGTAAGCGCCGTCTGCTGGAAAAGAACTGGCCCGAGGAAGGGAAGGTCGGACAGCACCGGAATGTTCAATGGTTGGAACGGCTCTATCCTCGGAGGAGAAGAAACGTTCGGCAGAGCGGTGCGATAGGAGAAATAGCTGACCGAAGTTGCAAACAGCGTGATGCCCAGTCCAGACACATGCTGTGACAGGCCGAGGGGCACGGTGAGAATGGCGTGCAAGAGTCCAAATAATGCCCCCGCGAGTGCGGCGACCAAAACACCGCCCCACAATCCTGCGCCTAGCCAGACCGCCATCCAACCGGTCATGGCGCCGACTACAAAGATGCCTTCGATTCCGAGATTCAACACACCTGCCCGTTCGCAAATCAGCGCGCCCAGCACGCCGAAAATCAATGGTGTCGCGATGCGCAGACTCGCGGCCCAAAAGGACTCGCTGAGAAGGATGAAGAGAAGATCGCTCATGTAGACGTCTTCCCTGCGTCAGCGCGGACGATCCGAAAGCGCGCCACGAACCCGCCGACGAGAACACAAAGAAGCGACATTGAAACGATAAGATCGGCAAGAAACGAAGACACGCCCATTGCCCGGCTCATGCTGTCCGCACCGACAAAGACCGACGCGATAAAAAGCGCCGCGATGACAACTCCAACCGGCGACAGACCGGCCAGCATCGCAACAACAATGCCGGTGAATCCGAACCCCGGTGAAAGGTCTGCGGTTAGATAACCCTTGAGCCCCGCCACTTCGCTGACACCGGCAAGTCCAGCCAAGCCGCCAGAGATGATTGCAACACCAAAGAGCGAGCGGTTGACCCTGATCCCCGCGTGCCGAGCTGCGGCCGCGTTTTCTCCGACTGCGCGCAACTTGAAGCCCCAAACCGACCGCGCGAGCATGAATTGTGCGGCGCCCGCCGCCACGAGCGCAATGATGAGGCCGGAATGAACCCGCATACGGTCCATCAATGGCGGCAACATGCCTTGATCCAGTATCGGCGAGCTTTGCGGCCAACCAAGGCCCATTGGATCCTGAAGCGGACCTTCCAACATCATTTGAAGGAATATCAGGATGACGAAGTTCAAAAGAAGCGTCGTCACCACTTCATCCGCCCCAAATCGGGTTTTCAGATACGTTGGCACGACAAGGCCTGCGGCGCCAGCGGCAGCGCCAAGGACGATAATCAAGGGCATCAAAACGATACCGGGTACATCAAGCGCGCCTGATCCAATGGCGACCGCGGCCATCGCACCAAGATACAATTGCCCCTCTGCGCCGATATTCCAAAGCTTGGCTCGAAACGCCAGCGCGGCCGCAAGTCCGGTGAAGATCAGCGGAGTTGCCCGCGTCAGCATCTCGGAAATTGAAAAAACTGATCCAAAGACGCCGGTAATCATTTCGCCGTAAGCAGCGATCACATCAGCGCCGGCGAACCACAACGGTATGGCGGCAAGTGCCAGGGCAAATACCGCCGCCAAGATCGGAATTGCGAAGGTGAAGGCCCGCGAGGTGCCGTCGCGCGGCTCGATGCGGATCATGCCGGCTCTCCCGCCATCATAAGGCCGATTTTTTCGCGATCCCGAGTTTCAGCCGCGACCAGATTGCCGTCTCGGATAACCATAATTCGATCCGCCAGTCCCAGTATCTCGTCCAGATCTTCCGATATCAAGACGACTCCTGCGCCCCGCTCTCGTGCCTCCATTAGACGCCGCCCAACTTCGGCGGCTGCACCCATGTCCAGTCCGCGCGTAGGCTGGTTGGCCAATATCAATCTGGGTGAACGATCGAAGACTCTCGCAAGAATCAGTTTCTGGATGTTTCCACCTGACAGCAGTCGCGCGCGCGCGGTCACGCCGGGCCCACGAACGTCATATGACAGCGCCAACTCTTCAGCATTGCGCCGAATTGCGTTGCGACGGAGCAATCCATGCGTTTGCACCTCGGCATCGTCCAATCGTTCGATGACCATATTCTCGGCCACGCTCATTGCACCAACGATGCCTTCGCGATGCCGGTCTTCGGGGATCCGTCCAACGCCGGCGCGAACCATGACGTCCGCCGAGGGTTTGGTGATCTCGCGCGTATCGATATGGATCGATCCGGAAGTTGCTTCGG
>JBPCWO010000014.1:0-6529 GCA_051009475.1 Boseongicola sp.
GTGCAGACATTGGAAATCCACCTTTTGGTGCGTTTGCAGCGAACGGCAGCTTCGTCCGCAGAGCGGTCATTGGAAGCCTATCTTTTGGTGCGCTTGCAGCGAACGACTGCTTTGAGCCCGAAACGGGCCTCGACAGGAGGTGCTGCCAACGCGCGAAAGTTTGAAGATTGTAGTCGAATGCGTCAAAAGTGACCTAGGGTCATTCGCTCTGCTTTCGGCAATGGCATTTTTCGAGGAATACATTTTAGAGAATCCAATCCCACAAAGAGTATTTGGAACTAACTGAAAGTCGATTGGGGCAACCAGTGATTTACCACGAAGAATTTTCGGAGCCCGTAGTTAACTATTTCAAAGAGAGCGATCCATTTACGCTAGACGAGTTGCTAGGCGTTATGCAGGCGCTAAGCGGAAAGGTAGATTTTGAGAGTCCATTTATTCATGACTTGCGCGATGTCGACTTGCCGAGGCTTGCTGCCGACGACATGGAAAATCATATCCTAAAATTCAAGCACCAGGTTCAAAGCACGTTGGAGAACCCCTGCGCATTTATTGTCCGGGATGTTGGCGGACTGGGGAAGATGCGCATGTGGGGCGTGCTGGCTGAAATCTCAGGTATACGTCACGAAGATTTGGTTTTAGTGACAACCGAGGTTGAAGACGCGGTAGAATGGGTGGCCGACAAGCTGCATCTGAGTGATCCCGCCGAGCTTCAGGCGCTAGTTGTACGAGCGGAACAGCGTGCATTGTTGAGCAGTAGATAAACTCCCGAACCGTCAATCCACCCCAAATAGGCAAATTCTTCTCAACGCAGCGAATGCCAGCTTGGTCCGCAAAGCGGTTATCTGACGCGAAGATCCATATGGCCGACGCAACAACTGGATAAGATCATGTCCGGGCTATCGCCTCAATTGATCGAACGACGCATTCGTTCGCAATTGAGTTTGAGATTTCACGGAAAAGTAGCGAAAAAAACTTTGAGCCTCCGTTTCCTAACTGTAAGGGAAGACCACTTCAGTTGGGTTGTTCGGTTTTGAGGGCACGATCTGCGAAGGTCCGTTATCAATTCCACTGCGATTGGTAAGTCCGTTAGGCGAGCATACCTGCTTTCCCACAAAACCTGACCCGTGTCTTTTTGCGATCGGACATTTAACGAAAGAATTGACCACGCCAGCGGATCAGCTAGGAGCGGGCAGGGCGACATTTGTGAGAAACCCACGGGCCTAACGCTGAGAGGTACATTGATGGAAAAGCAGGATCAACAAAACATGTCGGCCTGCAGCATCTGCGGCGGCAATAAATTCGTCCCGGGTCCGCTTGGGCGAATGGCGGCAAAGAACACGCTGCCCCCGAGGTGCGAAAACTGTGGCTCGCTGGAGCGACACCGAATTGTGCGCCAGGTCTATGACGCGATTCCGGTGGGCATGCATGAGAATGCGCGGGCACTGCAGTTCGCAGATGACCCCGCGGCGCCGCGTGAGCGTTTCAAGTCATTTGAGATTTCGAGCTATGGCATTGAAAACAGCCTCGATATGGCAAGCATCGACAGACCGAACGAAAGCTATGACTGGGTGATTGCCAATCATGTTCTGGAACACGTCGAAGACGACTTCGCGGCGATGCGTGAATTGCTGCGGATTATTACAGCCAAGGGCGTCATTCAAATCACCGTACCATCACCATCGTCGGCGCTTGATACATGGGACCTTCCTGAGGCGGTTCCGACGGGATTTGGGCATTGGCGTGGATATGGCAGCAACCTGCCCTTGCATTTCAGCGCCGAGTTAAAGGACCGTTTCGGCCTGCAAGTCATCAGCCGCGATGAACCGACAAACCGGTGGGACATCGTCTACTTGTTCATGAAATCGCACGACATAATGCAGACCATCGGCAAAGCGTTGCTGGATTCCGACCTGCCGACTCTGCGCTGCGCTTGAATTCGCCGAAAGGGCAGCACAACGGGATCAACTTTCCGGCACCAACGTTCAGGTATCTGTTTGACGATGTTCACCAAGTGCGAGCTTTGGTATTGCTGACCCATGGTATCCACCGAAGAAAACGAGTTTATTTCACGGCTGCCCCGATTTACGGATTTTGACGAAATTGCCGACTTCTCGCACTACATGCCATTGCCAAAAGGGTGGGCACTGGCGATGGCCGACATAGTCGATTCCACCGGTGCGATTGCAGATGGAAAGTACAAATCCGTCAATATGGCCGGCGCATCAGTCATCACCGCGGTGCTGAACGCATTAGGCCAACTCGATCTTCCATTTGTTTTCGGCGGCGACGGCGCGTTTGTTGCAGTGCCGCCTAGCGGCATTGAGGCGGCCAAAGACGCGCTGTCGCGGGTGAGAACATGGGTCGAACGGGAATTTAAGCTCGACATGCGTGCAGCGATTGTCACCGTCAAGAACATCCGTGCGGCTGGTCTGGATGTCCGAGTTGCGTATTTCCAGGCCAGTGACGAAGTGTCTTATGCAATGTTTGCAGGCGACGGGGCGAGATGGGCCGAGGATGAAATGAAGCGAGGCGTCTTTGGCATCGAGAAAGCGCCCGCCGGAAACGAACCAGACCTGTTCGGCCTGTCGTGTCGCTGGAATCCCGTCACATCCCGGAACGGCCAAATTGTGTCGATTATCGCGGTACCGGGCGAGCAGGGATTTGGTTCGCAATTCCGCGCACTTGTCTCTGATATTCTTGCTTTGGTTGGGGATGATGATCGTGCAGGCCATCCAATTCCTGCCGAAGGGCCACAACCAAATTTCACGCTGAAAGGTTATGATGCCGAGGCATTGACGCAGACCAGCAAACTGAAACGGTCGGCTAGCCGTCTGGGCATTGCTGCGATGTCGCTGCTGTTGATGATGATGCGTCGTTTTAACTGGAAACTGGGGTCCTTTGATATCAGGGACTATGCGCGCGATCTTGCCCAGAATACGGATTTTCGCAAATTTGACGATGCACTGAAGATGACAGTGGATCTGAATTCGGCACACTTGGAGGAAATTGAAGCCCGCCTTGAACAGGGTACGCGCGACGGTGTCTGCAGATTTGGCCTGCACAAACAGGATACCGCGCTGGTGACCTGCATTGTTCCTTCGCCGATGACGCGGGATCATATGCATTTTGTCGATGGCGCGGCGGGGGGATATGCCGAAGCGGCCAACAAACTGAAGCAAAAAATTGCTGCGTCAGCGCGGGCGGATTGAGCGCGAAATCTGATCGGTCATAGCGATTGTTGGACAAAGTAATTGCAGCCTGCAAAAGTAACCTTTCATGCGTTATCGATATTCGCCATTAGCGCCGCGAAAGGAGAGGAGACATTGTTATGTTCGGTAATTCACGATTGGTGGTTGCAGCAATGACATTGGCCCTGGGCCTGTCAGAGGCATTGGCGGATGATTGGCGGCAACCACTTTTCGATGGGCTGGAAGGTCCTGAATTTACCGTCGAAGGTGGGCTTTATTACAAGAAGAATTTCGAACAATCCGCGGGCACCGTCGAATTTCAAAGTGAAGAGAAATTGACTGGCGCTGGCGCGGTCAAACTAAGCGTTAAACCGATATGCCCTGCGAATCCCGACGGGTGCAGCGAGCGGGCCGAGCTTTGGGAAAGACCGCCACTTCGCGTGCCCTACGATCAACCGATCTGGTATGGGTTCGCGGTGAAATTCGGCGATCCCATCCCTCAGGCCGCGCATCGTTACCTGATAGCCCAATGGAAACGCGAAATCGGACCAGAAGCCGTTGGAGATTTCAGTCCCTTTCTCGCGTTGAGGATGAAAAGCGGCAAACTTTTCGTAACGGTGGAAACCAATTTCTTTCCAGAGTTCACGCCCGGGACCGATGACCATCCCGCAACATGTGAACCTGGTCAAACGCGTGTCTGGCCGCGCCCGGATACCAACCAAATGCGCGCGCTGATTTCAGCCGACAGCAGCTGGGGGCCCGACGACGGCAGTGAATTTGTCGCCTGCACCAGTCAGATACAAGTTATCAATCGCGGCAATCCATTGCCCCAACCGGGTGACGGTTGGATCGATTTTGCGATCATGACCAAGCCCGGAGCCGAAGGCGACGGGCACATCGAGATTTTTGCGAACAACAAATGGATTGTTACCGTAAAGGGTAACATAGGTCACAATGACCATGGGCTCGGTGAAAACCAATATGCCAAAGTGGGGCCTTATCGGGCTGCGGCACTGGACCACTGGACGATGTACTATGACAGCTTCCGTCGGTCGCCGCGCTGCGAAGATGTCCTTCGAGATGGTGCGGCCTGTGCCATTATCGAATAGTTCGTTTGAAACCAAAACATTCGGGCCCAATTGTGGAGCCGGAGAATTTGGGTGACGTGAATAAGCTGGGGTGGGAACCAAACGACCTATGACGCAGAATTCTGAGAACGCTCGCATCCTCATGTACAGCCACGACACGTTTGGTCTTGGCCACTTGCGGCGCTGCCGTACCATTGCCCATTCGCTGGTCAAAGATTTTCGCGGTCTGAACGTCCTGATCATTTCCGGTTCGTCAATCGCAGGGGCGTTTGACTATGGCGCGCGTGTCGATTTTGTGAAAATTCCCAGCGTTATTAAATTGCGCAACGGAGACTACACGTCGCTCGACCGCCATATCGATTTGAATGACACACTGAAACTACGTCGATCCATCATTCGTCACACAGCCGAAAAGTTTCGACCCGATATATTCATCGTAGACAAAGAGCCGATGGGCCTGCGCGGCGAGGTCGAGGAAACGCTGGCATACCTCAAAACCAAAAACACAAAGCTGGTTTTAGGTCTTCGCGAAGTGATGGATGCACCGCATCTTTTGGATTCGGAGTGGAAACACAGCGAGGTCATGCAAAAAATCGACAAGTATTTTGATGCGATCTGGGTCTACGGGCCGCCTGATTTTTATGATCCTCTTTGCGGCCTCGACGTTCCTGAAAAGGTGCGATCCAAGATGGAATTTGTCGGCTTTCTGCAACGAAGTGTTTTCCAGGAAGAAGGCGCCAGTCACCGACCGAAAGGCGACTATATCTTGGTCACCACAGGCGGCGGCGGCGACGGGTCGGATTTGATCCATGATGTTATACACGCCTATCAGGAAGACCCGACACTAACGCATCCAGCCGTCATTGTGCTTGGCCCCTTTATGCCGGTTAATCAGCGACGCAAGCTGATCGCCAAAGGCGGCAAGATCCCCCATATTCGGGTCATTGAATTCGACAACAGAATGGAAGAATTGATCGCTGGCGCCAGCGGGATTGTCGCAATGGGCGGCTACAATACGTACTGCGAGATTTTGTCGTTCGACAAGCCGGCGCTGATCGTGCCGCGAATGCGCCCGCGCGAGGAACAATTGATCCGCGCCAAACGAGCAGCGGAACTTGGTCTGATCGATATGCTGCTACCTGGTGAAGCTGCCGAGCCATTGCGGCTTGCGGCGGCCCTAAAAGCGTTGCCGGATCGGAGCCCGCCGTCAAAAAGCAAAGATGCTCTCAAGTTGGAGGGTTTACCGCATATTTCGACGCTGGTGGCAGATTGGCTTGAAGACCACAAGGGCGCCCGGCTTACGTCCGTGGTGGCATGAAGTGCCAGCGACGGCATTGCCAAAAATTGCAGTAATTCTGAAAGGATATCCGCGCCTTTCGGAAACATTCATTGCACAGGAATTACTGGGGCTGGAAAAGGCCGGGTTCGACATGACGCTGATTTCGTTGCGGCATCCAACGGATAAGAAACGGCATCCCATCCACAACGAAATCAAATCTCCGGTACATTATCTGCCGGAGTATCTGCATCAAGAGCCACTTCGCGTCATACGCGCGATGTGGCTTGCAATGCGACGGCCGGGCTTTCGCAAGGCTTTGCGGAGATTTGTCGCCGATTTTCGCCGTGACAGAAGCCGCAACCGCGTGCGCCGGTTTGGTCAGGCAGCGGTACTTGCAGCCGAACTGCCCGAAAACACCGACTGGCTGCACGCACATTTCATCCACACGCCGGCGTCAGTCGCCTATTACGCCAGCGAACTGATTGGCCTTGGGTGGAGCTGTTCTGCCCATGCCAAGGACATCTGGACATCGCCGGATTGGGAGCTTGCAGAGAAACTTGACGCGATGCGGTGGGCTGTGACCTGCACACGCTCCGGGTTCGAACATTTGCAATCCCTCGGCGGGCAAAAATCGCAAGTGCAACTAAGCTACCACGGACTCGACCTGTCGCGTTTTGCCGCCTTTGATGGCGCCCGTCAGATGACAGACGGATCAGACGCCAGCAATCCTGTCAGGTTGCTCTCGGTTGGGCGTGCAGTCGAAAAAAAGGGTTTCGATATTCTGTTGCAGGCCTTGAAATTGTTGCCAGCCGATCTGCACTGGAGACTGGACCACGTCGGCGGCGGGACATTAAGCGAAGTCCTAAAGAATTTAGCACAGAACCTTGGGCTTTCGGACCGCATCACCTGGAACGGCGCATTGGCGCAAGAGACCGTTTTGCAGCTCTATCGGCAGTCCGATATCTTCGCCCTTC
>JBPCWO010000015.1:0-4446 GCA_051009475.1 Boseongicola sp.
GTGGCGTTCTGTGCCCAAGACGAAACAAAAGAACTGCGCGCGATCGAGAAAATACTGAAATCCGGGATCTCCGTTGCAGGGGGTCAGCGCTGGGAAATCGGGAGAGGTGCGAAGGGCGCCGAAGGCAGGCCATCAAAGCCGAGACGTCGGAACAGGCGCCGTAAAGGATTTAAACGCGCTGCATAAGAAGGGCGCTTCAGTCGCCGAAAATCGGAGAAACTCATTCGATTACCGGTCCATCGGGTGGTATTCGCGGTTCGGCATCATATCGGTCGCAATGGCAAACCGGTTTGACATGTTGAAAAACCCGATTACATCCGCCAAGTCGAACAGTTCGTCGTCAGTCAGTCCGGCGTCTCGAAGAGACTGCCGGTCTGGTTCGTCCACTGACCAGGGTTCGACCGTCAGTTTCCAGGCGAAACCCAGCATTGCACGCTGGCGCGGATCAAGATTTGCGACGCGGTAATTCATCACCAACATTTCGCCGAGCTCCGGGTCACCCGACAGTTTCCGAACCGCGTTTCCATGGGCAACGAGGCAATAATAACAACGGTTTGCCGACGACACGACAACCGCGACCATTTCTCTTTCGAGTTTCGAAAGGCCTGAGTCCGCCAACATCAATTGGTTATAGTAGGCCGAGAATGTTTTGAGTTTTTCCTGATCGCGCGAAAACGTCTGCAGGACATTTGGAACCAGCCCGAGTTTTTCGATGCAGATGTCGAAATATGCGCGGGTATCTTCGTCGAGCGTTTCCAAATCGGGGTGGTCAAATATTGATACGTGATCTGGCTGCGGCATTGGGGAATCCTTTTTAACCGATTGTCTCGCGTTTGCGATCTGATCGCAAAATGCGACAGCGCACGCGGCGCGTCCAGCGGGTGCCACAACTGATGACGCAATGGAAAGCAGTCGATGTCGGATTTGAGCAAGACTGGCGCGAAATGCTGTGTCGAATAAACGCGGGCCCGGAGAATTTCTTATGAGCAACTCGCCACAACACCAAAGCGACCAGAATTCAAACAAGGATTGGAATTTTCACCCAAGTTTGCCGATCCCGGTGTCGCCGATTTTCGCCTGGCCGCCGAGGCCGCTAGCCTGGTTGAAATGGATTTCTTCGTACTGGCTGTCGCTGGGTGTGATGACGATTACTTCGGCACTTGCCCTCATTGCTTATTGGTGGTTCCAACCGGATTGGTCCACAATGGCGACGCTAGCGCCGGGATGGGTTGCGCAAATCTGGTTTAGAAATCTTGTCCTGATTTGCCTTGTTGCGGGTGGGCTGCACTACTGGTTCTATGGCCTTAACGCCCAAGGAAAGACGCTGAAATTTGATGCACGCGACCTAAACCGGTCGAACGGTACCTATTCATTTCGCAATCAGGTCTGGGACAATATGTTCTGGTCAATTGCAAGCGGTGTCACAGCTTGGACGGTTTACGAGGTGTTGTTTTTCTGGGCAGCAGCAAATGGGTCTGTGCCGTTGATTTCGGTAGCCGAGCACCCAATCTGGTTCGTTGTCTGGATTGTTTTGATCCCGATCTGGTCGAGCTTTCATTTTTACTGGATTCACCGGTTATTGCATTGGCCGCCGCTTTATAAAGTTGCGCATGCACTGCACCATCGAAACGTCAATATCGGGCCTTGGTCGGGTATCTCAATGCATCCAATCGAAACGGCGATCTATTTTTCGTCGCTTCTTATTCATTTCGTTGTGCCGTCGCATCCCGTCCATTTTTTGATCCACGCCTATCTTCAGGGCCTATATCCTGCATTTTCGCATTCCGGTTTTGACGGCATTCTGGTGAAAGACGAAAAGCGCGTAGAAACCGGAGACTTCTTTCATCAGCTTCATCACCGCTATTTCGAATGCAACTACGGCACCATTGAGATGCCGTGGGACAAGGTTTTTGGTTCGTTTCACGACGGGAGCGATGCGGCCACCGCAGCAACGCGGGCCCGCAAAAAGCGGATGCACGCGTCGTAAGGTTGAGAGTGATTTTGTGGCCCAATCAGTCGCGCGTTAGAATTCGCCGCATCACAATTGGCGTCAGATACATCGGAAACTGATAGCAGCCGATGAACAACAACACGTCCACCATGACATGCTCCGGCAAGGCGACCAGAAAAAGTGCGATGTTTCTGTTGCCCGCGACAACGGCCGTGCCTGCGCGATCCTCAGACGACGCGAGCGGCATCAGCGTCGCCGCAATTATCTGAAGGCCGAAGTTTAATAGAACAGCAAATCCAAGCCACATAGCGAAAGCCCACGGGTCCCTGGAAAGGGCCGGACCAACAGCGGACATCAGGCCAATAACAACGACGCCAAGCAGAATGGCGGATGCCCCATCAAGCGCGGCGCGCTGCCGGTCCGAAACATCCTGCCAAAGGAAATGGCGCACTGCAAAGGCGATACCCACAGCGCCCAATATGACAACGAGCAATCGGGCCGCCCCTTCGATGACGCCACCAATTGTGGGGACGGCCGGCAACATCCAAAGCACCGGCACAACGGTCAATGGAAAGAGCGCAGTACCAACCAGCAAGAGCCGCATAGGTGCAGCCGGATCGCGGTCCATCAAAATAGTGAAGTTCGGGCTTCCCGTTACGGGCGGCGCCGCGAGAACCAGAACCATCGCCAGTCCCGCTGCCGTTCCCGCGACCCCGAATGCCAATGCCACCGCCAGCACGCAGAATGGTGCAACCAATTGATATACAATAATTGTTCCCAGAGTGTGTCTGACGTCGCGTATACTGCCAATTGCAGTACTAGGGCCGATTCTGAGAGCGGCCAGAAACAGGAGCAAAGCAATCATCTGGGGTAAATAGGGTGCGAGAACCTGCGCCAATTCAGGCAGTGACAATCCTGCTATCAAACCGAGAACTAAACACCAGCGACCGTGACGCGCGGCGAATGCCAGTGCCGACATCACTTCGAGTTTCCGTTTTCAAGCGCGCCTGAATGCCTGCGCCGAGCCGTAACCGATTGTTGGCGGTCGGCAATTAATGGACGGGTCAGCCCCCCGGCCCTTTTCGGATATTTTCCGGCAACCAGGTCGCAATCTCGGGAAACTGAATAAGAACAAAGACCATTACAACCATGATCAGGAACATCGGAAACCCGGCGCGCGCAATGAAACCCATTTCGTGATGGGTCATGCCCTGAAGCACGAATAGGTTGAACCCGATTGGCGGCGTGATCTGCGCCATCTCGACCACGACGACGATGAAGATCCCGAACCAGATAAGGTCAATCCCGGCCTCGCGCACCATCGGCTCGACGACCGCCATGGTCAGAACCACCGAAGAAATCCCATCAAGGAACATGCCAAGCACTATGTAGAAGACCAGCAGCACCATCAGCAGTTCGAAGCGGCTAAGTTCCATCTGCGCGATCAAGTCGGCCAGGCCGCGTGGTAGTCCGGTGAACCCCATCGACAGAGATAGAAACGCAGCGCCGGCCAAGATCAGCGCAATCATCGCGCTGGTGCGGGTGGCGCCCATCAGGCTCTCAGTGAAAGTCTTCCATGTCAGCGATCCCTGGCTGGCCGCCAGCACCAGCCCGCCAATGACACCAAATGCCGCGGCCTCGGTGGCAGTCGCAAAGCCGAGATACATCGAGCCGATGACAACAAGGATCAGGCAGATGACGGGGAGCAGAAAACGCGAGTTGGCGACGCGTTCACCAAAAGTCATCGGCGGCTCGGCGTTTGGATTCCACTTCTTCGAGACGCGCGACATGATCGCGACATAGGCCATAAACATTGTCGCAAGCACCAATCCCGGTAATATCCCGGCAAAGAACAGTTTCGAGATGCTCTCGTTTATGGTCACGCCATAAACGATCAACGTCAGAGACGGCGGGATCATCAGGCCCAACGTGGCAGCACCCGCAAGCGTGCCGATAATCATCGATTCGGGGTAATTACGTTTGCGCAACTCGGGGATCGACATCTTGCCGACCGTTGTCAGGGTCGCGGCGGATGATCCCGACACTGCGGCAAATACCGTGCATCCGACGATATTTGTATGCACCAAACCGCCCGGCAACCCGGCCATCCAAGGCGATAGCCCTTTGAACATGTCCTCGGACAATCGCGTTCGATAAAGGATCTCGCCCATCCAGATAAAGAGCGGCAGCGCGGTCAAAGTCCAGGATGACGATGTTGTCCAGACTGTCGTCAGCATCACATCGCCCACCGGTCGTGTTGTGAAGAGCTCCATGCCAACCCAGGCGACACCCATCAGCGCCAGACCGATCCAGACACCCGAGCCCAAAAGAAGGAACAAGACAAATAGGAAAAGAATGATGATGTTGAGGTCTTCCATTTCCTATTCCCCGAAGCTCTGATCGACCAAATCGCGCTTGATCCGATGGTCGCCAGATATGAGTAGGTGGATCAGATGATCGGTCAGTGCGACGGCAAAGATCACTGAACCCAGCAG
>JBPCWO010000016.1:0-3946 GCA_051009475.1 Boseongicola sp.
ACGTCTCGCGCACGATGTCACACCCCTGCGCCGTGGCATTATGCGGGCTGGGCTTGGCGGCTAGGTCACTTTATCGAGCGCCGATTCCAGCCGTGCGACACAAGCATCGACATCCAGCAGTTTATCCAGGCCGAAAAGCCCGATCCGAAAACTCCGATAGCCGTCGCCCTCGCCCACCATCAGTGGCACCCCAGCGGCAATTTGCATTCCCTCTGCCAGAAACGCCTTACCGCTCTGCACTTCGGGATCATCGGTGTAACTCACCACGACCCCCGGCGCGCCAAAACCGTCCGCAGCAACGGATTGGATACCTCGCGCCGCCAGCATCGCCCGCACCTTTGCGCCCAGTTCAACTTGCGCGTCTTTCAGCCGGTCAAACCCAATCCCGCCGCATTCGTTCATCGTGTCTCGAAACGCGCGCAGCGCATCGGTGGGCATCGTTGCATGATAGGCATGCGCGCCGCCGGTATATGCCTCCATAATGGACAGCCACTTGCCCAGATCGACGGCGAAACTCGACGAATTGCGTGCTTTCACCCGTTCCTCGGCAGCTTCCGACAGCATCACCAACCCCGCGGAAGGCGATGACGACCAGCCTTTCTGCGGCGCTGAAATCAGCACATCGACGCCCAACTCAGCCATATCCACCCAGACGCAGCCGGAGGCGATGCAATCAAGGATAAACAACGCGCCAACCTCGTGCGCTGCTGCCGTGACACTGGCGATATAGTCGTCGGGCAGGATCATCCCCGACGCGGTTTCGACGTGCGGCGCGAACACCGCCGCTGGCCGAGCCTCTCGGATTTTAGCCACAACTTCGTCAACCGGCGCCGGCGCAAAAGGCGATGTCTCGGAATTTCCGGCACGCCGCGCTGGCATCACAATCTCGTCGGTTGGGAGTTGCG
Source organism: Boseongicola sp. (assembly GCA_051009475.1). Classification (GTDB taxonomy): domain Bacteria; phylum Pseudomonadota; class Alphaproteobacteria; order Rhodobacterales; family Rhodobacteraceae; genus CAXMNX01. The sequence goes on from JBPCWO010000016.1 coordinate 906, forward strand.
CAGCCTCGAAGATCTGCGTCCAGCGATACGAAAACCAGCCGTTCCGGATGACCATCACGGTTTCACCGCCGGCCAGCTGTCGCGCAACGGCTTCCATTGCATAGGTTCCGCCACCGGGCACAACCGCGACCGCATGTGCGTTGTAGACACCCTTCAGCGTCTCCGAAATATCTCGCATCACCTGCTGGAATGAAGCGCTCATGTGATTTAGCGAGCGATCCGTGAACACCACTGAAAATTCCAGTAAACCGTCGGGATCGACGTCGTCTCTCAGTGCTGCCATGCTGCTTGTCCTTTTCTATGCGCCAATCTGCATTGCATCCCGCAATATATTCGGTAGACAGCGCGTTAGCTTAAACACGACCGACCGAAAACGGGGGACACCCATGCGCGTTTACTACGATCGCGATTGCGACATCAATCTAATCAAGGACAAGAAAGTTGCCATTTTGGGCTACGGCTCACAAGGCCACGCTCACGCGTTGAATTTGCGCGACTCGGGCGCCAAGAACCTTGTCGTGGCGCTCCGCGAAGGATCGCCCAGCGCGAAAAAGGCCGAGGCCGAAGGGCTTAAGGTCATGGGCATCGCCGACGCTGCCGCCTGGTGCGATCTGATGATGTTCACAATGCCGGACGAACTTCAGGCCGAAACTTACAGAAAATACGTGCACGACAATATCAATGAAGGCGCGGCAATAGCATTCGCACACGGCCTTAACATCCACTTCGGACTAATCGAGCCGAAAGCCGGTGTCGATGTCATTATGATGGCGCCTAAAGGTCCCGGCCACACGGTGCGAGGCGAATACGCAAAAGGCGGTGGCGTTCCTTGCCTTGTTGCCGTTGATAACGATGCCAGTGGCAAGGCGCTTGAAATCGGCCTCTCCTATTGTTCAGCCATCGGCGGCGGACGCTCAGGCATAATCGAAACCAACTTCCGCGAAGAGTGCGAAACTGATCTTTTTGGTGAACAGGCAGTTCTCTGCGGCGGTCTGATCGAACTGATCCGGATGGGTTTCGAGACGCTGGTCGAGGCTGGCTACGCGCCTGAAATGGCGTATTTCGAGTGTCTGCACGAAGTGAAGCTGATCGTTGATCTGGTTTACGAAGGCGGTATCGCCAACATGAACTATTCGATCTCGAACACGGCTGAGTACGGCGAATATGTCAGCGGTCCACGCATTCTGCCCTACGACGAAACCAAGGCCCGCATGAGAAGCGTGCTGAAGGACATCCAGTCGGGCGCATTCGTGCGCGATTTCATGACTGAAAACGCCGTTGGCCAACCATTCTTCAAGTCCACACGCCGAAACAACGACTCGCACCAGATCGAAGAAGTTGGCGAAAAGCTTCGCGGCATGATGCCGTGGATTTCCGCCGGCAAGTTGGTGGATCAAGCGAAGAACTAAAGTGCGGAAGGGTCCCGCTCGCCGGGACCCATACCCAACATGTCTGAAATTGAGATCCGACAAGCACCTATCGCGCTGAAAGACCGGATCACGGCTCTTTGCAGGGATACCTACGAAAAGCACCGCAACGAACAACCCTACGTCTGGTCAGCCAACTTTTTTGAAGTAGCGATACAACCTCATCTGGATGCCGCTTTCACTGACAAGAAAGGGCAGCAGCTGGGCGAAAGCCCTTCATTGTTTGTGGCCATGATTGACGATCAATTCGTCGGTTATTTGCGTATATCGGAATGGTCGGTTGGTATCGGCGGCGAACTGCATTCCGGTAGCGTCGAAGACATCTGCGTTATTCCTAACTATCAGGGCCGAGGCGTCGCCCGCGCGCTGATTGCACACGCAAAGGTACTTGCCGACCGACACGACTGGGATAATCTCGGTGCGCAGGTCGCCGAATGGAACGCGGCCTCGAAGGGCCTGTTCGAGTCGGCGGGGTTTACAGTCCAAAACCGAACATACCGGTTTGGACCCAAACGACAGGCACGCGACATTCCTGTTCCGCCCCAAACGCGTCTGATCTCACTGCTCGGTTGGTTCTGTATGGCGTTGACCATACTTAGTCTTGCGGCAATCGGATTCCTGCTGACAAAATGACAACTCAGCCCGAGATCACCCTAAAAAGCTGGCTGATGGTCGCCACACTGGGCTTCGTCTGGGGCGCGTCGTTCCTGTTTATCGAAATCGCCCTCGAAGACATCACGCCGTTTTGGCTGGCAGGGCTTCGCATTATTCTTGCTGCCCTGCTCACGACGGCAATCTGGAAATTGCGCGGTGGAAAACTGTATTTGACCGACGAAAATGCCGGCGCAGTCCCAGTTTTTGCCATATCAGCAATGAGCACCGCGCTTCCATTCATGGCCATCAGTTGGGGCCAGCAATTTGTCACCTCGGGCTTTGCCGGCGTCAGCATGGCGGCCGTGGGCCTGATTGTCCTGCCACTGGCACACGTATTTGTCCCCGGCGAACACATGACCGTTCGCAAGGTTGTCGGGTTTCTGATCGGATTTGCCGGTGTGGCCGTTCTCATCGGTCCTGATGCATTTGGCTCATCCGGCATCGTCGGGGAGTTTTCCGGGCGCATTGCCTGCCTTTTTGGTGCCGTGTGCTATGCAGTTTCGTCCGTCATGTTGCGTCGACTTCCGCCGGTGGACCCAATCGGTCTTTCCGCAATCACTCTGATAGTTGGCGGCGCAATGACTGTGATGCTGGCTTTTGCCTTCGAAGGCATGCCTTCGATGCCAACTGTGAAAGTTCTTGGCGTCATCATAGTGCTTGGGCTTTTTCAGACCGCCGCCGCAAACTTGCTCCGCATTATGGTCGTGCGATCTGCCGGTCCGACATTTATGTCGCTGACCAATTATCAGGTCCCGGTCTGGTCCGTGGTATTGGGCGTTGTCATCCTCGGCGAGGCATTGCCACCGAGCTTGCTTGTCGCTCTTGCATTAATCCTCGCCGGTGTTGCGCTCAGCCAATGGGGTGCGCTCCGGCGGCTCTTCTTCCGCGCCAATTAGGTCCAAGTACCTTCCTGTGCTAACCTTTGCTGCAGTTTTGGAAGGGTATTGCAATGTATAGAAG
>JBPCWO010000017.1:0-3147 GCA_051009475.1 Boseongicola sp.
GGCCGCCATCCCGGCCAGATCATCACCCATCACAAGTTGTTCCATAAAATCCAACTTGGCGCGATCGGCCCCTTCGGAAAAAATCAAGGCATCTTCGTTGCTATAGCCTTGGTTGGCGTCGGCAGAAACCCGGGCTTTCGGTCCAACAGCTTCTCGAATGGCACGTGCCCGTTCGAGGTCGCGTGCCGGCGGGTTGACCCCGACCTTGACTTTGAAGGCAACGAATCCCTGAGCCGCCTGTGCCTGGGCATTGGCGATTTCCGTTTCGAGATCGCCGCCGGCAACCATGGTAATAATTGGCACATCATCACGAACTTTTCCGCCGAGCAGTTGATAGAGCGGTTGACCGGTCCGCTTGCCGAGTAGATCGTGCAAAGCCATATCGATCGCTGCCTTGCTGCCATGGTTGCCATAGATCAAACGGTCGAGCTCGTGATGAAGGCCTTTAAGATCGCCGATCTCTTTGTCAACAAGGTCCAGCATCAAATGCTTAGCTGCGGCAACCATGCTTTCCGGCGTTTCACCCGTCATGGTCGGCGCCGAGGCGCCCTCGCCCCAACCAATGTTGCCATCCTGATCTGTGATGCGCACGATCAGATTGTCAGCTGTTGATATAACGACGCTGGCCATTTTAATCGGCGATTTGAGCGGAACACTGATTGCAAACGCATCCATCATTGCAATTTTGATCATCATATATCGGCCTCTGTCTCCAATTTTATCGACAGTGATGCATTTTCATTCACGCAGCAACCGATGTTCTTGTCCAGATTCTCGGCGTTCTTCGCTCTCATCTTCTTGGTTGTGACGGGGCATATCAGTCGTCAATCCAGGCCACCGCTCTCATCGGACTTCCTGTGCCGCCCTTGATTTTCAGAGGGAAACCGATGAACCGGAAGCGCCCCATGCCGACGAGTTTTTCCAGATTAATGAGGCCTTCGATATGGGTGAACCCCATGTCGCGGCAAACGTGGTGCACTTCAAAGTTATTGCGGCCCGGCCTGCCTGGGCTGACGGCCTCGACGCCGAACATGTTGATATTCTTCTTGCCGAGCCAGGTAGCAGACTCTTTTGTCAGACCGGGAAAATCGGTCAGGAACCCGCTGGTTCCTTTCGCACGACGATAGAAGTCCATATGTAAGAGAACCGTATCTCCAGCCTTGATGGCGACGCTCGCGGCTTGTTCGGCCGCCTCCAGATCAGCAACCGAAATATCAGACTTGAGCTCTTTGTGAGACAAATCGAGACAAACGCCTTCGGTAAAAAAAGTCTCAAGCGGCATTTGCTCGATCGATTGGGCATCGGCGGCGGCGTCAAAATGGACCGGCGCGTCAACATGCGTTCCGGCATGATCGCCCATTGCCAGCGCCATTGTGGCGTTGGTGAATCGATAGCCATCCGCCTCACGAATTTCATCGTGGGTGGCGTAAGTTGTGACAATGATGGACGGATGATTGGGCAGTCGCGGCATCATGTGCGATATCTCGCGGCTTAGATCAATAAGAGCCATCTCGATTTCCTTTGCTCGTATCAATTGATTTTCAAAGCAGCGCGACCAGTCACTATGCCTTGTTCAACACGCTGGTGCAGTGCCTCCGCCTGTTCCAGAGCGACGATCTCTGTAACCAACGGCCAGAACTCACCGCGTGCGACAAGTTCAAGCGACTCCGCGACCTCTTGTTTGGTGACATACCGCGATCCCATGACTTGGATCTCTTTGTTCAACAGCTCGCTGGCCGAGACTTCGAACATCTTGTCCGTGCCGCCTCCGCCGAGCGTAACCATCCGTCCACTCTTACCGAGGCATTGCACCGCGTTTTCGAGCGTTTCGCGCGATGACACGAAGTCGACGGCAACATCGACGCCCGCGCCGTCAGTCAGGTCAAGCAACGCTTCGACAACATTGACCTTTCTTGCATCGACAACGTCGTCGGCTCCCGCATTGCGACACGCTTCGAACTTGTCGGGTGCAATGTCGACCGCGATCACGCGCGCATGCGCCCATTTCGCCAGCATCAACATATGAATACCAATGCCGCCGCCCGCCCCGAACACCGCGACCGTATCCATGGCCGTTATGCCAGCGCGCCTCGTAACCTTGTACGGCGTTGCGATCGCGTCGGTGATGACACCGACTTCTGCCGGATAATGCCGGTAATCAAGCGCATCCGGCAGCGGGATGAAATTCTCGATCGGCAGTTTGATATACTCGGCATAGGCGCCATCAATCTCGCGGCCGACATGCCCTCGAATATTTTCGCAAAGCGTTTCCCGATTAACCCGGCACCAACGACACGAGCCGCAGGTCAGATAGAAGTAAGACGTGACCGGCGTGGCTATTGCAAGATCAGTGACACCCGTGCCGACAGACACGATTTCGCCGGCAAATTCGTGGCCAATGATCCTTGGATAGTCCACTTTTGTGCGCCCGGCGCGAACATGCTGGATCGTTAATCCCGATCCGCAGGCAAGAACACGCGCGACCGCCTCGCCCGGTCCTGGTACCGGGTCGGGCACCGTCTTGAGGACAAACGGTTCGCCGGGGCCCTTGAGCACCATTGCCTTCATGGTTGTCGATCCTTTAGTTTCCTGGCCACAGGGAACGTGCGATTCCGACGTCAATCTCAACGATGGGCGGTCCGGGCTAGTTGACTGCAATCCGCACGCGCTTTCAACTGTGATTATCGACTACGAACCTGGCGGGCGTTTGGAGCTGGTACGAGAACAAATCTTGAAAGAAGTTTCCTTAATCTCGTGCACAACGCCGTGGCCGCCGAAGTCATGGTGTTCGCCACGATATCCGGATTTGACGCCGGGGTAATTCATGAGGTGATATCAGGTAGTGGATCGAGTTCAGCGATGTTCGAAAATCGGGTGCGCTGATAGTGGCTGATCATTGCCGGTCCGGACGACGGGATTATTCAACTCCAAGCAAGGATGCGCTGACGGTTACCGTCCGCTTATGAATGTCCAACACCACCAATCTATCAGTTCGTATTGCAGTAGTGCCGGACTGCCATGGTGGAAGCCTACGCCATCTTGATCCAGCTTGCGCGCGCCGTGCGGCAGAGCGCGGCGCCAATTGTCAGCGCGCACCGGCGGACGGATCGGGTATGCGCTCGTCAAGCTGGAAGCAGCGGTCCATAA
>JBPCWO010000018.1:0-3662 GCA_051009475.1 Boseongicola sp.
GCGATGGAAGTTAGCGAAAAAGGCGACCTTGCGAACTGGATGATCCCCGGCAAGCTGGTCAAAGGTATGGGGGGTGCCATGGATCTGGTCGCAGGCGTCGGTCGCGTTGTCGTCGTCATGGACCACACCAATAAGCACGGCGAGTCAAAGCTTCTGAAGGAATGCACGCTTCCGCTGACCGGTAAGGGAGTTGTCGATCTGATCATCACCAACCTCGGTGTGCTCGACGTGACCCACAAGGGGTTGCACATTGTCGAATGCGCGCCTGACGTTAGCCGCGATGATATCCGTGCAGCGACCGAAGCATTGATTGTCTGAAGCCTTTTTCAGTTCCAAATCGCGCATCGTTTGTCTGCACGCCGGATGCACAAGTCCATCGCAAATATTGTTCATAAATCCGAAACAGCACCATATTATTGCCCCATTCTGTCGCTAATCGACAGCCAATGGCCATGAGCAATTCATTGCATTCCCCTCGTGTTCCCAGCGCCGCGGCATCGTCGCGGCGCTGGCGTGACAGCGCCCTGCTCATAGGGCTTGTTGGGTTGGTTCTGGCTGGGCTAGCTGGCCTTGCAGCCGCCACCGGTTGGGAAGAAACGCTGGCCGGATTAAGAAGTCTGACAATTGCACAGGTGTCCATCCTTCTGGCCTTGAGCCTTTGCAACTATGCATTTCGTGGTCTGCGCTGGCATCTTTTTGCGGGCCGTCTTGGCTTGCCGACATCATTTGTATCGAATTTCCGGCACTTCATTGGCGGATTTGCTATGTCCGTGACCCCTGGGCGCGTCGGCGAACTGGTGCGGATGCGCTGGGTTCGACGCGAAACAGGCTGGGCATTTGACAAAACGGCCCCACTTGTCCTGATCGACCGCGCGGCTGACCTGTCAGCGATGGCGATTTTATTGGCTATCGCGCTGGCGTTTTCTTCGACCGGCATCGGCGGCGGCGCACCTGTTGTTATTTTTGCGCTTCTGGCGGCTTATGTCGCGACGCGTCCGAACCTTATGCGCGGTGTGGGCGATCTGGGCCATCGGCTGACGGGCAAGCGACTGCCGCGCCTATTCGCCCGCATTCGTCGCGCCGCCAAATCACTGCAGGCTTTTCACGGGCCGAGTTTGATCATGCTGGCTGGCGCGCTTGGCGTGATCGGGTGGCTGGCCGAGGCCTATGCCTTTTATCTTTTGCTTGCCTGGATGAACGCCGACATCGGCTTTTGGCTTGCAATGGCGATATTTTTCTTCGCGACGATTGCGGGTGGTCTGACCGGCGCGCCTGGTGGTCTCGGCGGTGCAGAAGCTGCGATGGTAGGGCTATTGGCCGTCAACGGAGTTGCCCTTGAGGTTGCGATTCCAGCGACCCTAATCATACGCGTAACTACTCTTTGGTTTGCCATCGGAATCGGACTTTTGGTATTCCCCTTGGCCGAAAATATTTCAAAGAAGACGGCAAATGACCTGGAAAACAACTGAATACAGCGGCTGGGGCCGCGTTCACCGCGCAACGGGCGACCTAGCGCGCCCTGAACGTCTGTCCGCGCTAAAGCGCATATGCAAAGAGCGCCCAGCGCCGGCGTTTGGTATGCGCCGCAGCTATGGTGACGCCTGCCTGAACGATGGCGGTGCAGCAATAGATATGACCCGTCTGGATCGTATTCTGGAGTTTGACGCGGAAAGTGGAATTGTCCATGTCCAAGCTGGAGCCCAAATCGGCGAAATCTTAAAGGTTTTTGCGACAAAGGGGTGGTTGCCGCCGGTCATGCCCGGCACAGGATTTGCCACCATAGGTGGCGCGATTGCAATGGATGTACACGGCAAGAACCATCACGGCGCCGGGTCTTTTGGATGCCACGTCGTCGAAATCTCGTTGATGACACCAGAGGGCATCAATGTCCTTACGCCGAACAAGAACGCTGGTTTGTTCAAGGCAACGATAGGCGGGCTTGGCCAGACCGGGCCAATTGTCAGTGCCAAAATTCAAATGTTGAAGGCCAAGGGCGATGTAATGGTCGTAACCAAGCGGCGCGTGGACGGATGGGACGAATTCCTCACGCTTCTGGACGCTTCTGACGCGACCTACTCGGTTGGCTGGATTGATGCGACCGCGGATGGAAAAGACCTCGGTCGTGGCATTCTCGAAGAGGCAGAAACTGGCGGTGGTTTGGTGCCAAGAGCCAAACGCGGCAAACGAATTCCGTTTAACGCACCAAGAATTACGCTGTCGGCGCCTGTGGTACGCGCCTTTAACGCTGCGTATTGGCGGCAGGTGCCAGTCTCTGGCCGCACTGTTGTCATGCCGATTGACGATTTTTTCTTTCCGCTGGACAAAATCCACGATTGGAACCGGCTTTATGGCAAGTCCGGCTTTCATCAATTCCAATGCGTCGTTCCACTTAGCGCCGCAGATCAGCTTCGCGCGATGCTGGAACAGATTACAGCATCAGGGCTGGCGTCACCGCTGGCAGTGTTGAAGCGGATGGGACCGGGACGCGCGGGATACATGTCATTTCCGATGGAGGGCTACACGCTCGCGGTGGATTTTCAGAATTGCGTCGCGTCAGAGCAGCTGATCGGCAAGCTGGAAACGGCCACATCCGAATCCAAGGGTCGCTTGTATCTTGCAAAAGACTCGCTGGCCGGGGCCGAGACAATCCGCGAGATGTATCCCGAACACGGCAATTGGCTGAAAGCCGTCGAAATGGCCGATCCCGACGGCCTATATGAGACGGACCTCGTGCGCCGTCTTGAGTTAAGGAAAGCATGATGGCGCAAACTTGGATCATACTTGGTGCCACTTCTACCATTGCACGGCTTTTTTCGCGGCGAGCGGCGGAGCGCGGCGAAGGTGTGATTTTAGCAGGTCGAGATCTGGAAGATCTCAAATCAATCGCAACCGACTGTGAAGCTCGCGGAGCGCCTTTGGCTGAGCCGATGGCCTTTGATGCCCGAGATCCAGGATCGTTTGCCCCGATCCTTGCGCGCGCCGGCGAAATCGAAGGAACACTGAGTGCAGCCGTTTTTGTGGGTTCAATGCCACCGCAGGAAGAAATTGATGCCGATCCCGAGCTGATTGAAGGAACAATCACTGACAGTTTCGCTGGTCCGGCCCGGTTCCTAACCGCTTTGGCGCCTTTGCTGGAGCAAAAAGGCGCCGGGACCGTTGTTGGGGTTGGCTCGGTCGCAGGCGACCGGGGGAGAATTGGAAACTACGTTTATGGCGCGTCAAAGGCCGGATTTCACGCTTATCTATCAGGATTTCGAAATCGGATGGGTCGCAGCGGCGTTCACGTGATCACCGTCAAGCCAGGCACAGTCGATACCGCGATGACCTGGGGCATGGACAAACTGCCTTTCCTTGCGCAACCGGAAAAAGTTGTCGGCGATATTTTTCGCGCCGTAGATAAGAAAAAAGACATTATATATACGCCGTTTATCTGGTGGCCGGTTATGACGATCATCCGTGCGATTCCGGAAAGAATATTCAAAAAGCTGCAAATTTAGCGAAATTCGCGTCCTAGTTGTTGTGGTTTTGAGAAATACGGGCCCCGAAATCGGATCAATAACAGGGGTATCGGCAGTGGCTTACTAAACTTTAGCCGCCATTGCTGACAATTGTCGGGCCAATAAACACGCAACCGTCGGTTACCAGCGTCGGCGGCGTCAAGC
>JBPCWO010000019.1:0-9576 GCA_051009475.1 Boseongicola sp.
GTTTTTGATCGGGAAGAACGCCTTATCTGGTCGGAATATTTGCGCGTGCGTGGTGAGGCGCTGCACGCCTTGGGACGTCACGAGGAGGGTCTGGCGTCGCTGAGCAGCGCGATAGAAGAAGCCAGAATTCGAGGAACGGTGCCGCTTTTGGAGCGTGCGAAAGAAAGCTTTGCTGCCGTTAGTGCGGAGAGCGTAGCTTTGTAGAATTGCCTTTGCGAATTGGGCACAACAATTGAAAGGTTTTGGGGGAATGACAAATCCAATTACTCTGAGCGAAAGCCAGTGGAACACTGTCATGCAGACAGTTCACGACGAGGCGCTAAAAGCAAGAGTCGCAGCTTCGTTCCTGCCGCTTTTTGGGCCTTTGGACGGAGATGTTCAAACCGTTCCGCGAAATATTTTCGAGATTTCTGACGACGGGCATATGGAAGTGCTGGACTACGAAAACGTTCGGCTGGCGACGCTTTCAGTGAATGTTTCTCTCAAGAATGCGCAATTGGCTGACCCCGAACTGACAAGCGCAATGATCATGTTTCGACGCGCCGCAGAAATCATGGCTCGGGTCGAAGATGCAATTATCTTTAATGGCCAATCTGGAGTGGATGGCGGGCCTAACGACGGAGTGGCCAAGTCCCCCGGGATGCAAAATGTTTTTAAAGTTGGCGGCGGTGAACCGTCTGGTGGATTGCTGGAAGCGGGATCCGGCAATGCCGTCAGGATCGAGCCGCCAGATCCAAAACACGACAAGGGCCAGAGAGTGTTTTCTGGTGTGGTGGAGGCCATCAACAAGATTGAAGGGAAAGGGTTCCACGGGCCTTTTGCCTGTGTTCTGGGTGACGAACTTTTCACTGCGATCAACACACCCATGCCAAATTCGATGGTCCTGCCGCGCGACGCAATCCTGCCGTTTCTTGACGCACCGTTGCTGCGCTCAAGCGCGCTGCCACCCAAAGAGGGTTTGCTTGTCTCGCTCAGGGGGGCACCTGTCGAAATCGTGGTGCCAAGTGACATCACCGTGAGACATCTAACGACCACGCCCGAGGCAAAACACGTGTTTCGCGTGCAGCAAAAGTTCGTTCTGCGGGTCAAGGAGGCTGAGGCAGTCGCAAGGCTTCATACGTGATCGGGGCGCATCGTGGCCGAGTTCAATCATAAGGGGCTCACCCTGCGATGGACGAATGCGGTGCATCAAGTGCCCGGGCAAGCACAGCGCGTTCTGATCGAAGGTGGACCAGTCTCGCCAGCCAATATGCTGACGGTGCTTTATTCTATTGATGGTCTTCCGGATCGAATGACGCGTGGCTGGCCGGTCGGTGAGGACCCTGAGACTGGCATGCAAGCCTTTGCTGCCGATCTTCCCGCCGTGCCTAAAGGCAAGACACTAAATTGGCGCCCAGTGCTAACGCAAGGCGCGCGCCATGCCGATCCTGGACCAGAAGCGATGTTAACGGAAAGTATGATCCCTTTGCCCGACACCTCGATCCCCAAAGTCGCCGCGGCCCGAGAGGATACTAGCAAGCCGTTTTTTCCGTTTCACTGCGAATATCTATTCCGCATTTTTGCTCCCTTCGAGCGAAAGAGTTTCAATATGGGGGTAACTCCGGATGGCATCCCCATGCGCTTTCGCGTGTCCAAGGGAGGAGTAGTAAGGGGTCCTGCGATGAATGCCGATATTTTAGAAGCCGGCGGCGACTGGATGCGGGTGCGTGAGGATGGCATCGGCATGATCGAAGTGCATGCATTGATGCGTCCGGAATCCGGAGGAATGCTTCTTAATACCTATACCGGCATCGCCGATTTTGGTCCTGACAGCTTCAAGTCACTCGCGGCGGGTGATTGGCCTGATCTGGTGCCAGTCCGCATGGTCCCGCGCTATCTCACTTCTGACCCGAAATGGGCATGGATGAACCGCATCCAGTGCGTTGCCATCGGAGAGGTCAACATCCCTGAAAACATGATCCAATACGACGAATATGTTGTCCGATCCACCGAGGGAGGCAGAATCTGATGGCCGAGAAAGTGGTCATTCTTGGTGGCGGAGTCGGTGGTATGAGTGCCGCGCAAGAACTAATCGAGCGCGGCTTCGACGTTGAAATTCTCGAACGCCAATTGATTGCCGGGGGAAAGGCCCGTTCGATTCCTGTGATGGAAGGCGAGGACGATCACGGTTCAAAAGAGCGCCATATCAGGGCGCTCGAGGAATGGCTCAAGATCGATGGTCCGTCGACACCTCCAGGTGTGAAGCGTCCGTGGCTGCCGGGCGAGCATGGCTTCCGGTTCTTCCCCAATTTCTATCGCCACATCACCAATACGATGTCACGCATTCCCTACTACGACAAAGGAACGGTGTTCGATAACCTTACACACACCACGCGTGTTCTGGTCGCGCTTTATGACAAGGCGGGGATCGTCCTGCCGGAGCGCTTCCCCCGGAACCTTAAAGAGCTGACCAACGCGCTTCAAACATTTCTGTATGCGCTGTCGCCCCGTGATGAGATTGCTTTCGAGGATATCGAACATTTTGCGGGTTGTATCTGGCAGCTAATGACAACCTGCAAAGAACGACGATTTGATGAATTCGAACGCATAGGCTGGTGGGAGTTCATCGGAGCGGAAAACCGATCTGAAGCCTATCAAAAGTTTTTAGCAATTGGCATCACGCGGTCATTGGTGGCGGCCAAGGCGCGTACGGCAAGCACTAAAACCATTGGAGATATCTTTCTTCAGTTGCTCTTTGGAATAATCGCTCCAGAACCGTATTCGAACCGGCTTCTAAACGGGCCCACAAATTTGGTTTGGATCCAACCTTGGCTCGAGTACCTAGAAGAACGCGGCGTGGTCTATCATTTTGATACCACAGTGACCGGCATCGAATGCAAAGGAGGGCGCATTACCGGGGTGACCGCGTTGAAGGACGGTCAGCCGTTTCAGGTAACCGGTGATTGGTATATCGGAGCCCTGCCAGTCGAACGCATTGCGCCGTTGATCACCAGTGAAATGACGGACATCGATCCGGGCCTGGCTCTTCTGACGCCACTGGCCAGGAACGTCCAGTGGATGAATGGCATTCAGTTTTACTTAACACGCGATGTGGAACTGACCGATGGCCATGTGATCTTTATCGACAGCTCCTGGGCGTTGACGGCGGTGTCGCAGAAGCAATTCTGGTCTGCTGTCGATTTGGAGAACTGGGGCGACGGCAAGACCAAAGGGGTCTTATCCATCGACATCTCGGAATGGGACAAGCCGGGAATGAATGGCAAAACTGCACGCGAATGTACGCGCCAGGAGATCGCCGATGAGGTCTGGGCACAACTCAAGCGCAGCATGAACGTCGATGGCGAAGAGTTGCTGGACGATAAAGATTTGCACTACTGGTTCCTCGACCCCGATATTGTGGTCGACCCAAACGACCCGGGACGGTTGGAGAATGTGGAGCCGCTTCTGGTCAATCGCGTGAATACGTGGCGGTTACGGCCGAATGCAGGCACGAAGATCCCAAATTTCTGTCTCGCTTCGGACTATGTGCGCACATTTACCGATCTGGCGACGATGGAGGGCGCGAATGAGGCCGCCCGAAGGGCAGTGAACTCCATTCTAGACCGTAGCGGGTCAGAGGCGACGCGCTGTAAAATCTGGGACCTGCACGAACCTGATGCGCTGGAGCCAATGCGGGCTTACGACAAAGCCCGCTACGATGCTGGTCTGCCATGGGATGACCGGCTTGCCGTTGCCGTGCAGGCGTCGCTGAAGATCGCACAATCGGCCAGCGCGACCGAGTATGGCGGTGAAGGTCTGCTTGCAGACATGGCACCATTTACCGCCGAGGCGTCAAAACCTGATAGCCCCTTGAGTGATCCGATAATCGCAAATGCACTGCGCATGATCGGACCTCCACCGGGCACTATCTCAGAGATCGCTAGGCATTTGCCCGGAATGAATGCAGAAATCCCTGGAACCGAGGAGTTTTCGGGCTTGGTCGAGAGCATTGCCGGGAGTGACGACACTTGGGATGAACAATCGCATTCCGACTCCGCAGTTGATGGCGTGCTGGGATTCTCGGAGTCAAAAAAAGAGGACCTGAAGAAAACGAGCGGAGAAAATGACGATGTCGACGCGGTCCTGCCAAATACGCGTATATCTTTGACTCAGATCGAGTAACTGCAATGGCGTCGGCGGCATCGAATCCTGACCATTCGGCGTTCCTGGACACGCTAAAACACTATGGTGACTTGGCCCGCACGGCGCTTCTCGACCGCATACCTGTGGACGAGCCTTATGCGCACCTTTACGGCCCGATGCGAGAATTCATAGAAAACTCCGGTAAGGGATTGCGTCCCGCGCTTTTGATTGCAACTTGTAAGGCTTTTGGTGGTCGCGAAGAAGACGCGGTGCCCTCAGCTGCAGTTATTGAGCTCTTGCACAGTGCGTTCCTTATTCATGACGACATTGAGGATGTCAGTGATTTTCGCCGCGGTCGGCCATGTCTGCATCATGAGATAGGCGTCCCGCTGGCGATAAACTTGGGCGATGCAATGCAGGCAATGGCGCTGCGTTTACTGCGTGACAATCTGGGACCAATAAGTCCCGATACCAGCGTCCGCGTAGTGGCCGAGTTCGACCATTTGCTTAAAGAATCGTTGGAAGGTCAGGCGCTTGAACTTGGCATGATACGAGACAATGCGCTCGATATTCGGCCAAAGGACTATCTTAGGATGACACTGAAAAAGACTTGCTGGTACAGCTTCATTCATCCTTGCCGTATTGGCGCTTTGATTGCACGACCCAATGATGTTGCGGATGGTCGGTTGAAGCTGGACGATTTCAACGAATTTGGTTTCTTTCTGGGGGCTGCATTTCAAATACAGGACGATGTGCTTAATCTGATCGGCTCGCAGAAGAAATACGGCAAGGAAATCGGGGGGGATATCTACGAAGGAAAACGGACACTGATGTTAGCAAGGCTGACAGCTCTGGCCGAGGCGGACGAGCGCAACAAGCTAAAGGGTCTTCTTTCGAAACCTCGCGCATCCCGCTCAAAAGAAGAGATAAATTGGGTGCTGAATAGGATGCAGGCCCATGATTGCATTGGTTATGCGAAGAGTTCTGCGCGAGATCTGCTGGCTGCTGCACAAAATGCTTTTGAACCGCTATTTGGCGCAGCCCGGCCAGAAGATCGCCGGTTCATTTCGGACTGTATGGATTACATGATTTCAAGGGATGTTTGATCTCTCGGTGGTACTTCAGGAATCGCCGACTCTGGTTCATTTGGGCTTTCTCACAGCCGTGCCAATATACAGCCGCGAAGCTATCGCTCTAGAGGGTGGTTTTGTGATTGCGAATTTTATGAGGATTCAGGCCATTCACCTTCTTCGATCCTGATTTCTTGTGTAGCGATTCCAATCCAAGTGTATCCGCGGACCAGACCTAACGCGTCACACATATTCCAGTGGCGGCCGCTGATTGGCCAGGATGTTCTTACGGCGCGTTAATTCGGAAGAATTTCATTGTTCTTGGACAACTTCATACTCAACGACAAAGCTCACAGGCTCCGGGCAATATCCGGACACGCGCCCGCTATAGATGCCTGGATCGGCTGATTGAGGAATTTTTACATGAACCTTTAAGGTCTCGCTACTGCCTGGCGGAATGGTGACTTGCGAAGGCTCCAGACGAATGAGATCGGCGGCGATCGAGCAACCGGAGCGGCTATGCAAGTCGCTAGGCGATAGTTCAATCGTCACAGGACCGCCGTCGTTATTTGCAGCAACATTTAAGACAATTACTCCGCGCCCACCGGGATGAACCGGCTTGCGACACCGAAAGGGACCGACTGACGCTATTCGCGGCCCGGTCTCCGCAGCTAATATTGTCCGCGCCATCTTGGCAATATCGATATCGGCTACGGCAGATCCCTGATTGATTTCAGGAACCTTTTGATTCTTCATCTGCCACTGTTTGCGCTCGAAGTAGGGCACCGATATATCCTAAATCACCCAGAGCCACTGTGACGACCCAGTGGCACTCTGTAAAGGATACTGCCTTTGATTGGATCAGAGAGGTCCCGTCCAAATGGGGTCGCTCTATAGGATTAAATCTGAGTAGTGGCGGAGTTGGATTTATCACCCAAAAAACTGGGAACTGAAATGCAGAACTCGGACATGAGCGAAATTTTGGCGGGATCAGTGTTGCGAATAGAACAATGAGTCCGGGAGCGAGTGTGCGCTAGAGCCAATCAACTATGTCTGTAATCAACAAATATCGTTCCAGGACTCCGGTGTTTGACCCGGGACCCCATCAATAGAATCCCGCACAAGACGAGCGCCGCACAGCCTATTGACTGACAAGCCCGCCTGTAGGGGCGGCTGCAAACATTCCGCCCGAACGGATCGAACTGGACTTTGAGCAAACCATCAAGCTGGCTCAGAGCCCGGTATCACCTTCGTTTCCATCATTGTGTGTGTTTCCGCCACCGTCGCCAACACCGACGAACATCAACTGTTCAGCAAAACGAGGTGGAGTGACGACGATGTTGTAGATGTCAGACGAAGTCAGGCCGATTTCCATGATAGGATCAAACCTCGCCCAGGTTTCCACAACAATCGCCGTGTCAGCGTCGGCCAAGATCGGAACCTCGGGGGAGATTACTACATCCACATCGTTTTGAATCAGGTCAGGTTTGCCTGCAACGCCTCGCGACCAGACCAGAACGTGGCTGTCAGATACCTCATCATAGCGAACGACCGTAACTCTCATCGACACCGGATTTTGGGATCGTGTCAACCAGCCGAAGACATCGTTCATGCCATTCAAATATGCCATGTCGACCAGTTCAGTTTCGCGCGACAGAAGGTCACCGATCGTATAGGCCGCTTTTAGATTGATGTTGTTCTCGCGAAGACCCTCGAAGAACACGTACATTCCGATATAAGCCCAAAGCAAAATCGGAAACATAAGTACGCCTTCGACCGAAAAGCTGCCCTTTTCCGATCTGCGAAGTTCGGACGCTCTATAGTGGAAATCTAAGATCGCGGCTTTGAAATTTGACATGATAAATTCCTAGTTTGGCTCGTTAACGAACGCGGAGGACGCGATAACAATATAACCGCCGGAAGAATCTTTCGGCATGGAGCGACCGATTCCAACGGTCGGGAAAAACGGATCCACGACCGCACAAACCCGCACAAGCATCAGCTCGTTTTCTTGTCCGTTTACGAACTGGATGATCGGCTCGATATCCTCGTCGCGCTTGATGCAATCGACTTCGTTCGGCATTGTCGTCCAATTATTCTGGTCGACGGGGTTCATTTGGATTTTGACGGTTTGTATGCAGTCTGGGATCATCATCGTCAGATTGCAGACATTGGTCAGGATAGTGTCGTAATCCGGGTCCGCGCCGCTTGCATTAAGTCTTAGATCCCGAACGACAATGTCGGTTGCACGTTCAAGCATGACAGCTCGAGCATTCATCATCGCAACTTCAAACGCGGACACGAAGACCGTGAAGAATATCGGGAAGACGAGCACGAGTTCGACTGATGCGGCGCCAGACTGATCCGAGCGAAGCGAACGAAGTAAACTCTTGAAAAAGTTACGCATTTGGAGCCTCACTGGGTCAGCTTCAGCTGGTTGATTTGGTTGGCGATCGACGCGAATGCATATTCAATGTCGAGGCCTTCAACCCGATAGAAATGGTTTGGTGTTGACGCGCAGTCGCGCATTACGTCGGCTGAACTGTCCGTCACTTCAAACCCGATGGCGAAGATAACGACGCCTTCGTCCTTTGCCGCGGAGCAGATATTATCCATCCGGGTTTCTTTGGTTGAGGCGGAAATGCTCCTGCGTGGACCATTTGAGTTGTTGTAGTTGTCATAATAGTCACTGGCGTTGTTGTACTGCTTGTAGTGCAAGTGATAGGCACGCCAGCGCACTGACATAGTTGCCCAAACATCAAGCCAGTCCAGTCGGACAGCTTCACTGCTGTTCCCGCCGCCATCACTGTCGTAGGGATTGTCGATCCAGTAGCGACCAGGCGCGTACCAGTAGTCTTCCCACCAGTCGTCGTCGTTGTCGCGGTCCTGCCATTCCCGGTCATCCGTCGAGATCCGACCTGTTGCGGTATCTACGTAGATAGGGCTTTGGCCTTCTTTATACGGATCATCTAGATAGTATTGGGTCGTATTGATCCCGTCCGTCATCACAACGATGAATTTGAGCGTGTCGTCGCGCGTGTAGGAGAACGGACGCGGTGCAAACTCAGCCGGCACGTCTCCCGAAGTGATGAGAGCGTCAAGCTGCGATGACATCGAAGGGTCGAGTAATGCTGCGCCCCATTTGACGGCTACGTCAATTGACGTGTTGCCACCATCTTCGAACGCGTTGATTTGGTTGGTCAAAGCCGCGATATCGTTCGTCCAAGGCAGAATGTCGAAGTAAGATTCGTTGCGACAAACATAATTCCTTGGCGATTGGCCGGAATTATAGTGCCGCCATGGGTCGAAATGTGCCGTCTGTGACAATGCGACAGTGTGGTCGATGGCGACCGAACTAAAGGAGCTGCCGGCGAAGTTGACACAGTGTGAATAGTCGTGGTTGTGCTCGGTATTCATCTGGGCAAGCAGTTCTGGGCCTGCAGAAACTTGCGTAGAATACGGAACAAGCGACATTGAAACGCGACCGTCTTCGGCACCGGCGAGAATTTCTGCGACGAAATCATTCGCCGCGTCCTGCATACGCTCAAGCTTCTGGTTCGAACCCATCGAACCAGACACGTCAAGAACAAGCGAAACTTCGATATCGTTGATTGCTTCAGTCGCTTCGGACAAAGCACCAAGCGGCAACGTATCTACACCCACCATATTCATTAACATAGTATTGAAATCACCGTCGATATCGACGCTGACCTGGCGCCCTGTAATTACAGGCATGCTGCCGACCTCGGTGACGGTTACATCATCAACATCGATAATGATGCCAGACTTCGCGAGATAGTCCTGAACGACCACTTTAGGGTCGACAGTCTGATCGAGGTTCGCGGCAGCTAGAACTGCGCGGTCCGTCGAATTCTGAAGGTGTGTTCTTTGGTTCTCATAAAGCATCAGGTCAACAGCGATACCGCCAAACATGACCATGCAAATGAAAATAAACAGCGAGAATGCAATAAGTGAACCAGACTCGTCTCGCTCAAATCGCGTGACGCGATCACCGAACATGCGCCGGAAGTTTGTTTGGTTGCGTTGCTGTTTCATTCCAGCACCTTTTCCTTAATGTTGCTCTCGCAGGATGCGACCGCAGAGATCGAATTCGTTAATGCGCCGCAAAAAAATTCGCGGCTAAGGGACTTTCGATCCCGAAGGTGGCTCAAACAGGAGCGAAATGCGGCGGAAATTAACTGTTTCCTAATTTGAGCTTTCGCGTAGATCAAAAAATCTAATGCTACGACCCGATTTTTATCATTCGCGCCGCTGCCTCAATTTGTCCCCCGGAGTTTGTCGGAATGTCGGGCCAGCACATCGGCAAGCCCGTGAGAAGTCTATCTGGTAGCGTTTGGATGCCTTCTAAGAAGGTGTTCTTGAG
>JBPCWO010000020.1:0-3912 GCA_051009475.1 Boseongicola sp.
CTACTCAACACCTTCGACAACAATGATCACGCTTTCAGCCGTGCGGCGCCTAATTTCGGCTACCTCTTGGTATTCGGGATCATTGTACGCCGCCATTGCTGCCTCATAAGATGGAAATTCGATGACAACGTGCCGATCAAGCGCCACGCCCTCCGGCACCTCGGCTTGGCCACCACGGATAATGAACTTGCCGCCCAGCGCGAGTAGGATGGGCGTGTCCTTTTCGACATATTCTTTGTAAGCCTCCGGGTCGCGAACCGTGACATGTGCGATGATATAGCCTTTGGCCATAATTCTAGATTCCTTTCCTGTTTTGTCGTTTCCGGATCCGCGCTCACTCGAATTTCTTATGAGCGACGAGGGCAATCTCGGTGACTCCGGCAAATCGCAACTTCTCAATGATTTGCACAAACGAATTCGCTGGCAGCGAAGCATCCGCTGTAATCGATACAGCCCGACCGGCATAATCACTCAATTTTTGAATCTCCAATCCGTCCTCACTGAACAATCGACCGTCCGTCGCAATAAAAATTCTCTCACCTTCCGCAGTGCTGGATGACTCCGACGTTGACGGCGCAGTGATCTTAACCGGAGCCGGTGGAGCGATCACCGCTGACATCAAAAAAAAGACCAATAGAAGGAAAGCGACATTGATCATCGGAACTATGTCGTCTTGCCGGCTTCGGCGGGACTTTTGAAGAGTGATCATTCAAGCAAAACAAGGGCTGAAAACCCAAGCCCACCAAGTTTGGACATAACATCGACAAGGCGCTGCAAATCGGCCCCATTGCGTGGACGCAGAACAATCGCGTCCGAACGCTTGGCGACGATCTGGTCTAATTCCGCCGCCATCTCACCAAGAAGCACGACGCGCCCATTTAGTCGAAGACTGCTGGGTGCAATATCGATTATGCGCGGTGCGCTAGATAGCACGCCTCTTTCACCTGCGGCGCTAATCTGAATAGCCACTTCGCGCTCGAACGACGATGCCAGCATAAAAAATATCAAAAGCAGGAAAACGACGTCAATCATTGGCGTCATGTTCGGTCGCTTCGCGCGTCTCGGCTCTGTCAGGCGAAGGCTCATTCTGCCGCAGGTCGTAGAATTTTGGGCCGCGCCAGAAACAGACGCGTTAGTAAATCTTCAAGGTCCTCGGACACGCGTTCAATCACGCTTTCGAACCAGGCCAGCGCAAGCGCCACGGGAATCGCAACCGCCATGCCCGCCGCTGTGGTCAACAACGCCTCCCATATACCGCCGGCGAGCACCGCTGGATCGGCCCGCGCGCCTGTGCTTTGCAGCGCTTGAAACGCAGCAATCATGCCCAGCACCGTTCCCAGCAGGCCCAAAAGCGGGGAAATCGTTGCAATCACATCCAGAGCTCTTAATCCTCGGCGTGCTTCGGCAAGTGTTTTTCGCGCCACCCGTTCAGCTTCTTCGCGCACGGCGGACTCCGAAGTCGACAAGTCGCTGATGACCCGGATTGCCGCCCGGACAACGACAAGGCGAATGCCGCCACCCGAACTTGTTGGGATTGCTCCATTTTCTTCGAATGCCGCAACAGCCCTTTCGGCCGCTGCACCGCCCCAAGCACCTAACGAAATCAGCCTTAAGGTTTTCCAGATAATGATCGTGGCCGCAACGACGCTAAGTGCACCGATGATCCAAATCACGACGCCGCCGCGCTCCAACAGAGTTATATCCGCCGAAACATCCATTTGTTCGCTCCACGTCTGGCGGATGCACCCTGCCTGTCAGCTTGATCAAGTGCAACCATCCGCTTGCCCGTTCCGGCGCAGGCTGCTCTAGTCACAAAATGGCTGACTTTGACCTGATCGTCCGAAATGCCCGTGTTATTTCCTCTGAACTGGATAGTAATTCAGATATAGGAGTCCGCGACGGTCGGATTGCTGAAGTTGGCCACCTAAACGGCGCGGCCGGCACCGAAATCGACGCATCGGGAAAAGTAGTCACCCCCGGCGGCGTCGATCCGCATTGCCACATCGAGCAGTTGTCCGGCATGGGACTAATGAATGCCGATACGTTTGATTCGGCAACGCGCTCCGCTGCCCTGGGCGGGACAACCACGACCATCAGCTTTGCTCCACAAACCGCGACATCAACGCTTACAGAAGCAGTCGAGGAATATGCCGAACGCGCAAAGCGTGGGTCATTCGTGGATTATGCCTTTCATATCATCATGAACGATCCCGCCGCGACCGGCGCTTTGCAGGATCTGCATGACCTCGTTCAGGCAGGCCACCGTTCGGTCAAAATTTTCACGACCTACAACATCCAACTTTCTGACCGCGAGATTTGCGAAGTACTTTCAGTCGCCAAAACAGCCGGTGCTTTGGTTTGCGTTCACGCTGAAAACGACGGTCTGATCGGCTGGACCAAGGATCGGCTTCTCGCCCAAGGAAAGGTGTCACCGCCATTTCATGCCGTTTCGCACCCGAGGCTGGCCGAGATCGAAGCAGTCGAACGACTAATTCGATTTGCAGAATTTTTCGCGACGCCGATCATGCTTTTCCACATTTCGACCCGCGAAGCCGCAGAAGCGATCCGCAAGGCGCGCCGTCAAGGCGTACCGGTATGGGCAGAAACATGCCCGCACTACCTTTTCATGACCGCCGACGAACTGGTTCGGCCCGGTCTTGAGGGCGCTAAATGGATGTGCTCGCCGCCGCAGCGAACATCGGACGACCACGAGGCGCTTTGGGAAGCTCTTGCCGATGGCACGCTCTCGCTCGTGTCTTCCGATCACGCGCCTTATCGTTTTGACGATTCCGGTAAACTCAGTGCGGGGCCTGATGCAAATTTTTCTCAAATCGCAAATGGTTTGCCCGGTCTGGAAACCCGGCTACCGCTGATGTTTGACGCAATGGTAAGCAACGGTCGATTGGGTGCTCAGGCATTCGTCAACACTTGTTGCACATCACCTGCGCAGATTTATGGCCTGCCAACCAAAGGCGACATCTTGCCCGGGCTCGATGCTGATCTGGTGATATGGAACCCAGAGAAAAAAGTTACGTTTGGACCGGATGATCTTCACGACAAGACCGGCTATAACCCATGGGAAGGCCGAACGATCGTTGGCTGGCCTGAAACCGTGCTTTTGCGCGGCGCGTCAGTGGTCGAGAATGGCCAAGTCGTTGCAGGGCCCGGGTCCGGCCACTGGATTGCAAGACAGAAAATGGGAATCTCCACGGATGCAACTCCGGCTGCCGAATACATAGAGGCGTCGACCTAGCATGATTTTTTTGCAATTCGGCGATCCTCGGTTGCCCTCGGCTTGATCCCGAATAAACTCGCAACCGCGATCAACCCGGAGATCAAACATGCTCGACGAATCCGCTAAAGGCGTATTCACAATTGCTGTAACCCCGTTCCTTCCTGACGGCTCGCTTGACGTCGACAGCGTTGATCGGATGACCGAGTTCTATCTTGAGCGGGGCGCAACGGGGCTTACCATTCTTGGCATCATGGGCGAAGCCGGGAAACTATCGGCGGACGAATCCGCCACCGTCATCGAGCGCGTCTGTGGCCGCGCGAATGTGCCAGTAATCGTTGGCGTATCTGCACCGGGATTCGCGGCCATCGAAGCATTGACTCGCGTTGCAATGGACAAGGGAGCATCGGGCGTCATGATTGCGCCTCCAGCAACATTGAAAACCGACGCGCAGATCGTTGGTTACTACCAGACTCTAGGTGAACGTCTCGTTGATATTCCCTGGGTAATCCAGGATTTCCCTTTGGCGACGGGAGTTCAGATTGACCCTTCGGTCATTCTAAAGATCGTCGAGGAAAACCCATCCTGCGTCATGCTCAAGCACGAGGACTGGCCGGGACTTGAAAAAATCACAACCCTCCGCGCAGCATCGAATGCGGGGGCGAGGCGGATCTCGATAC
>JBPCWO010000021.1:0-12432 GCA_051009475.1 Boseongicola sp.
AGCTCAGCGGTAGAGCAGTTGACTGTTAATCAATTGGTCGTAGGTTCGATCCCTACCGCCGGAGCCAATCTTCCCTAATCTTTCTTACAGAATACAGGTGGGGGCACTCCCATCAAGGCATGCGCCAATCGATCAAGATTGAATCGGATCCAATTTCAATTGGACCGGCGATTGAAGCAAATGATAGCATTTCGGCATCGTTACAATATGGAGGATTCCATGCGGCTTGTATTCGCTTCAGTGCTTTTTTCGTGCGGCTTTCTGTGGGCCGGAAGCGTGCCTGCAGAGCAGCACCAAGCCACGGTTTCAAGCCACGGCATGTCTGCGTTTGGCGAGTTGAAGTACCCAGTCGACTTTCCGCACTTCGATTATGTAAATCCCAACGCCCCCAAGGGCGGAACGATTAGCTTTAGGGGAACTCTGGCGTCCCAAACCTTCGACAGTCTCAATCCATTCATTCTTGTTGGTGAACCCGCGCAAGGCATCGAAAGGATTTACGATACACTTCTCGTGCGGGCTTTCGATGAGGCAGATGCAGTTTATGGTTTGCTGGCCGAGGAGATCGAATACCCCAGCGACAGAAGCTGGGTCATTTTCACTTTGCGCGAAAGTGCGCGATTCTCCGACGGAGAGCCAGTTACGGCTGAAGATGTTGTATTTACTTTCAAAACTTTGAAGGCCGACGGAAGCCCGCTTTACCAAATCAATATGAAAGATGTCGCAGAAGTCACGGCACTCTCAAGTCTCAAAGTTAGAATTGAGTTTTCCCCGGATGCCTCAACCCGAGACCTGATTTCCGAAGTTGGGCTGGTCGAAATATTGCCTGAACATTACTACGAAAAAGTCGATTTCACGCGATCGACGCTCGAACCACCTATCGGCTCTGGGCCGTACTTGGTCGATTCAGTGGACGCGGGTCGATCAATTACATATTGCCGAAATCCGGACTATTGGGCGCCTGATCTGCCAGTAAATGTGGGCAAAAACAATTTCGATTGCTATCGCTACGAATACTTCACCGACAACACAGCCGCGTTCGAGGCGCTGAAGGCTGGCGTCTATTTGTTTCACGAGGAATTCTATTCGGCCATTTGGGCAACAGGCTATGACTTCCCGTCTCTGGACAATGGGTGGGTTCAGCGAGAAGTCATTTCTGACAATCGACCCTCTGGAGCGCAGGGATTCTGGTTTAACATGCGCTTGCCGAAGTTTCAGGATCGCCGGGTTCGGGAAGCCATCGGCATGATGTTCAATTTTGAATGGTCCAACGAAAGCCTTTTTTATGGGCTATATGCGCGCACTGATAGTTTCTGGGAAGGCTCTTCAATGCAGGCCGAGGGGCTGCTTGAAGGCGAAGAATTAGCGTTGCTCGAAGAGTTCCGCGACCAACTGCCTTCATCGGTATTCAAAGATCCCGCATATGTCCCGTTGGTCAGCTCGACGCGAACTTTGGATCGATCTGCCGCCCGCGCCGCTATCGCTCTTTTGGACGAGGCAGGTTGGACCACGGGCAATGACGGCCTCCGCAGAAATGAAAATGGAGAAACACTCACTATTCGCTTCATCGATGACGGTCCGGCTTTCGAGCGTATTATCTTGCCATTTATTGAGAATTTGGCGGCAATCGGAATCGATGCCAGTTTTGAACTGATCGATCCCGCGCAAATGGAGCAGCGAAAAGAGACATTTAACTACGACATTGTCGTCGCTCGATTTGTCCTGCCACTTAGCCCGTCGATCGAACTGCGAACATTGTTTGGCAGCGAAAGCGCAAACGCAAGTGGCTCTTACAATCTTGCTGGACTTGCTGACGAGGTTGTCGATGAATTAATCGAGCGGATCATCCAAGCAGAAGACAGATCAACGCTGAAAACTCGTGTTAAGGCATTGGATCGGGTCCTTCGCGACAGGATGATTTGGGTGCCAAACTGGTCCAAGGGCGCGCATTGGCTCGCCTATTGGGATGTTTTCGGCAAGCCCCTTGAAAAACCGCCCTACAACCGCGGGATCGATTATTGGTGGTGGGACGAAGAAAAACACAGGCGTCTTCGCGATCTTGGTGCACTTTGAAATAGCGAACCCATTGTATTTATCGTTTCAATGTCGGTCAGCTCGACATTCCGCAACTGTCGAACACAAAGTATTCTGAGTCTACCTTGTGGATATCTTGTTGATAAATAGAATAAAACTGGACTACACTATGCGAATAAATTGGAACCCTGATTAACGCCAGAGGTGCTCGCTGTGCAGCCAATCTTGGACTTTGTTTGGTTCAGCTCAACTTCGCTGATGCAGGCTTTGTCGAGTCTGTTTTGGCCGGCAGTCTTTTTTCTCTCTCTGGGACTAGTCGTAAAGAGGTCGGCGCTTCTAACTGACATGCAACGGGCCAGTAAAGAAAGCGGCCTGAACCTCTCTATCTTTGCATTCAATGTGGTTTTCGTCGTTCCGTGCATCGCAATTCTGTCCACCGGATTGTACGAGTTCGTTCAGGCCTCTGGAATTCCGACTTTTGGCGCAAGCATTTGGTCATCCACAAACTCTGTCATTGTCGTATTTGTAGCGGTCTTTATAGGCGATTTCGTCGGGTATTGGCGCCACAGACTTGAACATACCGCACTACTTTGGCCCGCCCATGCGGTGCACCATTCCGATACCGAGATGACCTGGTTAACACTAGAGAGATTTCATCCGATCAATAGGATCACCACATTTGTCATCGATAACGCGGCCCTCCTAGCGCTTGGATTTCCACCCTACGCAATCGTAGCAAAAAGCCTGGTACGGCATTATTATGGCTATCTAATTCATGCTGACCTGCCTTGGACATATGATCGGTTCGCATATGTTTTTGTCTCTCCAGCGATGCATCGTTGGCACCACGCGGCCGATCCCAGAGCTTTCTATACCAATTTCGCAACGGTATTTTCAGTATTTGACAGATTTTTTGGCACATATCGTGTCCCCGGGCTCTGCACAGTCCCACTTGGTGTAACCGATGAGATGAGCCAATCACTGGCAGGGCAACTTGCATATGCGTTTTCCCCTCGCGCTTACACCCGGTTATTCACGTCGCGACGAAACACTGACGAGCCTACGGAACCTAAATCCCAGATAAGAAACGAAAGTTGATAATTGCAATTCTGATGTAGCGCGCGAAAGGCAACAAAATCGACAAACCTTTTTTGTCGCACTTTCTACCTTCAAAGTGCCATAAATTGAGAGTTTCACTTTGCGGCATATGGTCAGTCATATTCGTACACTGAATTCCAAATTTAAATGAGGTGCAATCTTGTTGCGCATACTCCAAAGCATTTTGAAGATTGCTATACTAACTATTGTTGGAGCGGCAATATTCGTTGCCGGCGCCTTTTGGTCGCAGACTCGGGTGCATGGAGATCTTCGCGGCAGCTCGTTCCTTGAGAACCGCACCCGCTTTGAAACGATCTTCATAGCGCTAGACGCCGAGCGTATCGGCGTCCCTGTTGAAAGAGAAGGAAGTGGCGGGGCGTTAACCTCTGTTGGAGACAGCGTGGTCGTCATGACCCACGAAGGTCGGTTCTTTCTTGTTGATAATTCAAGCACTACAGAACTTAGCGTCGAAAGCCCCGATAACGGGTTTGACGCGATGCTTGCGTTCGAAAAAAGCAACCCAGATTACCAGTTTGCTCACTTCTATTTTCGTTACAACGATTTTGCTTACGACGATGGTCGCTTAATCGTGTCGATGACGAAGTGGCATGCAAACGACAATTGTTACAGCACAGTTCTCGCGACTACACCTGCGCCATTAACTAACAATCCGATGAACTGGAAGGTCACACGTGACGACTGGGAGGAGACTTTTTCGACAAGCCCCTGTCTTCCACCTAAGCGCGGCGGTCGAGCAATCGATGGCCATATGGCGGGCGGAAGAATTGCGATTTCCGGCGATGGCAGTGTTTTTCTTGCGTCAGGCGACTATGCTGTCGACGGCACTTACGCCGCGGAAGCATTAGCGCAAAACTCTGAATCGCAGTACGGCAAAGTTCTCCGCATTAACACTATAACCGGAAACGCCGAGGTCGTGAGCCAGGGCCATTCCAACATGCAGGGCATATCATTTGACCTTTCAAATCAGTTGTATGTCATTGAACATGGTCGACGTGGTGGAGACGAACTAAATCTGATTCAAAACGGCCAAGACTATGGTTGGCCGCAGGTTTCGCTTGGGACCCGATACAACAAACTTCCTCTTCGAAATACTCTCGAGTATGGTCGTCATCCTGTATTTGAGGCACCGATTTTCGCTTGGCTGCCTTCGGTTGCAGTAAGTTCGCTAACAGTGATTGAGGATTTCCATCCGTCCTGGAATGGCGATCTCCTGGCGGGCTCTTTGTCCGGTAAGTCATTGTTTCGGATCAGGATTCGCGATGGTCGAGTCTTATTCTCTGAAAAGATTGATATTGGAAATCGCATCCGACACCTTATTCAACACAATGACGAGATTGTCTTGTGGACGGATAGCAAAGAGGTCATCCGACTGCGAGTTGGAGCAGTGGACGCGAGTTTTGAATTCGCCCAAGCGAAACTGAATACTCTTGGCCTTTCATCGTCCAACAGGGCGGCCGCGCAGACGGCGCTGGAGGCTTGTGCGGAGTGCCATTCTTTTGGCGCCTCACCGGGAGGCAATGCCCCAGCGCTTGGAGGAATATTTGGCACCGATGTGGCCTCTGAGAGTGGGTATGAATACTCAGACGGGCTTACTTCTTTGGAAGGCAAATGGACGTCAGAAACACTTGCTGCTTTTCTCGATAACCCTGATAGCTACGCTCCGGGGACACTGATGCCGGACCCCGGGATTGATAATTCGGAAATATTGGCTGCGCTTACCCAAGTGCTGAAAAGTCTCGCGCTGCAGGCGGAGTAGGAATCGAAATTGGTCGTAGGCCATTGAACGCAAACGATATCACGGCCAAGGGTGGCAGTAAGACCCGGAGCACCAGACAGGTTGTTTGGGTGAGCGCGATAACTTTCGTCGTCGTAATGATCGTCTCCGGCTTCAATCAAGTCACAGATCCATTTGTCCGCCATGACGACTTTTCGGCGCTTCTGCTCCGGCCCCAAGACTATTATCTCAAAACGCTAAGCGAAGGCAGATGGATCAATTACTGGTGGCACTTTCGATCATTTGAGACTGCCGCTTGGATAAATTACGCAGTGTATATTGCTGGTTGGGCCACGTTTTGCGCAGGAGTTGCCCTTCACACTCTTGACTCACGTGTTCTGTTTTATCCGGTTTTTCTAGCAATTCTGATTGCAGTCGCGCCGCAAGCGACGCTGATTTCGCTTTGGTTCAACACCCTCATTCCCGGCGTCTGGATACTGGCCGCCTACGCAATACTCACGCTTTTTGCCACCCCGCGGTTAGGCATTCTTCTCTTGCTGATTTTTGTTCCTTTGAGCGTGATGACCTATAGTACGTATCCGCTGCTCCTTCTGTGCATTTGTCTTCTTCGAAAAGATAACGCGAAGTCGTTTGCCGGTTTGATCGTTACATTGGTGGTTTTCGCGATTTCCTTCGCGTTAGGTCTCACGCTCATTAATACGTTGAATTACTTCGATCATGGCGTTTTTGGCATCGAGATATCCAACTGGCGCAATCCATCCAGAGCCGAGGACTTGCAGGGCATAATTCAAAACCTGCCAAAAGTGTGGCGCTTTCTAGGGCGCACAGCAACGACGATGGGCTACGGCAGTTTGCACATTGGTTACGTGAACATGGCGCTGCTCGCCGTAAGTTTCATATTATTGGCACATCGCAGCATCCGAGAGGCGTTGTTTTGGGCCTCTGCTTTATTGGCTGGTTTCGGCCTTTTGATACTTCATATCCTTCTTGAAGGCGCCGGCGTTCCGTTTCGGGCCACTTTATTTTTCTGGCTGCTATTCGCAGTTTCGGTCGCCAAAGTTTCCCATTCGCAGCTGTCCAAGTCTGAGCTTGCCGCCAGTGTGGGCCGAATTTGCTTGCTTACACTAACGTTCACGTCGGCATATTTGGCTAATCTGTATTATGGGACTTTGACTGAATGGCAGCGCTCAACCCGCGAGATCGCCAGTGGAATAACAGCCGAACAATCTACCGTGTACGTTTACGGTGGCTATATCGCAGCCTCAGGCGGACTTGAGGCAAGAATTCAACATCCCAGAGGCTTGCGGCACCGCCTGGCCAAATTGACTTCAGCCGAATTCATCCTTTGCGAAGAGCAACCTGAAAAATGCCAGGGCATCTCCCCGCCATTTGATCCTCGCCCGACGTATGGACCGATACTTGTCTCGTATGATGGTAACATTGCCTATGTTCGATTGCCGGAGGTTGAATTCGGCCCTTAGATACACCGTCCGGATGGCATTACACTTCGCCCTGTTATCTCAGAGCGACAAGCCATCAAGGCAAATTATATCGGGCGCGGGTTTGCTGCAGATGAATGCGATGGCATATTATTCGCAGTTTCGGGCCATTTTCCTGCCAGTATGGCAATATACAAAGCATCGAACTTTCTGGAGATGAAAGAATTGCAACTATCGATTGTAGTTCCCTGCATGAACGAGGAACCAGTCCTGATGGATTTGGTGGAAAGGCTTGGTCAAACCGTAGTGCCCTGGAAGGATGACTGCGAATTCATCCTCGTTGACGATGGCTCAACCGACAATACCTGGGAAGAGATTACAAAGGCTGCAGAGCACGAGCCAAGAGTCCGCGGTCTGAAACTTTCCGCAAACCGAGGTCATCAGCTTGCTCTAACGGCAGGGCTTGAGGCCGCCGTGGGAGATCGTATCTTTATGCTGGACGCCGATCTTCAAGACCCGCCGGAACTGCTATCTGACATGATGGCAATAATGGATCGGGGATATGATGTGGTGTATGGGCGCCGCACAAAGCGGGAGGGCGAAAAACTCCTCAAAAAGTTCACTGCCTTTGTTTTTTACCGCGCCATAAATTACTTGTCCGATGCAGATATACCTAACGACACGGGAGATTTTCGGCTTGTTAGCCGACGCGCGCTTGATGCAGTTTTATCGATGCCGGAACGAGCAAGGTTCATTCGAGGTATGTTTTCCTGGGCTGGATTCCGACAAATCGGCGTTGAATATGTACGTAAAGAACGGCTCGCAGGAGAAACCAAATATGGTTGGCCACAAATGTTCAGGTTCGCACTGGATGCTGTGACGGGTTTCTCGATTAAGCCGCTTCGCCTGGCGACACAACTCTCGATCTTGTCGTTGATAGTTACCTTTTTTATGGCGATCTATGTATTCGGATCACTGATCTTTTTTCAGGCTGCGGCTGGTTGGGCATCGACACTTCTTGCAGTCAGTTTTTTCTCATCGATACAACTGCTGACATTGGGGATCATGGGCGAATACATCGGCAGGCTCTACATCGAGGCCAAAGGTAGACCATTATACTATATCGCCGACCAAGTGGATGGCAGCGTTGCCGACCAAGTGGATGGCAGCGTTGCCGACCAGGTGGATGGCAGCGTTGTCGACCAGGTGGATGGCGGCGTTGTCGACCAGGTGGATGGCGGCGTAAACCAAAAGGATCGTGCGTGAGAATATTCGCGGACAATCGGCAGGGTTTGCGGTTCGCAATTGTCGGACTTTTAGTCGCTGCTTTTTATGTCGTCGCATATTCGGTTCTGGTCAGCGCAGGCCTGTCCAACGTCGTGGCAAATATCGTGGCCTTTTTGTCGGCAGTTATTATTCAGTATCTTGGTCAAACGAGTTGGACATTCCGGAAGCCATTGAAAGTTAGACGGCAATGGTTGCGTTTTGGAGTTATGATTTCTGTTGGTCTGATCTATTCGACACTGATCACGAACAATGTGGCGCCACCGCTGGGGTGGCCCGCAAGTGTGGCAGCTTTTGTTGTTGCAGTGTCTCTGCCTGTGATCAATTTTTTAGTTTTGCGGTTTTGGGTCTACAACAAGCCAGTTTACGGTAAGGCAAATGAAAACACACGAATACTCCGATGGTTTTTTTGACTACATCGACGAAGGTGCCAGATCGTCCGCACAAGAGTTGATCCGACTCGTCGGATCTTGGGTCGAACCTGATAGCGTCCTCGACTTAGGCAGTGGGCGTGGCGTTTGGCTCGCCGAATGGCTCAAGGCTGGCGCATTGGAAGTTGTCGGCGTTGATGGAGACTATGTTGATAGAACTCAGATTGTTATACCTGCCGAGAGCTTTATTCCTGCCGATTTGACTAAACCTCAGGATCTTGGGCGCAATTTCGATCTGGCTCAGTCGCTTGAAGTTGGCGAGCACCTGCCTGAATCTGCATCTTCGACACTCGTTGGTAGCCTGACCCACCACAGCAATCGAGTTCTTTTTTCTGCAGCGGTTCCCGGTCAGGGCGGCGAATTCCACATCAATGAAAAGCCGCTGGAATACTGGCGCCAACTCTTCAAATATGCTGGCTATTTTCCGTTCGATTGCGTCCGCCCCCTGCTGAAGAATGCAGGAAATGTAGAACCCTGGTATCGCTACAACACAATTCTTTACATGAACGAAGATGGAATGTCGGACATGCCCGATGAAGTGCTTGACTCACGCATACCCGATGGAACTGCGGTTCCGCACTTGGGAAGCATCTCCTGGCGATTACGAAAGACGGTTGTTTCATTGCTCCCGAGAAACGCCGTTACAATGATCGCGACGAGCCGCGCATCTTTGATCAACCGGAAAAACCGGCGGTAGGTTTAAGTTGGCGTATTCCGTCAGAATTCCATGCCGGTTGCTTCACGAAAGCCTTTGGAAATCCGCGCACTGACGCCGTCCCGGCAGCGCCTCGAAGTTTCGGGCAAATCTAACACCCTAAAGCAGTTGCTCTGAAGTGAGATAGCGATCTCAGCATGCGTGTCAGTTACGACCATAACCAGCGGGTAGTTCAGCCGAACTACTCGATAGCAATCGATACAGCAAATCTGGCAGTCCGGTTGTATCTGATTTCGAGTAAATTGACCTGAGGTGACTTCGAACCGTCGCCTCGGACAATCCGAGCTCTTCTGTGACCGCTTTGACCAAGAGCCCACGTGACAGCAAAAGGCATACCCGAAATTCCGCGCGGCTCAACCGTGCAGGATTTGAATAACCAAGAAGCGGCTCGTCGGGACTAATCCGGTTTTCCTCGGCAAGCTCGCGCGCCCGCTGAATTCGTTCGTCCATCTGCGCCTGCGTTACAAGCCCAGTGCGCCGACCATACCACGCTCTCACCAAAATCGGAAAGACACGCTCCAGGTCTTCACGTTCAGCGCGCTGCAATTCTCGAGTAAAATGAAACTCCAAATAGTCGTGCTGCAAACCCGTCGACTCAAGGGCAACTACAACCACTTCCACAATTCCGCGAGACAGCCGCCAACTTGCAAGTCCACGGCTCATCTCAAAGTCGCTATCGTCCTGATGCTCACTCAGATACCAGACCGAACCGCCTCGCATTTTGTTGTAGTATTTGGTCAAAACTTCCGGCGCATACGCGGCGCGTAGCGCGTTAATGGTTCGATCGCCAGCAGCGGTATCAAATTCAGCGACTAACTTGATTTTTCCGCTTGAGCGTGCATCGCGAGAAAGTGCTGCGGCCGTCGCGCCGATCGCTCGCGAAACTGCTTCTAACGCAAGATCAAGAGACATAGAGCCATGCAAAGCTCCGCACCAACTGGCGATGCCATCTAGAATCTTGAGGTCACGCCCCAGTCCATCTGAATTGTCACGGTCTTGATCGAATCTTGGACTGAACAAAATGACACTCCCAAATCACTTACCGCGCCGCAGCCGAAAAAAGCTGCAACGCACCGCCCAGTGCCATCAATTACCGCAATATTATTGGGACCACTGTCCACCCTCAGTAGAATCCACACTTCTGAACCGCAAATGTCAAGGAATCCGCACAATGAATGAGAAATTCCCGCTACGATTGTGGGATTGATGCTGTACGACTGACAATGCCAACTTTCCGCCGGCATTGTTCATGCATATCTCAATCTATTCTGTTGTTGATACCTAGTGGAATGTGTTGACCCAACGGATTGCAATTGGCCCAAGAATCAAGAGAAACAGAGCGGGAAGCATAAGGCTGGCCATAATGCCGGACATTTTGACCGGCATTTTGTTGGCCATCTCGGTAGCTTTCATTTCCCGAGCAATCCGCATTTCGGTCGCGTAAGTCGTCAACGCCTCTGAGACACTTGTGCCGAATTTAATGGACTGCAAAACAACGCTTGCAAAGGACGACACTTCGCTGACATTCGTCCTGGCTGCCATATCCTGCAAAGCTTTTTCCCGTTCACCACCGGCCGACACTTCTAGCTGAACCAGACGAAACTCTTGACTGATCGCCGGCGCCGAAGCCTCCATTTCATTCGAAACGCGGGTCATTGCTGCGTCAAATCCAAGCCCAGATTCCACCGCAACTTGCATCAAGTCCAAAGCATTTGGAAAACTCTCGGAAATTTCAAGCTGACGCAAATCTACCTTTGAGCGAAGCCATAACGCGGGTCCAAAGAAGCCCAATATGACCAGCGACGTGAGGGTGTAATACGTCATCATTCGACTTTGACCGTCGATGAACCCGGAAATAAAATCCGGTAAAGGCAAGAAAGTATTTTGACGCAACACGAGCAGCCCCAGATAAATCGCAGGCAGCAAAATCGCGGAGAGGACCCGCACCATATAATACTTAGCAACAGCGTTGCGACCAATTATGCCGGCGTTCATGAGCTGGCGGCTAACTTGGCTGCGCTTTTCACGACTTTGCGGAATCAAGGCCTTCATAAAGCCTTTTGGGTCCACGTCTGCATTATTCAGCAGGCCAGCTTCGAAACTTGATCTACGCTTTACAGGACGCCCGGCATGGTACCGGCGACCGACAGGATCAGCAGAGACAAGTCCGCCAAAAAATCCATATACGATCAGAAGGGTACCGACGAATATTCCCAGAATAATGAGTCCACCGGCTGACCCTACGTTGTCAAAGAATGCAGTTACTTGATCGAACATACTGGGCCTCCTCAGAACCGGAAGTTAACGAGTTTGCGCATTGCAATCGCGTTTGCCAAAATGAGCACAATGATAGCTATACCAAGTGGAACAGCTTCCGGCTCGTTTGCAATTGAACCATAGTAAGATGGCGTCAATACCTGCATGACAATAAAAATTAGCACCGGAATGAAGCTAAGGAATGCTGCCGTCAGCCGACCTTCCGCTGAGAGCGCGCTGATTTTTTTGCGCATGTTCAGACGATCGCGAATTGTACGGGATAGGACTTTCAGCACCCTTGCGAGATCGCCACCGGTTCCATGCTGGATGGCAATGGAAGTGGCAAGATAGTGCATATCTTCCTGGTCAACTCGTTCTGCTAAATCCCTGAATGCCTCAATGAGTTCATCGCCAAACGAAATTTGGTCAACAACTATTCCAAATTCAGAACCGATTGGGTCAGGCATCTCGTCGGCGACTGCATTCAGGGATGTGTTCAGCGGATGGCCTACAAGCAATCCACGCGCCATTAAATCAAGTGCATCAGGCAATTGATGAACAAGCCGATTCAGGCGTTGAGTTCTTTTTTGGCGCACTTGGAGAATGGGCAGTAGCAGCCCGACAACAAGAGCCAATGCTACAGCGTTGAGCGGCGCAGTGAACTGAAGTGCTAGAATTCCAATTGCCACCGCGGCCGCGATACAGGTCGCCAGAAATGCCCCTGCCGCCATCGTAATACCAGCTTGGCGCAAGACGGTAGGCAAATCACCTATGAGCGGCAGCCGTTCTACAAAGCTGCGTTTTTCGGATGGTTTTAGTACTTTGAGGATTTGCTCCGTCGTTGCACCCTTGGCAACGAGTTGCATCCGGCGGCTTTTGGCATCTCGAGCTCTGGAACCGCGTGAAAACAACTGACGAAGCCCTTCAAGGACCAGCAGTCCACCGATAATCGCACCAAGGTATACAACAAATTGAGCGTCGATCTGTTGAATGAATTCTAGCAACTGTTCCATCAACTAGGCTCCGCGTGTAATGAAGCTTGTTTGCCCAAGATCGACGCCGGCGGCCAGGAGTTGCTCGGCGCATTTTGGACGCATTCCAGTCGCCATAAACTTACCAAGAACCTCACCATTCTCGCCCTTACCTTCACGTTTGAAGACAAATATGTCCTGCATCGTAATAGTGGACCCTTCCATACCGGTAATTTCGCTCACGCTCATGACCTTTCGGTTTCCGTCCGACAGACGGCTGAGCTGAACAATTATGTTTATGCCCGAAGCAACCTGAGAGCGAATTGCCGAGAGTGGCAGATCAAGACCAAGCATCGATACCATTTGTTCCACGCGCGACAGTGAATCGCGGGCGGTGTTCGCATGGACAGTTGTCATAGATCCGTCGTGTCCGGTGTTCATAGCTTGAAGC
>JBPCWO010000022.1:0-25704 GCA_051009475.1 Boseongicola sp.
GCGAAAAACGCGGTGCAATATTTTTTGCCTCTATGCCTCGATCAATCCGTCATCGCCATCGGAAATATCATCGACACTGTTGTCCGAAGCGGCGTCGGTGCCCTCAAAATCAAGCCCGTGGGCCGCGCGGATTTTGTCCTCGATTTCCCAGGCAGTATCGGCATTTTCTTTCAGGAACACTTTGGCATTCTCACGTCCTTGCCCGATGCGTTCATCGGCATAGCTATACCAAGACCCCGATTTTTCGACCACACCAGCTTTGACGCCCAGATCAATAAGCTCGCCGGTTTTTGAAATGCCTTCGCCGTACATGATGTCAAATTCAACCTGCTTGAAAGGTGGCGCCACCTTATTCTTGACCACCTTCACACGCGTCGTATTGCCGACGACTTCGTCGCGATCCTTGATCGCACCAATCCGGCGGATATCGAGACGAACAGACGAATAGAATTTTAACGCATTGCCGCCTGTCGTCGTTTCAGGCGAACCGAACATCACGCCGATTTTCATTCTGATCTGGTTGATAAAGATCACCATGCAGTTTGAACGCGCAATCGAACTGGTCAATTTTCGCATTGCCTGGCTCATCAGGCGGGCATGCACGCCGACACTTGCATCACCCATGTCGCCTTCCAATTCAGATTTCGGCGTCAATGCTGCAACCGAGTCCACAACAACCATGTTGACCGCGCCGGAACGCACAAGCGTATCGGTAATTTCAAGTGCTTGTTCGCCGGTGTCGGGTTGCGAGATCAGCAATTCATCCAAGTTTACACCTAGCTTCTTGGCATATTGTGGATCTAGCGCATGTTCGGCATCAACAAATGCGCAAACACCACCATTTTTTTGCTCCTCGGCGACGCAATGCAAAGTCAGCGTCGTTTTGCCAGACGATTCTGGTCCGTAGATTTCAACGACCCGGCCTTTCGGCAAGCCACCAATACCCAGCGCAATATCCAAACCAAGCGATCCGGTCGAGGTAGCCTCGATCTCGGGGATAGGATTTTCGCCGCCGAGCTTCATTATCGAGCCCTTGCCAAACTGGCGTTCGATCTGTGCCAACGCTGAATCCAGCGCTTTCGATTTGTCGCTTGCTTTTTTGTCGGTCATGTCCAGAATTTCAGCTGCACCCATTGGTCCTGTTCCTTATTCCATAGCCACAGACCCGCGGCAATGATGCTCATGTTCGCCTCTTGTTCTTATTTGCGTGTATGAGACCAAAAGAAGAACATTTCAACAACTTTATTCAAACACTGTGTACTTGACTGATTAACGGTGCGTTACCGAATTAGGACAGCTGACGTTGAACGACATTCGTTAACTGGGTCAGAGAAAACGGTTTTGGCAGAAATACCGAATTTGG
Source organism: Boseongicola sp. (assembly GCA_051009475.1). Classification (GTDB taxonomy): domain Bacteria; phylum Pseudomonadota; class Alphaproteobacteria; order Rhodobacterales; family Rhodobacteraceae; genus CAXMNX01. The sequence goes on from JBPCWO010000022.1 coordinate 1,364, forward strand.
CACCCGGGCCTGATTTTCGGCAAGGCTTTCTTCGGCATAGCCCGAAACAAATACGACACGGGTGTCTGGACGATCCTGCAACGCCTGACGAACCCATGTCGGCCCATCAAGACCGGGCATAATAACATCGGTCACAAAAACATCTACTTTCAATGCCTTGTTTTCCAGAGTTTGTAACGCGACTTCCGCGTTCTCCGCTTCCAAGACAGTGTATCCGTGCATTCGGAGGGCACGTGACGCAAAAGCGCGCACTGGCGCCTCATCTTCAACCAGCAGAACGACGCCTCCGCCTTGCACGTTGATATATTTCGGTGGGCTTTCATTCTTTGTTGTTGTTTCGGCGAGCCTCTGGTGTGCCGGGAAAAACAACGTGAATTTGGTTCCGACACCAACTTGGCTTTCTGCAAAGATGAATCCGCCTGTCTGCTTTACGATTCCATAAGCAGTCGAAAGTCCCAGCCCGGTGCCCTCGCCGGTCTTCTTGGTTGTGAAAAAGGGCTCAAATATCTTTTGAAGCTTGTCGGGATCTATTCCCCGCCCCTGATCGGTGATTTCAACGGTGATATAGTTCCCCGCCGGCAATTTGGCGCGGTCGCGCTCCAGTTCATTCTCGATCACTTTGGGCTGAACACGAATTTCTATTTCACCACCATCGGGCATCGCGTCCCGCGCATTTACGACAAGGTTCATTACAACCTGTTCGAACTGCCGGCGATCGGCCCGAATGACCCGATCCGTATCCTCGATTTTTAGATCGAGAGTAACTTTCTCGCCAACAAGGCGATTCAACAGGTGCGTAAGTTCAGACATCGTATCCCGCAGATCGAGTTGCCGCGGCTTCAGATTTTGCTTTCGCGAAAAAGCCAGCAGTTGCCCAACAAGACTTGCTGCACGATTTGCATTTTGGCTGATCTGCATAAGATCCGAATAATCGGGGGCCTCTTCATCGTGGCGCAATAGCAGCAGGTCGCAATGCCCGCTGATTGCCGTCAACAGATTATTGAAGTCATGCGCAACGCCGCCCGCTAGTTGTCCGATCGCCTGCATTTTTTGGCTTTGTACAAATTGTGCTTCGAGGGTTTTAAGTTCGGTGGCGTCATTCAGAATGCCGACAAGACGGATCTCGCCATCCTCCACGACGCGCCCAAGTGAAATCTGCAGATAAAGCTCTTTTCCCGGTAACATTGCCCGCACAAATTCCGATTTCAGCAGTCCACGACCGGCTGCCGCATCGGCAAGCCATTCGCTGATCGGCCGCCCCATGCCTTCGACAAGATCGTAGAGCGGTGGCATTGCCGATTCCGAAAGTGACAGCAATTGCCGCGCCGGAGCATTCGCAAATATTATGGCGCCATCGACCGCGATTTCCAGAACCGGCACAGGCAAACCGTCGAGAACTCCAACTTTGGGAACAGCAATGGGCGCGCGCAGTTCAATTTCGGAAGACGTACTCTGGTCATCCTGAACATAGATAATATCGCGTAAATTATCCCTGTGATTGATAACAACGGCCCTAAACCCCGGCAAAACTGGCGGAGTATCAATGACCGTCGCTTCGAATTCCAAGAGATCTTTCGCGGCGGCATTAGCAACTCTTACCTTTCCATTTTCTGAAAGGGATAAAGCAGGCGTGCTACCCATAATAGTTTCAAAAGCGGATGCTCGATCAAGCGTCTCGATGCGCCATATGATCAGGCGCTCCGTCGCAAGGCGTGCCCGTATCCGAATAATGCAATCTCGCGTTTGGATGTCTTCGCAAGCAACACCTTTGATTGCAACCGTTGCCGTAAGTCGCGCCGCTAGGTCCCCGGCAGATGCAAGATGTCCAAAAAGGACTGTGGCGATGCTTGCCTGGGGCTTCGCGCCGATATCAACCGCCGCGGCATTTGCGAAGAGCAATTGACCTGATCGGTCGGTCAGCACTGCCGGACCTGGGTCCTCTGTCAAATACCTCCGCATTTGGCGAAACTTGATAAGCTTTAAGAATGATTGTCGAAGCCGCGCCACCCAAATTATTCCACCAGCAGAAAATAATCCTGCCGCTGCGCCAAGCACCACGACACCCCAAACGAGTGATGGCACCAAAAACGAGATGCCAAATACTAGTCCCGAACAGACAAAGAGCGGCCAAGGTTGTAGCGACGTTGTCAGCGACACCGTTTCCGAACCGGTGTATTCGGTCGTTGAAGTCATCCACTCCCCTTGGAAATGTCCTTAGACAAAAGAGTCGTAGATATTTGTTAACCGCGTGTTAACGAATTGTGGAATGAGCCCGCATAACAGCCATGTAGAAACCATCGCCGTCGCTTAGCGGTGTCAGTTTGAGGTCGTCTATTTTTGTCCAGTCCATGAACTCTGAAAGGAAATGCGTGATGCGCTCTTCATTTTCCTGACAAAAGAGCGAGCACGTAATGTAAGCCAGATGCCCGCCCGGGCGCACAAACTGTTTTGCCGCAGACAGAATTGCGGCTTGTGTGGACACATATTCCTCTAATTTTTTCGGGCTTAGCCGCCATTTGGCGTCCGGCTGCCGACGCCAAGCACCTGACCCCGAGCAAGGTGCATCACAGATGACCAAATCAAACAGGCCTTCAGGCTTGGTCGTCTTGACGATTTGAGCGCCGGCCCGAGTGGCACGATCGTCTATATTGCCCATCCGAGACTTGTTTAGGTCATGCGCAACGAGAAGTCTTGGCTTGTAGGCGGCCATCGCCAAGGCTTTGCCGCCACCGCCAGCGCAATAATCTAACACGCTGGCATCTGGCAAGAATGCGGAAAGTCGATCGACAACGGCTTGCGAAGAAGCATCTTGGAATTCCACCAATCCGTCCCGCACGACTTTTGCGGCCGAAAGTTTGCGCGAATTGCCCTCAACTACGATCGCAGTTTCAGCCAGCAAATGGGAGCGAGCATCAAATCCATCTTTACGCAAGACTCTAATTGCCTTTTCTCGCGTGCATTTCAAACTGTTTGAGCGGAGGAATACCGGCGCCCTGTCACGCATCCTTTTCAAAATGATTTCAGCATCACTGCCCAGCGTTTCAACCAGGTGCGGCAGGACCCAATCCTGTACATCGCAGCGCACGGCCACCGGTGCTTTTTCGAGCGATGCCAGCGCTTTTCGTTCGAATTCGTCCAATTGCGTTGGCGCATATCCAGCACCGGTAAAATACACCTCTGGATCCAAGCCATGGGCACGACAGCGTCCAAGCATGACCGCCCGCCCTGACTGCCCGTTGCCCAACCATGTGTACGAACTTTGGCGCCTGAGCGCATCGAATACCAAATCGCGAACGGCATAGCGATCGCCAGAGCCGGCAAACCTGCTGCGACGAGCCCAATTGGTAAGCGCTCTTTCAGCGGCTTCGCCCGCGAGAATGCGGTCTAATATCTCAATGGCCGATTGTATGCGTGCGGAGGGTGTCACGTCTTACCCCAGAGACCCTATCGCAGTCCCTTTCTCAAAGGGTTTGTCGTAGCGCAAGACCTATTGAACGCGAGAAGTCACATCCGGCCGCGAAACCGGGCTGATTGCATCCAAAGAAACCCCGGCAAGCACAGGCGGCAGTGCGATCAATTGTGTCGGATCACCTCCGATGCGCTCGAACATGGAAAGCGTCAATCGCGGGCCAGCAGGCGATGATCTTAATGGAATTGAGTTACTTGTCGCAGCCGCAGCCAATTCAAAACCGACGGTGACGCCACGAGACTGCGGTAGAGACTTCGGCGACCCGACGCGGCGAGCAAATTCGGGAGGTTGTATCCGAAGCACCCGTAGCGGGCCTGAAGGCGGGACGTCGCTTACCGGACTCCAGTCAGCGGCGGATGTTGCGAGCGGGATGCCGACCAGTGGCGATGTTAACCCTAGCGCGGGCTGAAGCCCAAAAATCGGCGACGACGGTCCGGTCGCTTTCGCTTGCCAAGGCACATAGACCGAAAGCGGCCCGGGCGACATAGCGATCAGCAGCAACACCACAAGGCCGAGCCATCGCGGCAAGCCCCATTTCTTTGACGTGTTCGTTTCTTTTCGGGTGGTGGCCGATTTTTCCTTCGATGCCGCTTTCCGCGTGTCGTCCTCGGCAGTCTCGATTTCCTGATGGAGCCATGGTCGCGATGTGCGGGTTGGCGGCATCGGCTCGGATGTATCCAAAAGCAATGAAATTACCGGTTCATTGTCATCTGTTCCAAAGTTTGGATCGTCAAAAATGTTATCGATAGGAATTCGGTCGCGGACATCTTCGACCTCTTCTCGGCTTTCTTGACTAGGCATTTCCGAAGGTGCCGATTCACTTGGAGCAGACTCGCCCGGATTTTCATCAGCTCCAGGGTACCAGTTCCTGCCTGGTCGCGGTTCCAGGTCATTCAGGTCGGTTTCCCGACCAGTAACCCGTTTCAACGTGTTTACACGGTCAAGAAAGTCGTACTTTTTCTTGAATACTGCAGGCGCCGCCGCAGCAGATTGGTGACCTCCGTCAGCTTCTTCTTCCCAGGGCTTTCGTGGTTTTCGCAAGGCTTTATCATCGCGCCCCATCTCTTTGAGAGATTGAGCGCGCCGCTCACGTGCTTCGGCAAGCCTTTGCTGCCAGCGGTCATCATCCTGCAGGTTGACGACACCGGGTTCAACATTCTCGGATTTGGCCGCTTTTTCCGCCATTTCCCCTCGCAAACTCGCAATACATTTTCAAGCCAGCTGCCTAAAAACGACTACTCGAGGGTCCTCAGGCCCAATTATCCAAGACGATAATTTGGGCTTTCGCGCGTTATTTGAACGTCATGAACGTGGCTTTCTTTCAAACCAGCGCCGGTTATTCGCACGAATTTACAATTTTTTCTCATACTTTCAATCGTTTCGCAACCTGTATAGCCCATGGCAGCCCGCAAACCGCCAATCAACTGATGAATCACAGCTGAAGCTGATCCCTTGTAAGGGACCTGTCCTTCTATTCCTTCGGGTACGAGTTTTTCACTGGCCGCGTCTTTTTGAAAGTACCTGTCGGCAGAACCTCGCGCCATCGCGCCCAGACTTCCCATTCCACGATAACTTTTAAAGCTACGGCCTTGATAAAGAATAACTTCTCCCGGGCTTTCGTCTGTCCCGGCAATCATTGATCCAACCATTGCGCAACATGCACCGGCCGCAATAGCCTTGGCAAAATCACCTGAAAATTTGATGCCGCCGTCCGCAATGACAGGAATATCTCCTGCAACCGAAGCCGCCTCCATAATGGCCGTCATCTGGGGCACACCAACGCCCGCTACCATGCGTGTAGTGCAAATCGAACCGGGCCCAATGCCAACTTTTACAGCATCGGCACCGACATCAATCAAGGCATGTGTTGCTTCGGCAGTTGCTACGTTGCCCGCAATGATTTGAACCTCGTTTGACAGCGATTTCGCGCGCGCGACGGCTTCGGCCACGCTGTTGCTGTGACCATGGGCGGTGTCAATCACAACAATGTCCACGCCAGCTTCGACAAGCGCCTCCGTGCGCTCAAACCCCGCATCACCGACTGTTGTGGCCGCGGCAACGCGAAGGCGGCCAAGACCGTCTTTGCACGCATGTGGGTTCAGCACCGCCTGTTCGCTGTCTTTGAGCGTCAGCAGTCCGGTCAGCTTGCCGCCGTCATCAGTTACCAGCAGTTTTTCGATCCGCCGGGCCCGCATCAAGCTTCGCGCTTCGTCGAGATCCGCCGGTTCCATCAGAATCGCCAAATTCTCGGTTGTCATCATGACGCGGACCGGCGTTTCATCATTTTCTGCAAACCGCATATCGCGGTTGGTGACGATTCCAACAACGCGATCGTCGCCGTCAATCACCGGAAATCCGGTGACATTGTAGCGTTCCTGTAGTGCCTTGGCGTCTGCAAGTGTCTGATCTGCCGTCAGTGTGATTGGGCTGTAAACGATGCCGGATTCAAATCGCTTAACGCGCCGAACCTCGCGCGCCTGTTCTTCAACATTCAGATTGCGGTGAATGACTCCGATGCCGCCAGCCTGCGCCATCGCAATCGCCATCCGACCCTCTGTCACCGTATCCATCGCCGAACTTAGTAGCGGGATATTCATGTCGATGTTTTGCGTGACCTTCGTGCGGGTATCAGCGGCAGCAGGCAGCACACTGGAAGCAGCGGGAACAAGCAAAACATCATCGAAGGTCAGAGCCTCGCGAATCTCCATGTGGATCACTCCTTGGGAGGGTTCGTTTGGCGCTTCCCTATTACATGGGCTGGCGTCGGCGGAAAGGCCTATTTGTAGTTCTAGGCTGGACCACCGCAATATTCTGCGCATATTTCGGGTCTATGAGCGATCACGGTTATGAAAGCGGGCGTCTGAACCTTCCCTTTGTCGGTATCGCGACATTTGGCAAACGACCCTATGTCGACGACTGGAGCCAGATTGACGCGGATGTTGCCGTTCTGGGTGCGCCGTTCGACGCTGGCACGCAATGGCGCAGCGGAGCGCGATTCGGGCCGCGCGCGGTGCGTGATGCGTCCACGCTATTTTCATTTGGCCATGCCGGAGCATACGATCACGAGGATGACCGGGTTTATCTCGGCTCTGACGTCAGGATCGTCGATCTTGGCGATGCTGATATTGTCCACACCGACACAGCCCAAAGTCACGCAAATATCGAAACCGGTGTACGCGCTGCGCTCAAAGGCGGGGCCTTACCAGTTGTTATCGGCGGCGATCATTCGGTTAATATTCCTTGTGTAAACGCTTTTGATCAATCTGGTCCGATTCATATTCTTCAGATCGACGCTCATTTGGATTTTGTTGACGAAAGACATGGGGTTCGGTTCGGTCATGGAAATCCAATGCGACGAGCGGCCGAAAAAAACTATGTGACCGGATTGACTCAAGTTGGCATCCGCAATGTTTCGTCGACCACCCGCGAGGGCTATGAAGACGCCAGACGCATGGGATCGGATATATTGTCGGTGCGGCAGGCCAGAGAGCTAGGCGCGCAGGGTCTTGTTGATCGTATTCCGCCCGACGCAAAGGTCTATGTCACGCTTGATATCGATGCTTTCTGTCCATCCATTGCACCTGGTACCGGCACGCCAAGTCATGGCGGATTCCTTTACTATGATGTGCTGGAACTTTTACAGGCAATTGCTCGAAGAAACGAAATTGTCGGCTTTGATCTTGTGGAGGTCGCGCCGGATTACGACGCGACCGGATCTACCGCGATTTTGGCCGCACAGATCTCGCTGAATTTTCTTGGTTTCATCTTTGACGCGCGGTCCACAGGCGCCTAACTGCCCCGCAATTCGTCTGCGAATGTTGCTGCATCGCGGATTGCCCGCGCCAGTAATAATACGTCGCCTCCAACGGCGACGAATGTTGCGCCCATGTCCACGTAGTTTTGAACCGAAGCGCGGTCGAACGCGATGATCCCAACTGCCTTGCCGGCCGCTCGAACACGTTCGAAGCAATGCTTGATTGCAGCTTGGACTTCTGGCGCTCCGGGTTGCGACGGGAACCCCATGTCAGCAGACAAGTCCCCGGGCCCAATGAACACACCATCGACACCTTCCACTGCCGCGATGGCATCGATGTTTTCAACCGAGGTCATGCTTTCGGTCTGAACGAACAGACAAATCTGATCCCCGGCAGTTGTCACCATATCGGTGATTTCACCGTAATTGCTTGCGCGAACCATAGCGGCACCAACACCGCGAATTCCGGCGGGCGCATATTGCGTTGCCCGCACAATGGCTTCTGCTTCTTCTGCAGTATCGATCATCGGCACGACAAGCGTCTGAACACCCAAATCCAAAACTTGCTTGATCAACCGGGGATCGCCAGCCGGTGGTCGCACCGCAGGTGCGGTGCCTCCGGCTGCAATTGCCCGCACCTGGTCCAGAATAAGCGGTATGTCATTCGGTGCGTGCTCGCCATCGACAAGGCAGAAATCAAAGCCAGCGCCACCGGCAATCTCGGCAGATGTTGCATGCGCAAGCGCGATCCAAAGCCCCATCTGGCGGCGGCCTTCGGCCAATGCAGCTTTGATCGGATTTTGTTGAACGGGCATTTTTGCTCTCCCTCATTTCCGAGCCATGCCATCTGAAGTGGTGCGAAGATGCAATGCCGGAAAATAGCGTTTTGGAGACTTAATTACCCAACAGATACTTAAATGCACATCGTTGATGGCGACCGGGCTCTCAATGCGCCCTTGTTGCGATCCGTTTTACCGGACGAACTCCTATATTTACAGACTTGCCCAGATCATCTTCTTGCGAAGGGTATTCTGAGATTGCTGTACCACCGCCGTCCACAGCAACCGTGGTCTGATCGCCCGTCGCCGTAATCTTTCCTGGCAAGAGGTTCATCGCGGGCGAGCCGATAAACTGTGCCACAAACTCGTTTTCAGGGCGTTGATAAAGATCCAGCGGGCTGCCAACCTGAGCAATTCCGCCACCAGCCAGAACGACGATCCGCGACGCAACTGTCATCGCCTCAACCTGATCATGCGTGACATATATCATCGTCGAGTCGGGCATCGATTCCTTCAGCTGAGCAATTTCGATCCTCGTCGCAACCCGCAGCGCCGCATCCAGATTTGGAAGAGGTTCGTCGAACGATAAACCTTTGGATCGAGCACGCTCATAGTGGATAAAGCGCGTAAGATTGGAACACCATCGCCGAAACGCGACGAGGGTTGAACGTGTCCCGAAATAAATCATTGAGCGTCCGCCCACCCTTGCCCTTGCGCCAACTGTTGGCTCCGTCCTAAAACGCTTGCGCCGATTGGCCGACAAAATATGAAAGACGCAAGTAAATGCATGGCGACCAATCTGTATCTTGTCTGCTCGTTGCCGATGTTGGCGGAACGAATACCCGTGCCGCTTTGGCTTGTGGGGAAAACCTGCGTGTCGATACAATTTCGAGATACCGCAATAGCGACTACGGCTCGCTGGAAGAGCTGCTGGTTGCTTATGTTGACGAATATAGGCCGGAAAGTGTGTCCGGTGCGGCCGTTGCTGTTGCAGGACCGGTGCAGGACGGGCGCAGCGAACTGACAAACGTTGATTGGTCAATCGAAGAGGCGACGATTGCCAAGGCTACCGGTGCCTCGCGCGTCGCCGTTTTGAATGATCTGCAAGCCCAAGGTTATGCAGTCAGTCATTTGGACAATACGCAACTGCGGACAGTTGTGTCTGGCTCAAAACACCCGGCGCCAATGACATGCCTGGTTGTTGGTGTCGGAACAGGATTTAATGCCTCGCCTGTTCACCGGGCCGGTGCCCAGCTGCACGTGCCGCCATCCGAAGCAGGACACGCAAACCTGCCGCTGGCGGGCGATGATGATCTTGACCTTTGGCGTTTCATAAACGCAGAAAACGGCTTTCCGGCAGTGGAAGACGTGCTTTCGGGCCGCGGGCTGGAAAATGTTTATCGGTGGCGTCGGCAACGCTCGGGTGTTCCTGGCCACCAAGCGGCAGAGCAAATCGTTGCAGCTTGCGAAAGCGGCCAAGACCAAGCCGCTGTTGAAGCGGTTAACGTATTTGCCCGCATTCTTGGAACAGCGTGTGGAAACCTGTCATTGATTCATATGCCGTTTGGCGGTGTTTACCTCGTCGGCGGGGTTGCCCGCGCGATTGCGCCGCTACTTGAGTTGAATGGTTTTGCAGACGCCTTTCGCAACAAGGGTCGTTTCACGGATTTCATGGATAATTTTTCAGTTCATGTTATCGAAGACGACTATGCGGCCTTGCAGGGTCTTGCCGTGTTTCTCGAATCCTAGGCGCCAATCACTGAGCGGGCGAAAAAAGTAGCCACCGGAACAAAAAAAGCCATGCAACAGTTTATGCTGCATGGCTCAATGGGTAAAATTTCGCCTGAACTTTTACACCAGATTATTCCTCAGGCGGTGACAACAGAAGAAACATGCCGTCGCATTGGATTTCTGCCGGTTCGCCAAGATGAAACATTGTATAGCTAAGCCCCGTTTCCCGAATGCGCATCACACCAGGCTTGGCGAGCAGATCTGCGGCCTCGCGACGCTCGCTGAGACTGGATTTCGGGGTCGGGCAGACGATCTGCCGCGGTGATACCAGAACGTCCGACGACGGTGTTGCCGGGCCCATTGCGCCTGCTTGAATTCGAATTGGGTTCGAATCGTTCTTTTCGGCAAGAAACTGTTCGTCCAGCAAAACACGGTTGAGCCAGACAATCGGCTTGAAGTCTCCCGACCGCGTTTTGACCAGATCACCGTCGCGCAATGCAATCGCATGAACGTCACCGAAAGAAGTTCGCACGCGCGTCATCGGCGCCAATCCCGGCAACGGCCAGCGGTCTTCACACTCTGACTCGTCGGGAGACGTGATCGGGTCCTCATCCGAAACTGGGGACTCGTTTTCCTCGAAATTTTCGGAGGTTTCCTCGCCCAGTCGAATACGGCTTAGGACTCGCGTTATGCCTTCTTCGATTGGACCCCGTGTACTCTCTTCTTGAACACTCATTACATTCACCTTTACTCCCCCAGCCAACGGGGACACCAAAAAAATGGGACGGGCCAAATCGCCACACCTATCGACACGCACCCAACCCATTAGTCGGCAACCGACCGACTGACTCGCTACACGATCTAACGGATGATTGTGGCTCCGTGTGATCGCTTACTGGGCCAGTTATCACGCATTCCATTGGCGAAAGTTTGACACAAGAACTGGGATTCCGGCAGGAATTGGATAACTTCGGTTAATGTCGACGCAATGTTAAATCCCCTGATTTCCAATTCGAAGACAATCCTTGCGCGGGCGACAGTCAGTGACCGGATTCATTAAGAAATTTTGGATTCGCGTTTCACTACTCGAAACATTATCAAAATCAAAACTGCCTTAACTCAGCCCCAAACAGCGCAGGATTGGTTGCGAAAACTGGATCAACAATTTGTTTCCAGTTCGATGACGCCGTCGAGAAGGAATATCTCACGCCATTCCGCAGGTAACAGCCAACCGCTTCCGGATATCTGGCCAGAACTCGGGCAACGACAGGATTCTGCAGAAAGCAGATTCAAATGATCGAAGACATCCGGACATCAACACGATATTAGGCTCGATGCTTTCGCAAGCAGGAGCATAGCGGCGTTCCACCACACGCTTCCCCCTTGCACTTCCTGAAAAGAGGCAAAGAATAGTGCCATGATCAAAACTCCGGCTCAACCGGAGGTCGCCAGACTTCGGCGACGATAACAAAAGGGAGAAATTCTCATGAAAAATGCATTTTTGACACTTACAGCGGCCGGAATTCTGTTGAGTTCCACAGCCGCTTATGCCGCCGGGACTCATCCGGTCACCGGTGAGAATCTCGCTGACGATCAGACATTCAGCTATCGTTTGCTGGATCAATTCCCGACAATTGATCCCCAGTTGATCGAGGAAACCGCCGGTAGCCACGTCGCTGACCAACTGTTTGAAGGGCTGACGACGCAGGATGCGCAAGGTGAAATCGCGCCGGGCGTCGCCACAGAGTGGTCTTCTGCCGACAACCAGAACTGGACTTTCAAGCTGCGTCAGGCCGCGGTTTGGTCAAACGGTGATCCGGTGACGGCGCATGACTTTGTCTATGCTTGGCAACGTGCAGCCGACCCAGCGACCGCTTCGCCATACGGGTGGTATGTCGAGATTACCCAGATCGTGAATGCGGCTGAGATTCTGGCCGGTGACAAGGAACCATCAGAACTGGCCGTCAAAGCCGTCGACGACCACACACTTGAGGTATCGCTAACTACGCCACTGCCGTATTTTCCAAAGATGACAGCGTTTGCCACGCTTTTCCCTGCCCATCAGGGCACAATCGATGCGCACGGCGGCGACTGGACGAAGCCCGAAAATATTGTTGGCAACGGTGCGTACACGCTGAAATCGCTCGCACTAAACGAAGGCTTTGAGCTGACAAAAAGCGATACTTACTGGAATGCTGACAGCGTGATCATCGAAGCCGTCCGCGGGCTGATCATCAATGACAGCAATCAGGCTTTGACACGCTATGAAGCAGACGAGTTTGACCTTCTTGAACCCCTGCCCGCCGGTCAGTTCCCGACCCTGAAGGACAAATATCCAGACCAGGCGGTCAGTGTTCCTCGTCTTTGTTCATACTACTACGCGGTGAACCAGCGCGACGACGCGTCCGGTGAGATTCAGGACGTGCGCGTTCGCCAAGCACTCTCATATGCGATCGACCGCGATGTGATCGTCAATCAGGTTCTAAAGGGTGGACAGTCGCCTGCATTCAGCTTTACCCACGTCGCAACCGCCGGCTTTGAAACGCCTGAGATCGACTATGGCACTTGGAGTCAGGCCGAGCGCGACGCCAAAGCCAAAGAGCTTCTGGCCGAGGCAAATGCTGACGGAGTATCAACCGACGGGCTGAATCTTGACCTGATCTACAACACCTCGGAAAGCCATAAGCAGATCGCAACGGTTATCAGCCAAATGTGGAAGCAGAAGCTTGGAGTCGAAGCGACGCTTTCCAACATGGAATGGCAAACCTACCTGGATTTCCGGCGCGAAGGTAATTTTGATGTTGCCCGGTCGGCATGGTGCGCTGATTACAACGAGGCGTCGACATTCCTTGACCTCGTGACCACGACCCACGGATCCAACTCGGGTAAATACTCCAACGCCATGGTTGACGACCTGATGAAAGAGTCAAAGACGCTTGCAAATCCGCAGCCAAATTACACCAAGGTTGAGGAGATTTTGGCCAATGAAATGGGTCTCATTCCGATCTATCACTATGCGAATGCGTTCCTTCTTGACGCCTCGATTAAGGGGTTCCCTTACGACAACGCCGAAAACACCTGGTATGTGAAAGACTTTTATCGGGTCGCCGAGTAATCTCGGGCCATGCCGGGGCGTGCGATCAATTTCGTGCGCCCCGGCTATACCAATAATTAGATGATATCCTTCACAGTCCGTCGCCTTTTTGTGGCGATTCCGACGCTTCTCATCCTGATCGTATTTTCGTTCTTGTTGATGGAGGCGGCGCCGGGCAGTCCATTTGCAACTGAACGCGGGATCCCGCCGGATGTATTGGCCAATCTTGAAGCGCGCTACGGTCTGGATCAGCCACTTTGGACCCGAATGGGTATTTATATCTGGAACATCGTGACCGGGTTCGACTTCGGCCCATCTTTCATTTTCAAAGATCGCACGGTCAATGATATTATCGCACAGGGATTTCCCGTCACGCTGACTTATGGTTCCTGGGCGTTTTTGGCTGCTGTCGTTGTCGGCGGATCGCTCGGCATCCTGGCCGCAGTCAACCACAATTCCTGGTTGGATTATCTGGCAGTCGGAATAACTGTCGGCGCACAAGTGCTGCCCAACTTCGTCATGGCCCCGATCCTGGTCGTAATATTCACACTGTGGCTTGGCTGGTTGCCCGGCGGCGGCTGGCAAGGCGGCCAATGGCAGTTCATCATCATGCCAGTGATCGCGTTGTCCACCAGCTTCATGGCCTCGATTGCGCGGCTCACGCGTTCATCAATGCTCGAAGTTTTGAATTCAAACTTTATCCGAACAGCGCGCGCCAAGGGTCTGCCGATGCGCAGAGTTATTTTTGTCCACGCGCTGAAGCCTGCAATGCTGCCTGTGATCTCATATTTAGGACCGGCGTTTGTTGGCATGATTACCGGCTCAGTCGTCGTTGATGTATTTTTCTCCACTGGCGGTATCGGGCAGTTTTTCGTGAACTCGGCGCTAAATCGCGACTATTCCATGATCATGGGGATCACGATTCTGACCGGCGCTTTGACTATCTTTTTCAATCTTTTGGTTGACGTGATCTATGCGTGGATCGACCCGAAGATCAGGTATTGAGCAATGCGCGTTCCTCTCCTAAATCGCGGCGCAATTGACGCAATGACAAGCGAAAATGCCGTCGCGGGGCGTTCGCTTTGGGCAGATGCGCGCATACGATTTTTGAAGAACAAGGCAGCTGTAGCCGGGTTGATCGTACTATCCGGCGTCGCAGTCTTTGCAGCGTTTGGTCAGCTTATGACACCGTGGTCCAACGAAGAAGTAGACTGGTCGATGCTGGGACAGGTTTCTGAAATCGGGCAGCCTTCGATCATAAACCGACACTATTTTGGTGTCGATGAATTGGGACGCGATCTATTCGCACGGACTGTTCAAGGCACCCGGATCAGCTTGATGGTCGGCATTGTCGGTGCGCTGATTTCGGTAGTCGTCGGCACCTTATGGGGCGCGACGGCGGGTTATGTTGGTGGCCGTATTGATGGGATGATGATGCGCATCGTCGATGTTATGATGGCAATCCCCTATATGTTCGTACTGATCCTGCTTTTGGTGGTTTTTGGTCGCTCGATCCTGATGCTCTTTATCGGTATCGGCCTGATTTCGTGGCTCGACATGGCGCGGATCGCACGCGGCCAAACGCTTTCGATCAAGAACAAAGAATTCATTGAGGCGGCCATCGCCACGGGCGTTTCGACACCGACAATCATCCGCCGCCATATCGTGCCAAACCTGCTGGGTGTTGTGATCGTCTATGCCACCCTTTTGGTTCCCAGTATGATCATCTTTGAAAGCTTCATCAGCTTTCTGGGTCTTGGCGTGCAAGAGCCATCCACCAGCTGGGGGGCGTTGATTTCGGACGGCGCAAGCCAGATGCGCTATGGCGTGCCTTGGCAACTTGGTTTTCCTCTATTCTTTTTCATCATCTCGCTTTTCGCCTTCTTTTTCGTCGGCGACGGTTTGCGAGATGCGCTTGATCCAAAGGACCGCTGATGGCGCTTTTGGATGTCAAAGACCTGACTGTGTCGTTCCAAACAAATGACGGCGTCGTAAACGCTGTGAACCGTGTCAGCTTCAGCGTTGACCCGGGCGAAACTGTTGCCTTGGTGGGCGAAAGTGGTTCGGGCAAGACGCAAACGGCATTTGCGATCCTTGGTCTGTTGGCGCGAAACGGTTGGGCCGAAGGCGAAATCAAGTTTGAAGGCAATCGGATCGATGGGTTGCCCGAGGAAAAACTTAACCAAATCCGGGCCGAACAGATCGCGATGATCTTTCAGGATCCGATGACATCACTCAATCCTTACATGCGGATCTCGGACCAGATGACCGAGGTTCTCAAACTTCACAAAGGGATGACAAGTAAGGCCGCGGACTCCGAATGCGTGCGTATGCTGGACGCTGTACGCATCCCCGAGGCCAAGGCGCGGATCACTATGTATCCACATGAGTTTTCCGGTGGTATGCGGCAACGGATCATGATTGCGATGGCGCTGTTGTGCGGACCCAAGCTTTTGATTGCAGACGAACCGACAACGGCACTTGATGTCACGGTGCAGGCCCAGATAATGGACCTGCTGGTCGACATCCGACAGGATTTTGGCACGGCGATCATCCTGATCACACATGACCTTGGAATTGTCGCCGGCGCCTGCGAACGCACGATCGTTCTCTACGGCGGTCAGATCATGGAAAAGGGCCTAACAACCGACATCTTCGCGCGCCCCACTCATCCCTACACGTTGGGGCTCCTGAAAGCGGTGCCCCGTCTTGATGAAGAACACGAAGTTTTGCCGACGATTGATGGAGAACCACCAAACATGCTCGGGTTGCCCGAGGGTTGTCCTTTTGCGCCGCGATGCGAATTTGTGCTGCCGGTTTGTTCAGATTCTCGCCCGCCACTTGTGTCCGACGAAAACATCCATCGAGCCTGCCACCAATCGGTGGAGACGGTACGATGACGAAGCCCCTATTGCGTGTGGAAGACCTGTCGGTGGTATTTCCGGTCAAACCCTCGGGCGCCTGGCCCTGGACGCCGCCCCTGCGCCTCCAGGCCGTAACGGAAGTTAGTTTCGACCTCGCACCAGGCGAAACACTTGGTATTGTTGGCGAAAGCGGATCAGGCAAGTCAACGTTGGCCAGGGCGATAATTGGCACTGTCCCGACCAGCGACGGTTCAGTATTCTGGGAAGGCACCGATCTGACTGGTCTCAGTGTTACCGACCGTCGCCAGCACCGCCGCGACGTGCAGATGGTCTTTCAAGATCCTTTGGCAGCGCTCAATCCTAGAATGACCGTCGGCGAGATTATCGCGGAACCGCTGATCACCCACTATCCGGAAACCACAATGTCAAAAGTGCGCGAGCGTGTGCAAGAATTGATGTCCCGCGTGGGTCTGCTGCCGAACCTGATCAACCGTTACCCGCACGAATTTTCCGGCGGACAATGCCAACGCATCGGAATTGCGCGGGCGTTAATCCTAAAACCAAAGCTGCTGATTTGCGACGAACCGGTTTCTGCACTGGATGTTTCGGTGCAAGCCCAGGTCATAAACCTTTTGAAAGAACTCCAGGCAGATTTTGACTTGTCGCTGATTTTCATAGCCCACGACCTTAGCGTCGTAAAACACATCTCGACTCGGATCGCCGTTATGTATTTAGGACGCTTGATGGAAACCGCGCCGTCGAATGAATTGATCGAAAAACCACTCCATCCATACACAAAGGCATTGGTTTCGTCCGTGCCGATTCCCGATCCTGTCGCAGAGGCGGCACGCTCGGCTTCGCCAATCAGCGGCGAGCTGCCATCGCCAATAACCCCTCCTTCGGGGTGCGTATTTCGCACCAGATGCCCAATAGCCCGGCAAACATGCGCCGAAGCGCTGCCCGGCGTTCGATTTGCCGCTGACGATCACGCCGTCGCCTGCCTCTATTTCGACGAATAAGTCTTTGAATTAATTGAGTGCCATCAACTTGTCGCTGTCGAGAAGCCCGCTCCACCGAAGCGGCGAAATTGGATATTCGGCGTCATTGGCAATCCGGTCAAAACTGAAATCGGGTTCCAGTCGCTGCAATCGTTCGGCAACCCGAAGCGCTGCCTCTGGGCGATCATCGGCAGCGTATAGCGCTGTCAAATACCTGAGCGGAGGCCGGAACTCTGGTGACAAGGCATGTGCGGCTTCGGCCAGTTTCAATGCTTCGTCACCGCGCCCGGTTAGCGCAGCAGTAAGGCACCGACCCATGTCCCACCAATATCCAAACGGTGATCCCGTGCTAATCTTTTGCGCCCGGACAGCGAGTGCGTGTGCCTCGCCAATTTCGCCGGCATAAAGTTTGGCGGTGGACAAACTATCCCAAGCCAACGGGTTCGACGGATTCAGGCTTACGCTACGCCTCGCCAATTCGTTGCAGGCGCTAACGTCTTCGTCGAGAACCAGCCTTGTGTTGGCAACAGCCGCCAAAACCATTGAATTAAGCGGCTCAAGCTCCATCGCAAGTCCGCAAAGTTCGCGCGCCTGCTCAGGAATGTCCTCAGATCTTCCCGGATGGCGTTCAACTTCCTGAATTACGCGAAGCTGCGCGCGCCAAGCGGCCGAAAGACCGCGCGGTGCCAGTTCGTGCGCCTGTTCCAGCATAGCATCGGCCTCGGTCAGCGCATCCGGTCGCATACGGAATATTCTTCGGACCGCCATTCTGATGAGCAAATTGGCGTCACGAATATCTTGCGCCTCGCCAACCTTCAGTGTCAGCGCATCTGCGAGGGCGTCAATTAGCTGGTTGCCAAGCGAAACTATCTCAAGATCTTCTACTGGCGGCGCTCCGTGAAGCTGCGTCGAAGTCATTCCCGCCCAAACCAGCTCATCCGCCGATCCGTGATAAATTCGCCCGCGAATACCGACCTGAGCGCCCTCAACCACATAGGCTTGGACATGTACCCGGAATGCGTCTTCAGGCACCGATTGCGCGCCGCCAACGTGTACGTCAACTGTAAGCGCCTCGCGCAAACTCCGAACAACGCAATCGACGAATATGTCTTCAATTAGCTTGAGCTGCGCACCGTCACCGACTGTTTGAAAGTAAATCTTTGGACGTCGGTTTGCCTGACTGGCAACCGTACGAAACGGCGCCGCAATAGGTGTTTCAACTTCAACTCTCTCGCGCGATAACCAGTCGGAAAGCGCATGGTCGCTGTCGTTAAGCCCGATGCCCTCAAGAAACTCCTGTCCCGCCTGTTGATCGGTCAGAGATATCCGGTCCTGTTGAAGTGAAACGCTGCGTCGGTCTGCGCAAAGCACGTCACGGTGCGGCCCGAGCGCCCTCCGGATCTCGCTCAGAGCTTGGCGCAGGCTAACCGACGCACGCTCACGATCGCTTTTGGGCCATAACTTGTTCTGCAACCATAACCGGCCACGACTTCCAGTATCGCTCGTTGCAAGTAATGCCAAAAGGGTCTGGGATTTTGCGCTCTTGGGCGCCAGATCTACTCCTGACGA
This sequence comes from Boseongicola sp., assembly GCA_051009475.1. GTDB lineage: Bacteria > Pseudomonadota > Alphaproteobacteria > Rhodobacterales > Rhodobacteraceae > CAXMNX01. The sequence goes on from JBPCWO010000022.1 coordinate 19,622, forward strand.
GTTGGTCAAGCAAAACCGACCATACAAAGCCAATTTCAGTATCTGATCACGTTCATTTATCATCCCTAACCCCTGACTTCAGACGCGGGCGTCTAATTCGGGTGCCCTTGGGTCAACTTGACCACGTGCTCGTAACATTTTCAAGAAATGAGAAAAAAAAGGTGTTCTTTCCGCGAAACCGTGAATGCAGCGTGAAAATATCGAATTTCGCAATAAGCACGATTGCAACAAGCACCGCTCATCCGTCACCTGAGTGAAATACCGGGAAAGGGGTGCATTATGGCTGAATACGGCAAGGGCCAGGGCAAAGGTCAAGGTAAAGGCCAGGGCAAAGGTCAAGGTAAGGGCCAAGGCAAAGGACAGGGCAAAGGACAAGGCGACGGATACGGCGGCGACCATGCTGGTGGCGTAGGATCCGGAATGCTGAGTTCTGCGCTGATCACGACCCACGACGGAATTGTCGGCTACTGGGATGGTCAGCCACTGCGAAATCCGCCACCGTTCGGGACCGCAGATACTGATCTCAGTTATCTGGGCCGGGTCGTTCGGGGCGATCTTGTTGATTCAATTTTGACGCCGCAGTTCACCGCCACTGGCATAGAAGGCACCGCCACGCTGGCGTCGAATGGACATCCAATTGTAACTTTGAATCGGCCGAACCGAGAGGTTTTTCGTCAGCAACTGGCAATGGTGCGTGCTTACTCTGATCTGCGCGATGACCGATTGCCTGAAATACTCGAACAAACGGAAGACCTCTTGTCGTTTTTCGGGGCGGTTGCGTTTCTTGATACAGATCGAAATGGAAAGACGCTTGAACTGCTGGGAGCTGTCATTCGGTTAGCGGTGCACGTTGAAATGCCGATGAAGCACTTCTGTCGCGCTCCACGTCCGATTGATTATGCGCCCCAGGTCCAACCGATGATCCAGACACCGGATCACTCAAGCTATCCTTCGGGCCACGCAATCGAAGTATTCACCTGCGCGACGGTGATGGCCCGTTTGATGACGGGTCTTGGTCCGAAATCCGCTTTGGGAGGTTCGGGGGGGCCGGCAGTTATTGGCACAATGCCGTTTCGTGTTGCGCACCGGATTGCAACAAACCGCTCTGTTGCGGGCGTGCATTTCCCCATTGATTCAGCTTCTGGCGCCGTCATTGGGTGTGCCTTGGGCGAGTCAGTGTATCGCTCTGCAACGCAGCAAGACCAAAACGACTTGCCACAATCGGTCGACGTGACTTTCGACGTAACAGCCGAGGATGACGCACCATTTGACCTAACCCTGGCCTGGCTCAGGGACACCCTTGCTGAAGATGCGCCGACGCAGCCGACAGCTGACGACATCATTGGAACACTTTGGAATGCCGCTGCTGAAGAATGGGAAGAGGCGCCGCTATGACCCTGAGCTGGAGCGACTGGGTTGATCAGCCAAGCGACGCGGCTGCAGTTTCGCCATATGTCGATTGGTATCGTGTTGTAAATTTCCGCGGCGCTGAGGAAGCCGATGGACTATCGCTGAAGCCGTTGCCGCAGTCCCCATCTGTTGGCGGCGCACCAACGCCGGTTCCTCTGCCGGACTTCGCGCGGCCAGATAATGGTGAGGAACCGTCAATTGACCCGCGTATAGAGCTCACGTGGATGCCGGATCCTGACTCGGCAATCGTGGGTGTTATCGACAGCGCAATTGCACTTTCGCACGCTCGAACCCGCAGAATTGACAACGGGACGCGATTTTTATCGACATGGCTGCAAGCTGGTGACTGGCGCCCCGGAACTTCTGTTCCATTTGGTCGCGAGTTATTTCGCACAGAAATTGACCGGCTCATGTGGAGGGCAACTGTCGGCGGTGAAATTGATGAAGGTTTGTTTGATCGCGCCGCAGGCCTGACCCAGTTCGCACATATGCGCGGCGACCGCCGGCTCGAAGCGAACGGCACACATGGCACACATGTCACTGATCTTTGCGCCGGCTTCGATCTCAGCAGATCAGAATTCGACGAACCACGCCGCCGCCTGCCGCTGATCGGCGTCGGGCTGCCGCCACGATCTTGTATCGGTGCTTCAGGCAATTTCCTCGAATTCTTCGCCATTCATGCGATCGACTACATTCTCGACCGTGCCGACCGGATTTGGGCTGCGTGCGAATATGGCGAGGGCAGTTTTCCTGTTGTCATTAACCTTTCATATGGTCTTCAGGCTGGACCCAAAGACGGCCAGATGCTGATTGAAAAGGTGATCCGCCAAGCGACGGCACGGGCCGAACAGGAAAATCGGATCATTCGGATTGTTCTTCCGGTTGGCAACGATCTTTTGTCAGAAGGTGCTGCCAAACTCGACCTTAGTGCGGGCGTAGGCCAAAAATTGTTTTGGCGACTGAAACCTGAGGATCACACACCGAACTATGCCGAGGTTTGGTCCGACGTTTTAAAAGGCCGATTCAAGCCCGGATCGCCCCACCCACAGTCTGTGAAGTTGGCGCCTCCTGCGGGGCCGAAAGGACCGTCCGGCGCCGGCAAGGACGGTCAGATCGCGACCTTAACGGACAGCAATGACCCAACGATCCCCCTTGCCCGCATTTATTGCCGCGCGGCCGATGACGCGCCCCTTTTGAGTGGCGATCCGACCCGGCACCGCATGGTCTATGTTCTATGCACAAGACCGACACTCAACAGTGAACGGACTCAGATGACACCGGCGGGCAGCTGGACAATCGAAGTCGAGCCATCTGGAAAGGGTTCGGCAACTGCCTGGGCGTATGTACAGTCCGATCAAAGCCTGACGCACGGAAGCGAAACAGGCCTGGTTTCGACATTCGCACATCCGGACTTTGAACCTTTTGACGAATTCGGACGCCTGATTGACGCCTATTCATACACCACACCTCCGGTTCAAACTGACACGACACCGCCCATCCGCCGATTGGGAACAATGAATGCGATCGCCCACAACGATGCGGCGCGCGTTATTGGAAGCTATCGGATGTCTGACGGCAAGCCTTCGGTATTCTCCAGTGCGGCAGACCCGTCGAACGCCGTTGGTGGCCGTGTCGCTCCAAGCGCCCTCCTCCCAGGCGAAAACGGGGCGGCACGGTTTGGACTACTGGCCGCGGGGTCAAAAAGCGGTTCATCCATTGCAATGGCGGGAACGAGTTTCTCGACCGCGCTGGCGACGCGTCGCATTGCAATGGCGATCCTTGAATGGATCGACGGTGGCAGAATTGGAACTGCGCCCGGTGACGAGAATTGGTTCGATACAATTGCATCCAACGAGGACGCTGCGGCGCAACACCCAAACGCCATAGCGCCTGCGAAAGGTGGATTTGGTCGCATGGAGGAACCTGAAACCGGACGAATTGAGCGTTAGGCGGCGTATTGCAACCACGCCGTCTTTCGCGCCGCCCAACTATTTCGGGCGGCTTCTGGGTAACGAGTTGGACGCAAGTCGTGTGCAAATTTTGATGAAGCTCGGCCGGGATGGCTTACCGTGAGTGCCTTCCCGGCCTATTTCTATGGTGAATCTCCCTCGCAGCATCGTCAACACTTTGGGCTGTTCTGATGCAATTTTGGGCGCTAAGCTTACAACGCAAACAATAAATGCCCCAGAAATGGGGGCAATCTATACCTCAGGGAGACTTAAATGAAAAAAGAGAGCTATCTAAAGCTTCAGGCAAAGCGCCTGACCGACGGCCAGATCAACCGCCGTCGTTTCATCATGTCCGCACTTGCAACCGGCGTGACATTGCCAACGGCGATGTCGCTGGCAAGCCGCGCTGAAGCAGCGACACCCAAATCAGGTGGATTTTTCCGATGCGGTGTCGGCTATGGCTCGACTACCGACGTGCTGGATCCGTCGACATCGGAAAATGGATTTAGCCAGAACGTAATCTACACGCGCGGCAACCATTTGACCGAAGTGTCAAATACTGGCGAATTGATCGGTGAACTAGCCGAAAGCTTTGAGCCCTCAACCGACGCAAAAACCTGGGTTTTCAATCTGCGTCAAGGCGTCGAATTCCACAACGGGAAGACGATGACCGCAGACGACGTGATAGCAACTTTTAACTATCACCGCGGCGAAGACTCGAAATCTGCCGCAAAGGGTCTTTTGACGGCGATTACTGATCTGCGCAAAGATGGCGAAGGCAAAGTCGTTTTCGAACTCGAGACTGGCAACGCTGACTTTGGCTATATCGTGTCGGACTATCATCTGATGATCATGCCATCAGAAGGTGGCGAAGTCGTCGATCCAAACAGCCCGGTCGGCACCGGGGCGTTTGTTGTCGACGCCTACGAACCGGGCGTTCGCGCAAAATTCACCAAGAACCCGAATTATTGGAAAGAAGGCCGCGGGCATTTCGACGAATACGAACTTCTGTCAATCATCGACACGACCGCACGGCAAAACTCGGTCATGAACGGTGATGTACACTATGCCGACTCCATCGACCCGAAAACGGTTGCGTTGATGGAACGTGTGCCGACGCTCGACATCCTCGAAGTGACCGGTACGCAGCACTACACACTGCCAATGCGCCTGGATGTACCGCCGTTTGACAATTACGACGTTCGGAAGGCTCTCAAATTTGCGATCAAACGTCAGGAACTTGTCGACAAAATTCTGCTCGGCCACGGCGCGCCAGGAAACGACGTACCCGTCTCTTCGGCAATGCCGTTCCTGAACACCGAACTTCCGCAGATCGAGTTCGATCCCGACAAGGCGAAGTTTCACTACGAGAAGTCCGGCCACTCGGGTTCGATCCCGCTCAGCGCTGCGGATGCTGCCTTTGCGGGTGCGGTTGATGCTGCTCAACTCGTCGCGGCTTCGGCTGCGGAAGTTGGCATCGACATCGAGATTGTGCGCGAGCCGAACGATGGCTACTGGTCCAACGTCTGGAACAAAAAAGGCTGGTGCGCCTGCTACTGGGGCGGAAGGCCAACGCAAGACTGGATGTTCTCTGCAGCCTACACAAGCGACACAGAATGGAACGACACGGCTTGGAAAGGAACCGACGCCGCCGATCGCTTCAACGAGCTTGTTGTACTTGCGCGGTCGGAAACCGACCAGGCAAAGCGCAAGGATCTCTATTGGGAGGCACAGGCGCTTCTTCAGGATGACGGTGGCGCAATCGTTGCCATGTGGGCCAACTACATATCGGCCTATTCAAAGGACATCGGTCACGACGAAGCCATTGCAGCGAACTGGGAAAACGATGGCGGCAAGGTCGCCGAACGTTGGTGGTTCGCCTAAGTTCAGTCCAACTGATCAAACAAAATCAAAAAGCGGCGCTACGGCGCCGTTTTTTTTGCCTTTAGCCCGCGTCGCAAGAGACCCTTTATATCAAAAGGAAAGTCTGCCGACCGATTTACTAACTTTCAGCAGATTTTTTTGATAGAGTATCAGAATTCGGTTGGGGGTTCGGATGCTAAGAATACTACCGTTTTTGCTTTGGCTTATTGTCCTGCAGACACCTGAGCGTGCTTTTGCACAACCTGCGGAGTTAATGCTGGCCGCTCGCGAAGGCGATCTTGGAAAAGTCATTGCCTTACTGTCGTCGGGTGCGGAACCGGATCCAAAAGGTATCGCCACGCCGCTCTATTTTGCGGCGCAGGGCGGGCATCTGGAGATGGCTGAAGCGTTGCTTGAACGTGGGGCCGACCCGAACGCTCAATCAAACTGGGGAACACCTTTGCACATTGCGGCGCGGCGCGGGCATCTGGAACTGACCAGGCTCCTTTTGGAAGAAGGCGCGGACCCAAATTTGGCAGGCGGTGATTATGGCAACACACCGCTTCACAATGCTGCGGAAAATGGTTCGGTCGAGATCGGGCAGTTGCTCATCGATCACGGGGCAGATGTAAACGCCCGTACCGATTTGTTTGAACCACCAATTTATCTCGCAGTTTATAAGAACCGACCTGAATTTGCGGAACTCATGAGAAACTCTGGTGCGACGGCGATTGAGGTGGAACCAATATCCAGCGAGTTGGCCGATGCCGATTTGGAGATGGGTAGGATCAAAGCATTGGAGTGCAGCAATTGTCATTTGCTCGAAAGGGACGCAAAGCGCACTGGTGAAAGGCCCAGAAG
>JBPCWO010000023.1:0-15314 GCA_051009475.1 Boseongicola sp.
GCAAAAACCCTTTACATGTCCGGCGGGCAAATGGGCTCGCCTATCGTCTTCCGCGGACCGAACGGGGCCGCCGCCCGCGTTGGCGCCCAGCACAGCCAGGATTATGCCGCTTGGTATGCGGCCGTACCGGGCCTTTATGTTTGCCAGCCCTATTCGGCCGCCGATGCCAAAGGCCTTCTGAAAACTGCCATTCGTGACAATAACCCGGTCGTCTTTCTCGAAAACGAAATCCTCTATGGCCAGTCGTTCGACGTGCCTAAACTGGATGATTTCACTATTCCGTTTGGAAAGGCCCGCATCTGGCGCGAAGGCGACGACGTTACTCTCGTCAGTTGGGGCATCGGGATGAAATATGCGCTCGAAGCTGCCGATGAATTGGCCGGAGAGGGCGTGGCCGCCGAAGTGGTTGATCTTCGAACCCTGCGACCGCTTGATATCGAAACCGTCGTGCGCTCGGTCCAGAAGACCAATAGATGTGTGACAATCGAAGAAGCATGGCCGGTTTGCTCGATGTCGGACCACGTCGGGTCCGCAATCATGCGCGAGGCATTCGATTATCTTGACGCGCCGGTCCTGAAATGCACTGGCAAAGACGTGCCGATGCCCTATGCGGCAAACTTGGAAAGGCTGGCGCTGACATCGACCAAAGAGGTGATCGACGCGGTGAAAGCCGTGACGTATCGATAGGCAAATAATGGAAATCAAGGGCCGCGATCCAGCAACAGAAAGCTATCGTGTCGTCGTCGAGGTGGACGGACGCGATGTAACCGCGCTGGTGCCTGAACGGTTGGCCGCGGATTTTCGCGTGATCGGGTCTCGGCCATCGCATCAAACTGCCTATGTCTGGATTGCTGCTCACCGGACGAAAATCGAGGCCACAATTGAGGCGCTTGCGCGCGGTTCGACAAGAATGAAATCGCCATTCGACCAGATTACGCTTGTTAGGGAACACTGAGATGCCGACCGAAGTATTGATGCCCGCACTCTCGCCCACAATGGAGGAAGGCACGCTTGCCAAATGGCTGGTCAAGGAAGGCGATACGGTTTCGTCGGGCGATCTTCTGGCCGAGATCGAGACAGATAAAGCAACGATGGAGTTCGAAGCTGTTGACGAAGGAACAGTTGGCAAGCTGCTTGTTGCCGAAGGTTCTGAAGGCGTAAAGGTCAACACGCCGATTGCCGTGCTTTTGGAAGACGGAGAAACTGCGGATGACATCAACACTGCGACTTCATCGGCTCCAACGCCCGCGGCAGCAACTGAACCGGAACCCGCCACCGAAAGCACTCCTGCAGTGCAGTCCGGCGCGCCTATCGCAACGTCCACCACAGATGGATCCCGCATATTTGCCTCACCGCTTGCCCGACGGATTGCCAAAGACAAGGGTCTCGATCTGAACAAACTCAAGGGATCAGGACCGCATGGGCGGATCGTCAAGGCCGACGTCGAAAGCGCACAGCCCTCAATCACCTCGCCAGCCGCAGCAACTCAGGCGACAGCCACCACAACTATTACCACCGGTCCAGATGCCGATCAGGTTATTCGGATGTACGAGGGAAGAGAGTTTGAAGAAGTCAAACTAGACGGTATGCGCAAGATCATAGCGTCGCGGCTGACCGAGGCCAAACAAACGATCCCGCATTTCTATCTTCGCCGCGACATCCAATTGGACGCACTTCTCAAGTTTCGTAGTCAGTTAAACAAGCAACTTGAAACACGAAGCGTGAAGTTGAGCGTGAATGACTTCATAATAAAAGCTTGCGCCATTGCACTTCAGCAGGTGCCAGCGGCAAATTCAGTTTGGGCCGGCGACCGCATCCTGCAGCTGAAACCTTCCGATGTTGCGGTTGCCGTTGCTGTCGAAGGCGGGCTCTTTACGCCAGTGCTAAAGGACTCCCACCAAAAGACGCTCTCAGCGCTGTCATCTGAGATGAAAGACCTTGCGTCCCGCGCGCGTGATCGAAAACTTGCGCCAGAGGAGTACCAGGGCGGCAGCTTTGCAATTTCAAACCTGGGGATGTTTGGGATCGACAATTTTGATGCAGTGATCAATCCACCGCACGGAGCTATCCTGGCGGTTGGTGCCGGCACAAAAAAGCCTGTCGTGGGTGCAGATGGCGAACTCTCGGTTGCGACGGTGATGTCAGTGACGCTTAGCGTCGATCATCGCGTCATCGATGGAGCTCTCGGAGCCGAGCTTCTTGCGGCCATAAAAGAAAATCTCGAAAATCCGATTGCGATGCTGGCATGAAGTTCACGATCGCCATATTCGCAGCCGTCGCCACACTTGCAGCCTGCGAGACAGAGACAGCGACCGTCTATTCTTGCGCGGCGGCTCCGACAGTCGTAGCAACATACACGGCCGAAGCCGCCGAACTCAGGTTCCCAAGTGGCGAGCGGATTCAATTGCCACTGATCCCAAGCGAAGCCGGAGAACGCTACTCGAACGGCGCGGTGAGTTGGTACTCTAGTGGGCGCGATGCGCTTCTAATGCGCGATGGCAAGACAATTCGCTGTGACGCTCTTGCCTAACCAATCTTGGTATCAACGGTAGTCTAGTCCATCTGAAATCCCGGGGTCGATTTCGAAAGCGCAACCTCGTCCTCGGTCATTTCTTCTGCAATCCCTTCGAACAGTGGTGTGGACAGGTATCTTTCACCGGTATCCGGCAAGATGCACAGTATGACCGAGCCGTCCGGTGCAGTTTCAGCGACCTTGATCGACGCCGCGAAAGTGGCACCCCCGGATATCCCGGCAAATATACCTTCCTCAGCAGCAAGCCGACGTGACCAGGCAATTCCCTCCGGACCAGGCACCGGAATAAGGTCATCATAGAATTTATTATCCAGCGCCTCCTGAAGGACGTAAGGGATGAAATCTGGTGTCCAACCCTGTACCGGGTGCGGCTCAAAATTCGGATGGCTTTCAGTGGGTTGGTTGTCTTCGTTACGCGTGTTCACGTACCCAGAAGACACCAGCGCTGCATTCGCCGGCTCCGTCAAAACTATCTTGGTCTCCGGTCGCGCCTTTCGAAGAACCCGCCCAACACCCGAAACGGTACCTCCGGTTCCGTAGCCAGTGACAAGATAATCGAGCCTGCTACTTGCGAAATCACCCAATATTTCCTGCGCAGTCGTACTCTCGTGTATATCTGCATTGTCAGGCGTCTCAAACTGACTCGCCAAGAACCAACCATTCGCATCACAAAGTTCCGTCGCCTTTTGATACATACCGAACCCTTTTTGGGCTCGCGGAGTTAGAACAACTTTTGCACCAAGAAACCGCATCAATCGTCTTCGCTCGACGGAAAAACTATCCGCCATCGTCACGACCAAGGGATACCCTTTCGCAGCACAAACCATTGCTAGCCCAATGCCAGTGTTCCCGGATGTTGCCTCGACAACAGTTTGCCCCGGCTGCAAACGCCCATCACGTTCGGCCGCCTCGATGATATTCATCGCCAGTCTGTCTTTGACAGACGCCGCCGGATTGAACGCCTCGAACTTGACGTAAATTGTTACATTATCCGGCGCGATCCTGTTAATCCGGATAACCGGGGTATCACCAACTGTATCGAGAATGCTCTCGAATAGACGTCCGCGCCCTTTAGTTTGTCTGGTCCCCATAGAACAATCCCTCTAAAATTCCGGCTCCATCCCATTCAAAACTTGATCCATTGTTAAGGCAGGCTGATCGCAGCCCGCCTCTCCAACGGTTCGCGCAGGCACACCTGCGACGGTTTTGTTGGGCGCCACTTCTTTTAAGACGACAGAACCAGCAGCAATGCGAGAGCAATCTCCAACTCGAATGTTGCCCAAAACTTTGGCGCCCGCTCCGATCAATACACCGTCGCCAATCTTCGGATGCCGGTCGTCATCCTCTTTGCCAGTGCCGCCAAGCGTCACCGAATGAAGCATCGATACATTATCGCCAACAACGGCGGTCTCGCCAATTACAATAGAATGCGCGTGATCAATCATTAGTCCTCGACCGATAACCGCGTTTGGATGAATATCGATGCCAAATACTTCGCTGACTCGTGCTTGAATAAAGAACGCGATGTCCTTTCGACCTGATTTCCACAGCCAATGTCCAACTCTATAAGCCTGAACCGCTTGAAATCCTTTGAAAAATAGCAACGGCTGCAACAACCGATGGCATGCAGGATCGCGTTCAAAGATAGCGACAAGATCTGCTCGCGCCGCCTCACCCAATCGCCGGTCATCGGTGTAAGCTTCATCCGCAATTTCGCGCAGGATTTGCGCGGGCATTTCAGACGACGACAGTTTCATCGCTATTCGATAACTAAGCGCGCGCTCAAGCGAGCCGTGGTGAAGAACGCTCGAATGCACGAGACCGCCAATCAATGGCTCGGCCGCGACCGCTGCTTGCGCGTCTCCGGTGATTTTATCCCAAACTGGATCAAGCGATGTCGGATTCGGCTTGTTTTCGGCCATCGTCCATTCCTTGTTTTTCTCTTTTCTAATACTAAAGATCGGATCACAGAACAAATCGCAAAAGTCGGATGTGGGGAAACGGGGAAAGAGAATGAATCTAGACCAGTTTCAAGCAGCCCTGCGGGCCGAGTTGGAAGCGCTGGATCTTGAGAATTCTGTGGGCGCCGATGACAGACAACCTGTTGAACTTGATCAACAATCTGTCGGCCGTCTAAGCCGAATGGATGCGTTGCAAAGACAAGCGCTTGCGCAAGCCACGCAGCGCCGAAGGTTGGCACGCCGCGCGCGAATTAAGGCCGCGTTAAGCCGAATGGAACAAGGAGAGTTTGGCTATTGCCAGGACTGTGGAGAACTGATCCCAGCGGATCGGCTCAAGCTCGACCCAACACTTTCGATATGCATCGAGTGTGCAGCAGGATCGTGAAAGTGCATTATGCGCGCGGCAAAGTCAGTTCAGCGAAATGCACCGCCAGGCGAACTGTTCCAGAGCCATCAAAAGACCCGCCGATCGCAGTCAAATGGAGGTCTGTCTGCGAATAATAGGCCAATGGATTACCAGTCAACCCACGCGCCCACGCGCCTGCATTGACGCCGATCCCGCTGCCGTATCTATCCGAACATCCAGCAACGCCAAGCTCAAGACTAGATGCGCCGCCAATGTCCGTCAGAACGCGACCTGTGACCCCATAAACCATTGCATTTGCAGGAATGAATCCAGAAATGGTCGATGTCACCCCCGTGATCACATCGTGATCGACTTCGATTGATCGATGCACAAACCCAGCGCCGTTCTGCGTGAACGCACCGCCGCCCTCGATCCACTCCGCACCGTCGAAAGAAACGGCGCTTCCGGCATCCAGCAGCCAACCCCGCCAACCAAGGCTTGGCTGTATAAACAGCCAGCCGCCGTTCAGAAACAACGCCAGATCTCCGTCGTGGCCGGCCCAGTCTGTCGACGCTCCGGCACCGACGGCGTGAAGCTCGCCTTCGCCCGGCGCGGGCGGAGGGGTCGCACCTCCGGCAGTGCTGATTGAGATTTGTGCAAGTGCATCAAGCCTTTGAAAGGCGTCGTTCACCGTCACATGTTTCTGAGCTTGCGCAGGCTGCACAAGCGGTAAGCCAAGTTGTGCCGTCTCAGACATCGATCATCACCTTTCCTGCTAGGCCGGACCCAAACCGGTCCGATATCTGGGCCACTTCAAATGAAAAAGCGCCGGAAACTCCGTCTGCTGACTGATCAGCCGCGGTATATGTCCATTCCGATGCGCCAATGATCTCTTCGCGCCTTGTCGCGCCACTGACGACGACACGAATCTGGTAGCTTTCCCTCGCCTCGCCAAGCGGGACATCCAACGCATCCCAGAAATCGCCATCAACTCGGGTTTGCCGCACCCAGGATATCCCGATATCAGAAGTCGTCAGACGATTTGCCTGGATGTGGACCGGACGATAAGGACGCAGTCCAATACCGTCCGCCACATGCGACAATTTTTGATAGGCTGGATGGTCGACGGGTTTTGACGCCGGACCAATTCGATATTCCCGTTCTACACCACGTTGCGACGGAGCAATTGGGATTTGACGAAGGGCTTCGTCGACAATCACAACTGTCGATCCAATCGGCCACGAAGCCGGAATGACGCCATCCGTCCCCCGTTGCCCCCTAAGGCGCATCGAAAGGGCCCAGGTATCCTGTCCGAGCAATGTCGCGTCGCGAAATTGAATGACTTCCCAGTCCGGGATGCCCGGGTGGCCGATCAAAGCAACATTGCCACCTGAAAGTAATGTCTGCTCTGTTATGCTGCTCAAAGCCCCGCTTGTTAGACGCACTTCCAATTGCGCGCCGCGATCCCAGACACCGGCATTGGCAGCTTTTAGTTCAGTCAAGGTCTCGCCCATTGTGGCACGGCGAGACAACCCAACCTCGTAACCCCAGGAATAACCCGAGGTTGATCCGTAAATCGCGACTTGCCCTGGCCAAGGCTCTGCAGTTGCAGCAACCCATGGAGCTTCAGCGTCTTCGTCTCCGCGCAACAACGGCAAGTCCATGATGACCGGCCAGACCGGTAACGGGGCGGCAACCGGACGCGTAGGCACAATCGGCTCTACTGAGGGCGCGCGCTCGTAAACGCCAGGCTCAATCCTGACCGCCTCCGCCTTTCTCAAGCCAAACTCTTCAATCCGGTCGATCCTAAAAAGACCTACCAGCCCGTTGGTGTCTAAATCGACAACATTACCGGCGCTCAGAAGAACGGAAGGCGGCACCGCAAAGGTCGCTGTATCTCGGCCCACACGTACCTCGGATAGCCATCGATCGGTTGCCGCCAACCCTTCAGATTGCGTCAATACAAGTGGAAGCTCGCTTTGCGACATCCCATCCGCCGACCCGTCGGGGTACACACTTTCTTGTGCCCGAATTTCGTAATCACCATCGGCCTCCAAGTAATTCAGCCGAACCCGATCCGGGATCTCGACTAGTGGCTCTCTTGATTGCGATGAAACTGCACCTTCGCCAATTTCCGCCAGATCGTTATCTCCCAGCACGATATCGGCATAGGTTGATCGGTTCTTGAAAACGAGCAGACCAGATTTCTCGGCCACATCGACAGAGGCTGCGAGCAGTAGCGGCTGTAATGCCTCGCGCGCTGACTCATCGCCACTTTGCCGATATCCGCGTACAAATCCATATACCTTGGAAACGTCCACATCCGAGACGCCGCTCCGCGCGCAGATTTCTTTGATCACGCTTGCAAGCGATCTTGCCGACACGCGGCCAGTTATCCAATGCCCTCGCGCATAATTATCCCCGTCGCTCCATAGCGTTTGATTTCCCGGGAAGTGGGGAAATGGTCGCGCATCCCAGGCCCACGCGAATTGCCGATCCGTTTCAACCATGCGTCCGGAATAAAGGCTGGCCTCGAGATTGTTTGCCGGATCCGCCCAATACTCCGACATAGCCCGGAGATACTGCATCTGGATGAGGTCATCGCGCGCACCAGTCGAAAATTTTGGCAAGGCGCTTTCCGATGATTTTGCATCTAGAAACTTGTTTGGCTGATTGCTTCCCTTATCGATCGCAGCACAGCCAATCTCATCAGACCAGGCTGCATCAAATTGCGGCCCGCGAAGTCCTTCAAAGTCGCTCGATGAGAACAGCTCTGCTTGTGCGCCATTCGGCCAAACCAGAAGACGCCGAGAGGCGATCCACTTTGGCATTCTGTCTGGCGGCGTGCAGGCCAGTATCCCGCTGTCACCAAAAACCATGACATCGCGGGCCTGATCGTAAGTTTCGGCGACCAATGCAACGCGCCTGGACCGCCCAGGGTCGATTGGTCCGAAACCTTCGACTTCGCCACGAATCCATTCTGCGCCGGCTCGTGTCTTACCCGCACCGCGTCCGCCCAATATTACCCAAGTCCGCCAGCTCCCTTTCGGCGCCATTTGGTGCGGTAAAGCCCAGAAATCGAATATGAATGGCAGCGCGCGCAACTCTTGCCTTGAAAGGTTCCTAAGGAACTTCGCTCTTCTTTTCTTGCTTAACGAGGCGATCAATGCGGCGCCCGATGTCCTTTCGGATCCCATTGAAATCGATTGGAGCATTGTCGGTGAGCCCTTCAGACATGAGGACGCGTCTTTCATGCTTCTGGATTTCCTCCATCAGTGTGCTGCGAACGCGCGCGAGCGTGACACACGCACGTGACAGATCGCGTTCTGCCGGCACGTCGCCGCTATGTACCTGTTCGGACAAAAGATCGAACGCGACCAGAAGATCGCGCAGTGCCTTTTCGCCGCTTTCTAACAATAGTCGCGCATCACCAGTCCCAGCTTTGACTGACGGATCGTCTGCCATTGTGCGCGCCCCAATATTCAGATCTCCCCGGGCAAAACAAAACAGCGGCCGAGGGCATCTCGGGCCGCTGTCTCAATTGTCCTAGCTTGACTGAAGGTATACTCCAGAAAGATCGATGCGTCAAGAGTTAAGTTATTGATAGAATTGAAAAATAGCGTTCTTAGGGGTTAATAAATAACTAATCAGATTGATCTTCGCTGATCAATTATCGCGTTCTGCTTCAATGCGGCGCCAACGGGCCACGTTTTCGTTATGCTCATCAAGCGTTTCGGCAAATGCGTGGCCGCCGGTACCGTCCGCCACAAAGAAGATAAAATCGGAGTCCGCGGGATTCAGCGCAGCTTCAATGCTTGCAAGGCCCGGGTTTGCAATCGGCGTCGGCGGCAACCCATCAATGACATAGGTGTTCCAAGGCGTCTCACGCCGCAGCTCGCTTTGACGCAGCCCACGGCCGAGAATACCCTCTCCGCGGGTCACGCCATAAATGACTGTCGGATCTGTCTGAAGCTTGATGCCGCGCGCGAGGCGGTTTGCGAATACACTTGCAACGAGACCACGTTCCTCCGGAAGGCCGGTCTCCTTTTCGATGATAGACGCAAGAACCAATGCCTCTTCAGGGCTCTTGACGGGCGCACCATTTGACTTGGCGTCCCACGCCTGTGCTAACCGATCAGCCTGAAGAACGGCCATTGATGCCAGCAATTCATTGCGGTCAGTTTCTGCGCGCACTTCATAGCTTTCAGGCGCCAGGGTTCCCTCATCCGGCACCTCTTCAGGCTCACCGACAAACAGATCCAACGCATTCAAGGCATTAACAATCTGCCAGCTTGTGGCACCTTCGGCCACGATAACCCGGTACCGAGTAGCTACATCTTGGCGCGCATCAGAATAAGCTTTTGGAGCTTCGTCAGACGCTGGATCATATTCTGCGGTCACCTCAAACTCCTGGGAAACCGCGTTCAATTCCCGGACGCGGACACTCTGGCCGCCAACAGAAATTCGATAAATCACTTCAGTTCCACATGTCGAAAGCCCGTCGCCAGTAATCCGGTCAACGATTTCCGCCATCGATGCGCCCGACTCGACCAGAAATGATCCGGCTTTCAAATTCGCGGCCTGGTTTGAATAATCGGCACCGAGACGAAAGAGTGTCGCGTTTGAAATGGCCTCTTGTGACAACAAATCGCTCGCGACACCGTTTATCGTTCCGCCTTGGGGAACTTGAAGGCAGATAGCCTCAACTAAAGGCCCTTCTTTCGCATACTGACTTTGTGCCCAAGTTAGACCGCCAATTGCCACGAAC
Source organism: Boseongicola sp. (assembly GCA_051009475.1). Lineage (GTDB taxonomy): Bacteria > Pseudomonadota > Alphaproteobacteria > Rhodobacterales > Rhodobacteraceae > CAXMNX01. Next base: position 9,609 of record JBPCWO010000023.1, read on the forward strand.
AAGGCAACAATAATTAACGTCAAAGCGTTTGAAGCCAAATGGCGCCACATCAGCGATCAATCCGCCCCATAACCAGCGACGCGTTCGTGCCGCCAAATCCAAACGAATTCGACAAAGCAATGCCGATTTCTCGCTCGCGTTTTTTGTTGGGTGCCAAATCCAATTTCGGCTCCACATCTGGATTATCGAGATTGATAGTTGGTGGTGCCACCTGATCACGCAGGGCCAAAATACAAAAAATCGCTTCAACCGAACCTGCCGCGCCAAGCAAATGTCCTATCGAAGATTTTGTCGACGTCATCGTCGCCTGGCTGGCGGCCTCTCCCATGAGCCTTTCAACCGCACCCAATTCAATCGTGTCAGCCATTGTCGACGTTCCGTGCGCGTTAATATAGTCAATCGCCGCTGGCTCTAACCTGGCCGAACGAAGCGCTGCCATCATCGCTCGCTCGCCACCTTCGCCATTCTCCGAAGGGGCAGTGATGTGATAGGCATCACCTGAAAGTCCATACCCGAGAATTTCAGCATATATTTTTGCGCCGCGCGCTTTTGCGTGTTCATATTCCTCTAGGACAACGACGCCCGCGCCCTCGCCCATTACAAATCCGTCCCGATCCGCGTCATATGGCCGGCTGGCGGTTTTTGGATCATTTCCGCGCTTAGTGGAAAGCGCTTTGCACGCATTGAAACCTGCGATTCCAATCTCACAGATTGGACTCTCTGCGCCGCCGGCAACCATGACGTCGGCGTCATCCAGCATAATCAGTCTCGCCGCATCACCAATTGCGTGCGCACCTGTCGAACAGGCAGTCACAACTGCATGATTAGGCCCCTTGAACCCAAACCGGATCGATACTTGACCGGATACCAAGTTTATTAGCGAACCTGGGATAAAAAACGGCGATACCCGCCGCGGTCCGCGCTCTTTCAGCACGACCGCGGTTTCGGCAATCGACTGAAGGCCACCGATGCCGGAACCTATCATAACACCCGTTCGCTCCAGGCTGTCGGTGTCGGTTGGACGCCATCCCGCATCATTCACCGCTTGCTCTGCGGCGGCCACGCCGTAGATAATAAACTCGTCAACTTTTCGCTGCTCTTTCGGCTCCATCCAATCGTCGGGATTGAAAGTGCCGTCGGCGCCATCGCCACGCGGAACTTCACATGCATACGTTGTCGCAAGATGTGACGCGTCAAATCGAGATATTTGGCCAGCGCCGGACTCGCCCGACAAAATGCGTCCCCAGGAATCTTCGACGCCGCTTGCAAGCGGAGAAATCATCCCCAATCCGGTAACAACAACTCGACGCATGCCCAGACCCCACTTTTGTTCTTTCGCACAGACATACACCCCGTATTTTCGCCGTGCAAATGTTCTGCGCGCGCTAATCCGCCAATGGAGGCAAGCTTCCCGCTCACTGCAGTTCCAAATGCGAAATCAGTGCAGCCACTACTCGACAGAAATTGCGATTACTCGTTCTCAAGACGATTGATTTTGCACTATTCGCCACGCAAAATCATAGGCTCCAAACCGAACCCTTGAATTGCAAGCGGCGCCAAAAATGGCGCCGCAAATTGTTTGTTACCAGAAGGTTATGCAGCTTCTTTAATGAACTTCACCGCGTCGCCAAATGTTTGAATGGTTTCTGCTGCGTCATCAGGGATTTCAATCCCAAATTCCTCTTCAAAAGCCATCACCAATTCAACTGTGTCCAGGCTATCGGCACCCAGATCGTCTATAAACGACGCATTTTCCGCCACCTTGTCTTGGTCAACGCCAAGATGCTCGACGACAATCTTACGCGTGCGATCTTCGATGTCGCTCATGTCAATTCCTCACAATTCTTTGGGACGTTGCCCATTCGTATTTCGCGCCGCCCAGACGGCCATTGGTGGCGAACGCTTGTGTCCCGCCGAAGATGTGCGCCGCCTATACCATATTGCCAAAAAAGGCAAATATTATAACCCGCCGGACACCAGCGCCTACAACATGGCCATTCCACCGTTAATATGCAATGTCGTGCCTGTTATATAGGCCGCCTGCTCGCTTGAAAGATACAGAACGGCCGCAGCGATCTCTTCTGCGTTCCCCATTCGGCCCATGGGAACTTGTTCCAGGATTTTCGCCTTTTGATCATCCGAAAGATTTTCTGTCATTGCAGTCTCGATAAACCCGGGCGCAACGCAGTTCACAGTAATTCCGCGGCTTGCAACTTCGTAGGCCAATGACTTCGAAAGACCGACTAATCCGGCCTTTGACGCAGAATAGTTTGCCTGACCCGGATTCCCGGTTGCGCCAACCACTGACGAAATATTCACGATGCGACCCCAGCGCGACTTCATCATTCCTCTGATGACGCCCTTCGCCAGCATCATGGCCGACGTTAGATTGACCTGAAGAACACTTGCCCATTCTTCGTCCGACATCCGCATAAAAAGATTATCACGAGTAATGCCGGCGTTGTTCACAAGAATGTCGACCGCACCCATCGCGTCGATGGCGCTCTTTGGCAAGGCTGCCACATCTTCTGCGTCACCCAGATTGCACGGCAGAACAAATGCCGCTTTCCCAAGTTCACCGGCAAGAGTTTCCAGCGGCTCAATTCGGGTTCCGGACAATCCGACAATCGCACCACTCTTGCAAAGCGACCGTGCAATTGCAGTTCCTATCCCACCCGATGCACCTGTGACCAACGCGGCCTTGCCTGACAAGTCGAACATGGGCCTCACCTTTCGATATTATTCTTTTGCATTATTGAACGATATCGGACGCCGCCAAGCGAACATCTTCGGCTGATCCGACAGCGCGCGATTCAACTTCCTTCGCTATTCGCCGGATCATACCGGAAAGCGCTTTTCCCGCGCCGATCTCATAAAAATTGGTTACACCACCTTCATTTACCATCCAATCGACGCTTTCACGCCAGCGAACTGAATGAGTTACTTGCTCTACCAAAAGCGAAATTATCGTCGAGGAACTACTACAGGGCCGTGCCAGTACATTGGACACAACGGGCACCGAAGGATCGACGAAATCGACATGGCTGAGCGCTTCGGCCATCGCCCGTGCCGCGGGTTCCATCAAGCTGCAATGAAATGGTGCGGAAACTGGCAGCATCAAGGCCCGCTTCGCGCCCTTTTCCTTTGCAATAATTGTTGCTCTTTCCACGGCCGCCTTATGCCCTGACACAACTACCTGCGCGGGATCGTTGTCATTCGCCGCAGAACACACTTCGCCTTGCGCCGCCTCATCTGCAACTGCTTGTACCGCCTCGATATCGAGGCCAAGAATGGCTGCCATCGCACCCTCGCCAACCGGCACAGCACTCTGCATTGCTTTGCCTCTAAGTCGTAATAACCGCGCGGTATCGGCAACCGAAATTGCCCCCGAAGCAGCAAGTGCGGTGTATTCTCCAAGTGAATGACCAGCCACGTACGTCGCTTGCGCGACTGAAATCCCTTCTGACTCCAGCGCACGAAGTGCAGCGATCGAAGTCGCCATAAGCGCTGGTTGCGCATTCTCAGTCAGTGTCAGCGTTTCCTGCTCGCCCTCCCAGATCAGCGTGGAAAGCTTCTCCTCCAAGGCATCGTCAATCTCATCAAATATGGCTTTCGCGGTGGGATAAGCGTCCGCAATATTGCGGCCCATTCCGATTGTCTGTGCACCTTGCCCTGGGAATACGAATGCTAGGCTCATGATCTGCTCCCACCTTCTTTTGCCAAATGGTCGTAGCCTACCGCGAAATTGGGAACAAGTTGGTCCTGCACATATCTGTCGCTACAAATAGGCATGCGGTTCAGGAATACAGAAAACAGCTATGGGTTCGTTGCGCGCGCGCTTCATTGGATAACGGTGCTGGTGATAGTCTCCGCGTTTCCTCTCGGCATCCTGGCCAATGGGCAAGACCTATCGACAGACGCGGGAATTCGTCAGGCATTCCTGTTATTCTCGCTGCATAAAACAACCGGTATCATCGCTTTCTGCTTAGGAATTGTTCGCCTGTTTTGGGCGCTATTGCAGCCCCGGCCGGCACCAATTCACATTGAACGGCGTTTTGAAAACACTACTGCCAGCATAGTACACTGGATGCTTACCATAGCATTGATCGCTGTCCCTCTGGCCGGATGGCTATCACACGCAGCATCCCCCGATCTTGCGCCCATTTGGTGGCCATTTGGGCAATCCTTACCATTCATCCCGCTTGACGAAGCATCGGCTGAGCGATTTGCAGCGATACACAGAATTTTCACTAAAGTTCTGCTGGCGGCGGTCGTCCTTCATATTGCGGGCGCCCTGAAACATTTGCTGATCGACCATGACGACGTTTTTGCGCGCATGTGGCGGGGCACTGTTTCGGGCCCGAAGAGTCCAACAAGCCAGGCAATGTCGGCGATGGCGGCTTTGCTGATTTGGACAACAGCGCTCACCGCCGGTTTGTTGCTTAACCTAAGACAGCCAAACCAACTGGCAGCAGATCCAAGTGAGTGGCCACTTTCAGAAGGTGAAGTGGCGCTCGTTGATGGCAATGGTAATCTTTTAGGGAACGCAACTGCATTTGGATTTCTTCTAATTGTCGATCCGGAAAGTCGCGGTGATGAAATAGGAACACTAGACTTGACCCTGCTGCTGGATACGCTGGAAGGGCCCGAAAGCAACAGTATTGTATCGAGCGCAGCATTTCCGCTGCTTCAATTTCTAGGAGTCCTGCAAGGCACGCGGCCAACACTAATTGTATCTGGACCACTGATGCTAGGTGACCTGGTTGAGCATGCAGAATTTTCGGTAACCGTTGAACGGAGCGGCGCAAGAATTTCCGGCACTGCCGCGGTTCCCGGTCTCGAAGACGCGTTTCTGTTAGTCGATGCCTTCGCCGAAAGACCCTAGGCCCTAACGTCCACAACGATCCTGCCCTTGACCTGCCCTTTCAAAATGGCGGCTCCAAGATCGGGCAGATCGTCCAGTGTTGCCGGATGGATCATTGACTCTAGCTTTTCCATTGGCAGATCCGCGGCAATTCGGTCCCAAGCGCGGATACGGCTTTCAAATGGTTGCATAACGCTGTCGATCCCGAGCAGATTCACGCCGCGCAGCAAAAAAGGGATGACTGTAGTAGGAAGCCCCGCCCCGCCTGCCAGACCGACGGCAGCAACAGACGCACCGTATTTCATTTGTCCGAGCACTCGCGCTAACATCGCGCCACCGACCGCGTCCACGCACCCTGCCCAGGTTTCGGCCTCCAGCGGCCGTTTGACAGTTTCGTTCAGTTCTTCGCGCGCAACAATCCTACTCGCGCCCAGCGCCCTTAGATACTCACCAGTCTCAGGCCGTCCTGTCACCGCAGCAACATCATAGCCCAAGTTTGAAAGAATTGATGTTGCAACAGACCCAACTCCACCAGCTGCGCCGGTGACTAGGACCTCTCCGTTTTCGGAAGATAACCCGTGGTCCTCAAGTGTCATGACTGCCAGCATTGCGGTAAACCCCGCTGTGCCAACCGCCATAGCTGCACGCGTTGAAAGATCATTTGGTAGCGGCACAAGCCAGTCTGCGTTCACTCGGGCTTTTTCAGAATATCCGCCCCAATGCACTTCGCCAACGCGCCAACCTGTCATTACGACTTTGTCGCCCGGCGCATAGCGGTCGTCATCTGACACCGATACTACTCCCGCAAAATCTATACCCGGCACGTGCGGGTAGGCGCGGAC
>JBPCWO010000024.1:0-9871 GCA_051009475.1 Boseongicola sp.
CTGCATTACTCATTTGAATCTCTTCCAGCCGGTATCCATTTCGAGACGCCCTAAGTGCCACTCTTGATTGGAAGCGACCATCACCATGTGAAGGTTCGCGTCAGACGGAATTCCTGCTTAAGCTCGCTGTAAATGTATTTGTCACAACTCCCTTTCTACAGAACATATGACAAAATGCACCAACGACGAGTTGTCATCGACAGTTTGTTGCCCCAGCTCCTTCTCGAGTTTGCCACAGGCGCGCTCGGCAGACGAAGCTCTCACACTTACAGTCTCCTGACGCGTAGTCGATAGCGTAATTCGGAAACTGGATTTCAGAGGCTTTGACATTTGTCACCCTTAACAAACAGATTGGGGCACGGAGCAAATTAGCAAATTTCAATTTCGGCAAATGACCCACATTGAATACGGTAAAACGCCGGCAGTCCGCACTAATTTGTCCAGCAGCAGCTCATACATTACGGTGCAAAATTAGCAGCTGTGCTCTCACAGGAACTTGCGGTTTGTGAAAACTAGTTGTGCGTTCGAATGTTGGAATCTGTCGATAACTCGTCGAAGTGCTCGATCAAGTCGTCGAGGTGCTCGATCAAGTCGTCGCTAAGTTTTTCCAACCAAAAGATCATCAGGGCCAAAAATACTGCCACGTAGGGTGCGGCCAGCGCCGCCATTTCCAAAATCATCGTCATGTTACTCACTCACTCACTAACTTACCCGACCAAATGCCGAATTCACTCAACTCAAACTCTCGGGGCCTGAGCGCTACTCGCCAAACTCACCAATCCAGGCTCCCATAGCTTTCTATAATTTATACTAATGTCACATTAGATTTAATTATGCAAGTATTTTTTTGTTTTATTGCGTTGGATCAATCGCCGTAATTTCGATATTTTTGTTAAAAAACGAGCATTTATCTTCTGAATCGTCCATTTCTGGACACACCCTCAAGGCGAGTTTAAAAAAGAATACTCGCCAACTGTTGGTCGGCACCCCCACAATTATTGTTATAAAATCTGAAAACCGGGATCAAGATCAACGCCAACGCCTGCAGTAACCCTCCTTGATCATGACTCTGCTTATGCTTCTTCCATCAGGGAGTTGGCATTCCCCAATTGTTCGGTCGTAGCTTCGGCGATTAGTCAATCGGCATTCTAGTCTTTGCCCAGTCACAAGCCTACGCATCTCGGCTGTTGCCATTGCTCCTTTCACAGTTCCCCTTTCCGCACAATCAAGCGACCCAAGTCGAATGGGTAACCAAGTGACTTCAATGGTGTCACCGTCACGCACATGAGTTACTTGGCCAATCAGAAGTCGCGATACCTAAATGGACGTTAAATGCGAGAATTCCTCATACGCAAAGTACAATGTCGCCGCCAAAATAAGCCACGCAACTGGATGGACGCGAAACAACCTAAACGACCTTTGTCTGATCCTTCCAAGCCCACGGAACTCCCAGTCAAAAATTGTCACCCAAATCGGTTCGCATCAGCGCAGGGCTCATGAACCGACAATCGGTGAACGTCTGCTGTTCGTGACGAAGCGGCCATCTGACAGAAAGACTCAGGTGTCGGCTTCGAGCCCTGAGCGGTCATTGCCCGTCGCCGGGACGCCCCTGAGCAGCCTTTGGCCTTTACCAGACAATGCTGGGACCGCAGTCCGCCTTCCGGACATTCGCGGCGAACGCGAGATAGGGAATTTGTCAGACTGATATATCGCGGACAATTTCGTCAATGAAGGCTGTGTGCTGATTTTTCAGATTCGAGAAGGAACAACGCCAAAACTACCGGACTGATCCTGTGCTGTTGGCAGGTGAAGTGGACCTACCGACAGTCAATTCGGCTTCCAGCAATATGTCGTGCGATGCATTCGCGGTGCCGCGGATTACATCGATCAACATCTGCGCAGCCTGCCGTCCAGCATCTCGCACAGACGAGCGTACGGCAGTAAAAATCGGAACGTCGAAGTTGTTCCTGAAGTAGGAAAGGTCGTCGTCGTAAGCAACAAGTGAAATATCTTTGCCAAAGCGAAGCCCAGATTCCTCCACCGCACGTCGCACGCCAATCGAAGGGATAACGGATGAGACAACAAAAGCAGTAGGCGGTTCGGCGCTATTTAGCAGACGCTTTGCGCTGTTGTATCCGTATGTCTCAGTCATTTCATCATGAAAAATAATTGCGGGATCAATGGGCAAGCCACGATCCGCCATCGCTTTGGAATAACCTTCGCGTCTCCGAATCGCGAAATCCATCGTGTCCAGTCCATTTAGAAGGGCAATTCTTTTGTGCCCAAGATCAATTAGAAATTCTGTCGCTCGGTAAAATGCCCTGCGATTATTTACATCCAGCCATGGGTAGCATTGTTCGATGTCGGTTGCGCGGCCATGAACCACAAAAGGCATATTTAGTGATCGGAGCAAGGCAATGCGCGGGTCATCGCGTTTGGGACCGTGGACAATAATGCCATCAACAGTCCCACGGGATGCCAGTTCGCGATAGACCTTTTCTTCTTCCTGATCTGGCACAATCGATAGCAACAATTCATAGCCCTGGTTGGTATATGTCTCGCCAGCGCCAGCCAAAAAATCTGCGAATACAGGATTAACCATCTCGTGTTTTGTGGACACGGGAAGCACATGCCCAATGGTCAAGGACTTACCCGTTGCCAAACTCTTCGCACGCGTGTTCGGGCGGTAATTGTAAGCCGCAGCGGCTTCGCTGACCTTGCGGCGGGTTGCTTCACTTACTTCTGGATAGCCGTTCAATGCGCGACTGACAGTTGTCTGCGAGAGTCCAAGGAGGGCGGAAAGTTCTTTTAGTTTCATGCAATATACTAATCAAAGCGCTTTAAATTTGGCAATACACTGTGAAGATTATTTCGTTGATACACCGAATTATTTCGTTCCGATTATTAGAACGTTCAGTCAAATATCCAATAAAACATGGATCTGAAGAATTGCCAGATTGACAAAGTCTAATCGTTCAGCAATGTTGGTATCTATCCAAAGCGCTTTGAAAATCACCAGATCTATGCGTGATCCCAAAGGCGCTTCCGTGATTCACTTTGGGAGGAACTTATGAAAATGACACTTTACACAGGTGCAGCAGTCGCCGCGCTGTTTGTGGCCGGTGCGGGTTCGTCGCTTGCGGGCGGACATTTGCAATTCGCACCAGGCGAGGGCGAATTTAACTGGGACAGCTTCAACGAATTTGCCGCGAGCAATGACCTGTCCGGTCAAACGATCAATATCTTCGGACCCTGGCGTGGCGATGATCAGGCATTGGCAGAAGGCATGCTTGCGTACTTCGCCGAAGCAACGGGCGTCGAGATCAACTACTCCAGTTCAGAGTCATACGAGCAACAGATCGTCATTGATACTGAAGCCGGAAGCCCGCCGGATGTCGCCGTGCTTCCGCAGCCGGGTCTCATCCAGAACCTGATCTCCAAAGGCTTCGTCAGCCCACTTGGCGACGAAGCGGGTCAGTGGATGGAGGACAACTACGCAGCCGGAGCAAGTTGGCGCGGCATCGGAACTTTCACGGGCCCCGATGGCAATGAAGAATTCTATGCGTTCCCATACAAAGCAGATGTGAAGTCACTTGTTTGGTATATTCCGGATAACTTCGATGATTTCGGCTATGATATCCCGTCAACGCAGGAAGAGCTACGAGCGCTTGAGCAGCAGATTGTAGATGAGGGCGGCACCCCATGGTGCATCGGGCTGGCATCGGGGGGCGCAACAGGATGGCCTGCGACCGATTGGATGGAAGACCTGATGCTGCGGACACATCCGCCAGAAGTCTATGACCTCTGGGTGTCCAACGAAATGCCGTTCAATGACCCGCGCGTCATTGAAGTGATGAATGCCTTCGGCGATGTTGCGCGTAATGACTCGCTTGTCGTTGGTGGATCAGAAGGTGTGGCATCCATCGACTTCCGCGAAAGCCCGGATGGAATGTTCTCGTCGCCACCGCAGTGTTTCATGCACCGTCAGGCGTCTTTCATTCCGACCTTCTTCCCTGAAGGCACGGAAATTGGTGTAGATGCCGACTTTTTCTACTTCCCGCCAGCAGGTGGCGCCGATCTGGGCAATCCAGTTCTTGGGGCGGGCACGCTGGTGTTCATCACAAATGACACCCCTGCCTCGCGTGCCTTTATTGAATGGCTGAAAACGCCAATCGCGCACGAAGTCTGGATGGCACGCTCGGGCTTCCTGACGCCCCACAGCGGGATCAACCCAGACCTGTTTGGCGACCCAACGCTGAGGAAGATGAACGACATCCTGTTGAATGCGACGACATTCCGGTTTGATGGCTCTGACCTCATGCCCGCAGGTGTCGGTGCGGGATCGTTCTGGACCGGCATGATCGACTATGTTGGTGGCAAATCAGCTGAGGAAGTCACAGCTGAAATCCAGTCCAGTTGGGACGCGCTCAAGTAGGCATTTGAAGGCGATCCGAAAACCACGGATAGCCGGGCATGGCTCGGCTATCCGACACTCAAACTAACCCAGGGAGAGTCAGATGCATCCGGCATTAGCGGGTTTGGTCACTGTGATATTGGGGGTCGGGGGATGCTTGGCATACTTCTACTTCTCAAATCAGTTTCTAGACAAAGTTCTGTTTCCGGCCAAGGGCCCGAACGCAGGCAAGAACATAAACCGTGCAAATATGGTGCGCCCTTGGCTGTTCATGTTCCCTGCGCTGTTCGTACTATCGCTCTATCTGGCTTACCCTGTTTTGGCGACATTTTGGCTGTCGCTGACCGATCGGGATCAGGGGGGTGCATTCGTCGGCCTGGCCAACTATTCGCAGATGGTCAGTGAACCAAAGTTCTGGGAAGCAATCCGAAACAATCTGGTCTGGCTCGTGGTCGTTCCGGCAGTTTCGACCGGTTTCGGTTTACTCGCCGCCCAGCTAACCGATCGGATTTCCTGGGGAAATATTGCTAAGTCTCTGATATTCATGCCCATGGCGATCTCATTCGTGGGTGCCTCGGTCATTTGGAAGCTCATCTACGACTTCCGCCCTGAAAGCACTGAACAGATCGGCGTTCTGAACGCGATCTGGACGTCTTTTGGCGGCGCGCCGCAATCGTGGCTACAGATTGCGGGGTTAAACAACTTCCTGCTGATGGCTGTTCTGATCTGGATCCAAACGGGTTTTGCAATGGTTATTATCTCCGCTGCACTGCGTGGTATTCCCGAGGAAACCATTGAGGCCGCTATCATCGATGGTGCCAGCCCGGTACAGATCTTCTTCAAGATCAAAGTGCCCCAGATCATGCCAACTATTGTCGTCGTCTGGACAACGATTACCCTGGTGGTTCTGAAAGTCTTCGACATCGTTTTGGCCATGACTAACGGTCAGGTCGGAACCCAGGTTCTGGCCAACTACATGTATGACAAAATGTTCCGTTCCTTTGATTGGGGCGTGGGATCGGCCAGCGCGATGGTGATCATGCTTCTGGTTCTACCAATTCTGATCTGGAACGTGCGCAACGTGCGCCGAGAAATGCGTTGAGGAGGGGAGCAGATGGATAATATTGCTGGCAAAAAACCCGCCTTGGTTTGGGCAGTTCACATCTCGGTCGTTTTTCTGGTCGCGCTCTGGTTGTTCCCAACTGCAGGCTTGTTTGTCTCTTCGTTCCGCACGGGCGACCAAATTTCGACCTCTGGCTGGTGGGCATCTTTGTCCACACAAGAAAGCCAACGCCCTGCCATTAGGCTTTCGGGCGAACAGTTCCAGGACGGCGACCTGTTCGTTATCGAAGGTGAGCTCTTTGAAGACAGCGAAGTCGATATCAGCGCGTGGGGCACAAACGCCCGCGATGTTGAGGCAAACAAGCCCGGCGTAACGGCCGAACTCCGCCGCAATCAATCGTTGACGTTGGAAGCGGATGGCGCATTCCGTCTGACAAGTCCGGAATCCCTGGAAGGCGCGCGCCTGCCGCGTGTTTTTGTGACAGCCTCGTCACCGCCTGAATTCACGACCAAAAACTACGGCAATGTGCTCTTCAGTTCGACCGCAGCGGCGGGTATCGGGCAATCGTTCCTGAACACGCTTACAGTTGCCATCCCCGCAACCATCATTCCAATCGTTGTGGCAGCATTCGCGGCCTACGCCCTCGCGTGGATGGATTTTCCGGGGCGCGCCCTTCTGGTTGCCGCTATTGTCGGGCTGCTGGTGGTGCCATTGCAACTTGCCCTTATTCCACTTCTTCAAGTCCACAACTCGATCGGTATTGGAAAGGGCTACATAGGCACGTGGCTTGCCCACACCGGCTTTGGGATGCCCTTGGCAATATATCTCTTACGAAACTACATGGTCGGATTGCCTCGAGACATCATCGAGAACGCAAAAGTCGACGGCGCAACAGATTTCCAGATCTTCGTAAAGATAATCCTGCCTCTTAGCTTTCCTGCTCTCGCAAGTTTTGCGATTTTCCAATTTCTGTGGACCTGGAATGACCTTCTAGTCGCCCTGGTTTTCCTGGGCACAGACGACGAAACACTCGTTTTGACTGGGCGTTTGGTCAATCTGCTTGGTTCCCGTGGTGGCGAATGGGAGATCCTCGCAACTTCGGCTTTTGTCTCGATCGCCGTCCCGCTGGTGGTCTTTTTTGCGATGCAACGCTTCCTGGTGCGCGGTCTTCTGGCCGGCTCGGTCAAGTAACCTGATCTGAGGATTGAAATGGCATTTATAGATCAAGATATTGTTCAGGAACGCCACGCGGCGCCGGACCTGGACTGGTGGCGCGGCGCGGTGATCTATCAGATTTACCCGCGCAGCTATCAGGACACCAACGGCGATGGCATCGGTGATCTGCCGGGCATCATCCACCGATTGCCCTACATCGCCTCTTTGGGTGTAGACGCAATCTGGATTTCGCCCTTCTTCACGTCACCAATGCTGGATTTCGGATATGACGTGAGCGACTATCGTGACGTCGACCCCATGTTCGGAACGCTTGCGGACTTCGATGCATTGGTGCAGCGTGCGCACGAGTTGGACATCAAGGTCATGATTGATCTGGTGCTCAGCCATACATCCGACCAACACCCGTGGTTCAAGGAAAGCCGCGTCAGCCGCGATAACGCAAAATCCGACTGGTATGTGTGGTCGGACGCAAAGCCTGACGGCACGCCGCCCAACAACTGGCTGTCGATATTCGGCGGGTCGGCCTGGGAATGGGACGGGCAGCGGATGCAGTATTATCTGCACAATTTCCTCAGTCAGCAGCCCGACCTGAACTTCCACAATGCAGAAGTGCGCACCGAAGTCCTAGATGTTTCTCGGTTCTGGCTTGAGCGCGGGGTGGACGGGTTTCGGCTGGACACAGTTAACTTCTACTATTGCGATACTGAATTGCAGGACAATCCACCTTTGACCAGCGATGCCCGAAACGACAAAATCGCCCCTTCGGTCAATCCGTATAACTTCCAGGATCACGTTTTCGACAAAAACCGCCCCGAAAACCTGGAATTCCTAAAGGCATTCCGGGCGGTTCTCGATGAATTTGGCGCAACCACGTCTGTGGGCGAGGTTGGAGATGGTCAGCGCGGCTCGGAAATTCAGGCGAATTACACCGCCGGGAACGACAAGATCCACATGGCATATGACTTCGATCTGTTGTCGAACGTCTTTCCGACCGGGCAGCGCGTCGCTGAAATCATGGAACGCGCACAGCGCATTGGACCAAATAGTTGGGGTTGCTGGGCCTACTCCAACCACGATGTTGCCCGCCACACCACGCGATGGAACCTTACCGATCCAGCCCATCGCGCCTACTGCGCGCTTTTGATGACCCTGCGGGGCTCTGTCTGTCTTTATCAAGGAGAGGAACTGGGCCTGAGCGAAGCCTATGTTGCCTACGATGACCTTCAGGATCCCTACGGCAAAAGGTTCTGGCCCAAATTCAAGGGCCGCGACGGCTGCCGCACGCCCATGCCATGGAGTGCGGAGCGCCGTAACGGCGGCTTTACAGCGGGGCGTCCTTGGCTACCGATGGCAATGGAGCATGTCCCAGGTTCTGCCGAACTGCAGGAACGTGACCCCAACTCGATGCTCAACTTCTATCGCAAGATGATCTCGTTTCGCAAAAACTACACAGCGCTTCTGAAAGGCGAATACAAACTGGTTGAAGCCAGTGAAGCCTACATTGCTTTCGAGCGTTGTTACGGCAATGTGCGCCTGTTCTGCGCTTTCAATCTGTCGGACAGCGTCTGTGATGTCTCGATGCCCGAAGGAAGTTGGTCCATCGAAGCTGACGCACCATTCAACGTTGATACAACGACAGACAATCCGAAACTTTCGCCGTGGCAGGTTCTTTTCGCCACAGCACAAGCATAACCGAGGGAAGGTATTATGGCCGATCTTCTTCTGACCGATGTCGCGAAATCCTATGGAAACGTTGACGTGTTGAAGGACATCAATCTGGACATCAAACAGGGCGAACTTGTTGTTTTTGTCGGGCCCTCCGGGTGCGGTAAATCAACTTTGCTACGTATGATTGCTGGTCTTGAAAAGATAACCGATGGGGAATTGCAGATTGACGGCACCGTTGTGAACGATGTGCCCCCAAGTCAGCGCGGCATAGCGATGGTGTTCCAATCCTACGCCCTCTATCCGCATATGACCGTGCGCGAGAACATGCAATTTGCATTGAAAATCGCCAAGATGACACCGGCCGAAATAGACGAACGTGTCGAAAAGGCAGCTAAAACCCTGCAATTGCACAATCTTCTGGACCGCCTGCCAAAAGAACTGTCCGGCGGCCAGCGCCAGCGTGTTGCCATCGGACGGTCGATTGTGCGCGATCCGAAAGTCTATTTGTTCGACGAACCGCTTTCTAACTTGGATGCTGCGCTCCGCGTTGCCACACGAATCGAGATCGCTCAGCTAAAAGAAGCGATGCCGGAATCGACCATGATCTATGTGACACACGATCAGGTCGAAGCCATGACCCTTGCCAGCCGCATCGTCGTGCTCGCGGGTGGCGGCGTTGCGCAGGTCGGTAGCCCGCTGGAACTTTATGAGCGCCCCGAAAACGAGTTCGTGGCCCAATTCATTGGTTCCCCGTCGATGAACCTACTGCCTGGCGAGATCACCGAAACTGGCGAGCAAACGACAATCTCCATCGATGGTGGCGGAGTGGCAGTATCCAATTATCCAACGCGTCCAGAAGACAAAGGCGCCCGCGTGAATATTGGCGTGCGCCCCGAAGATTTTGTTCCCGCTACCGAAGAGGCAGGGCGAATCTATCGCGGAAAGGTTAATATCACTGAAGCTCTTGGCGAGGTCACCTTGCTCTACTTCGAGCCGCAGGGCGATGCCGAGGCAGTCATTGGCAAGTTGGCGGGCATTCACAAGGACCTTCGCGGCACCGAAGTCGATCTCACGGCCAATTCGTCAAAAGTCCACGTCTTCATGAATACCCAATCGTTGTTGTATCGCGACAACCCAATCAAGAAGATCGAAACGAATACGCACTAAGCCAACGCGACCCACATACCTCAAACAACAGTTCTCTCTCTAAGAGGCTATTCGAGAGCGAGCGCATTCGTTGCGCACTCAAGTTCATCATCGGTAGGAGTCTGATTTACACGCTGAAGGAGATACTCATATTCCAGTGTCGAACGGCAGGTTTGTCCGCAAAGCAGTCATTCAATCGACACTCAGGTGCCGCTCCGCGGCGAATGACCGCTTCGAGCCCAGAGCAGACGTTGGTTCATTCACATATGATGCATCCGCAGCGAACGGTCGCGTGGAGCCCAAATCAACGGAATCTACTTCATGCTGCAAAGCAGATTGCGCCAGCAAACCACGAGTGGCAAGAATGGCCAGATGCAGACATTGATGATGTTCGGCTGCTCGCC
>JBPCWO010000025.1:0-15129 GCA_051009475.1 Boseongicola sp.
GTGTGGCCATATCCGGCGTGATATCGGAATGCGCGATTTCAAAACCTTTGGCCGCAATGCCAAAGCGGGCCGGCGTATTCCGGCAATCCGACATTATGCCGACGCCTCATCCAACTTCGGCAGCGAGGCAATGACACTTTTCTCGCAGCCGCGCGCGCTTTGACCTTCATTGGAGTGAGAGTAATGAAACACGCCCTCCCGACAGCCAACACCGCGACCCCAATGGGGTATTTGTATTTGATGGCACCCAAACGCACAGATGGAGCATTGCGATCTTGCCGCGGCCAAGACCCCGACTATTCCCGCCAAAGACATTTCTTTCGGCGGGGATCGGTCGAAAATTGTTAGTCAGTTTTCAAAACAAGGCATGGCATTTCACTTTGTGAGAAATCCTTTGATTGCCAGATTGATTTGGAGGAACCTTAGGGCGATTGAACAAAATTTCTTTGGAGTGTCTTGCCATGCGCCCGATGTCGCTAATCGCAATTCTAATGATTTTGCCATTTTCCGCACTTGCCCAAGAGCGACCAAAGGCAATTCTTGTATTAGATGGGTCCGGCTCAATGTGGGGTCAGATTGACGGTGTTGCAAAGATCACCATTGCCCAGGATGTCGTGGGCGAACTGCTTGGCGGCCTACCGGGCGAGCAAGAACTTGGCCTGACAGTATACGGTCATCGGCAAAAGGGTGACTGCAGCGACATTGAGACGATTGTGATGCCTGGCGCTGATACACGCGGCGCGATTGCCGATGCAGTGAACGCGATCAAACCAAAAGGCAAAACGCCAATGACCGATGCGGTCGTCGCGGCCGCCGAGGCACTGAGATACACAGAGGAGCGAGCAACCGTCATCCTTGTTTCTGACGGGATCGAAACCTGCGAGCCCGATCCTTGCGCTGCAGCGCGCCTTTTGGAGGAGACTGGCGTTGATTTTACGGCCCACGTCGTTGGATTTGACGTGGCCGACGATCCGCAAGCCCTGGCGCAGATGCAGTGTCTGGCGGAAGAAACTGGCGGCACGTTTCGATCGGCTGATAACGCCGAGGAGTTGGCCGCAGCACTTGTTGTTGTGGCCGAACCGCCAGCGCCCGAGCCAGTTACCGTGCGATTTCGCGGTATTGCGGGCCCAGGTGGGCCAGAGATCGGTGACCCGCTAATCTGGACAATTTCTGGCGAGGCGGCACTTGCCGACAGCGAGGCGGCACCATCGCTGAGCTTTGAATTGCTGCCGGGTCAGTACCAAGTCGAGGCGCTTTGGCCCGCGCACGAAGAATACGTTGAGTTGACGGCCATGGTCGACTCTCAAACACGCGAAGTCACGCTCGTCTTCCCCGCGCCGCCGCCACCACCCGTTCAGGTGAACTTTTATGCCACTGATGGCAAGAACGGCCCGCGCATCGACGACCCACTTGTTTGGACTCTGAACCAGGCAGGCGACGCCACGAGTGAGTCGATGACAATTGGCTTTTTCGCACGCAATCTGGAGCGAGGCGAATACCGCGTGACAGTCACACGGCCAATTGACGGCGCCAGCGCCGAGTCGGTGTTCGGCGTTGGTAGTGTGCAGAAAAATGTCGTGCTTGTGCTGCCCGAATACCGTCCGGTGGCCTCGATTGACGCTCCTGCTTCGGCACCGGCGGGTTCAATGGTCGATGTGCGCTGGGCCGGGCCTGACCAGAAAAATGACCTGATCGGCACAGCGGAGTTAGACGGCGCGCGCGGTTCGTATGTCACGTATGTCTACACACGAGAAGGCCCGCTGTTGCAGATCGAGATGCCACCGAATCCCGGGCAATACGAATTACGGTACATCTTGAGAGACGGCAACAAGACGCTCGTATCGGTGCCAATCGAAGTAACGCCTGTGGAAGCGATGCTAACTGCTCCTGACAGCGCACCAGCTGGTTCTACGGTCGAAGTGACGTGGACGGGCCCGGATTATAAGAACGATTTCATCACGATGGCGGCACCCGGCACGAAAGATGCCGAATATCTCAATTACACTTATACGCGGGAGGGTTCGCCGCTGCTGCTTGAGATGCCGACGGAAACCGGAAACTACGAAATACGCTATACGATGAGTTCTGGTCGCGTCGTGATCGGGCGCCGCACAATCACATCTACGGCGCTCTCGACCACGCTGGATGCACCCGAGCGCGCGCCGGCCGGTTCAGATATTACCGTCAATTGGGTCGGGGGTGACTACAAGAACGACTATATCGCGTTCGCGCGGCCGGGTGATCGAGATGGCACGAGTGTCACTTATACCTATACGCGGGAAGGCAATCCGCTGACGATTGCGGCGCCGTTGGAAACAGGCACCTGGGAATTGCGCTATGTCCTGAGTCAGGACAAGAAAACAGCTGCAACGAAATTGATCGAATTAACCGCCATCAGTTCGACACTTGAAGCTGCCTCGACGGCTGTGGCTGGTCAAATGGTTCAAGTCGGTTGGGATGGCCCGGACTATAAGAACGACTATATTTCCGTGGCGCGCGTCGGTGAAAAGGACACGAAATACGAGCACTATACATACACGCGCGAAGGCACCCCGCTTGAGCTCCAGATGCCTATTGCGCCGGGGGACTATGAGATTCGCTATACCGCCAATGGATCACCTGACATCGTGCTTGCCCGAAAATCTGTAAGTGTCACGCCTGTGAGTGCGTCGCTTCAGGCGCCAAGCGAGGCGAAAGTTGGCCAGACGCTGAAAGTGACCTGGGATGGCCCCGATTATCGTAACGACTATGTTTCCATCGCCCGCGTCGGGGATGCGAAATACGAGACTTATACTTACACCCGCGAAGGCACGCCGCTAGAGATCGAAGCGCCCGAACTGCCCGGGACCTATGAAATTCGCTATGTCGTCAGTCAGGGAAGAACGGTGATCGCAACTGCTCCACTCGTTGTCAGCGAGTAAACTGTCGGCAATTCCGGGCTTTTGCGCAGCCTACATGTGGATGACCCGATCATAGGCGTCCAGCACACTTTCGTGCATCATTTCGCTGAGCGTTGGATGCGGGAAAACTGCGTGCATCAAGTCTTCCTCGGTTGTTTCCAACTGGCGCCCAACAACGTAGCCCTGGATCAGCTCAGTAACTTCCGCGCCAATCATATGCGCGCCCAATAACTCGCCGGTTTTCTCGTCGAAGATGGTTTTCACAAGACCTTCGGCTTCGCCCAACGCAATCGCCTTGCCATTGCCGATAAAAGGAAAGCGGCCCACTTTGACTTTGTAGCCTTTTTCTTTTGCCGCGGCCTCGGTGTAGCCAACGCTGGCAACCTGCGGATAGCAGTAGGTGCATCCCGCAATGCTTTCCGGCTTTACCGGATGAACCTTGTTTTTTCCGGCGATGAGTTCGGCCACCATGACGCCTTCGTGGCTGGCTTTGTGGGCAAGCCACGGAGCACCCGCGATGTCGCCAATCGCGAACAGCCCATCAACGCCTGTGCGACAAAACTCGTCCGTAACGACATGCGCTCGATCGATTTTGACCCCAAGTGCTTCCAGCCCCAATCCTTCAACGTTGCCAACGATGCCAACGGCTGAAATCACCGTATCGAAGTCGTGCTTTTCAACTTTGCCGCCCACTTCGATATGTGCAGTAACTTTCCCCTTCGCACGGTCAAGTTTCTTGACCATCGCTTTCTGCATGAGCGTCATGCCCTGCTTTTCGAAGCTCTTCTTGGCGAATGCGCTGACTTCGGCATCTTCAACCGGAAGAATTCGGTCCAAAACTTCAACGACCGTCGTCTCGGCACCGAGCGTGTTGTAGAAGCTTGCAAATTCGATGCCGATCGCACCCGAGCCGACGACAAGCAGCTTCTTCGGCATGTGCGGCGGCAGAAGCGCGTGCTTATAGGTCCAGACCAGATCTCCGTCCGCCTCGAGGCCCGGCAACTCGCGAGCCCGCGCGCCGGTTGCGAGAATGATGTTTTTTGCCTGAAGCTCTTCAGTGCCCTTGTCGGTCTTCACACTGACCTTGCCTTTGGCCGGTAACGCCGCCTCGCCCATCACGACTTCGATCTTGTTTTTTTTCATCAAGTGGCCGACGCCGGAATTAAGTTGTTTAGCAACGTTGCGCGACCGTTTGACCACTGCATCCAAATCATAGCCAATGCCATCAGCCTTCAATCCGAACTCTTTCGCGCGGTGCATCAAATGAAAGACTTCCGAAGAACGAAGCAGTGCCTTTGTTGGAATGCATCCCCAGTTCAGGCAGATGCCGCCCATGTGTTCGCGTTCAACGATAGCGGTTTTGAGACCCAGCTGGCTTGCCCGGATGGCGGATACGTAGCCGCCTGGTCCGGCACCAATTACGACAACATCAAATGTCTTTGCAGCCATTAGGCATACTCCTGGGGCGAATTTGTTTGACGCTAAACTATTTGGCACAGGATAGGGCAACTGTCACCAGCCCGGCAGTGTCAAACGCGAATTGCCGCTATGCGTCCCACGGGACGTTGGAATTGACGTTCAGTTTGCGACCAAGCGTTGGCCGCCGATTCCATTCACGCCCTGCTGCTGAAGTGATGCCACGACCATTGCGGGATCGATTTGCTGAACTGAAAACCTTTCGCCAATTGCGATTGCCGCGGCGGTGCCGGTGGCCTGCCCCATGGTCATACATTGAGGCATGCCACGCACGGAGGCGAACGCCACGGCATCGGCCGAAACAATTCTTCCCGCGAACATCAGGTTCTCGACAGTTTTGGGCACCAGCGCGCGAAACGGAATGGTGTAGTAGCTTCCCTTGCCCACGATAGCATCGTGGGTCATCTCACTGCCGCGCATCACGTCGTCGATTGGATTGTCGCAGGCCACGATGCCATCGTCGAACTTCGTTGCCCTTGCAAGATCAGCGCCGCTGATCCGATGCATTCCTTCGAGTTTTCGTGTCTCTCGGACCCCAACCGTCGGCCCAAGTTGAGTCATGCGGGCGTTTTCGAACCCTGGAACGTCGGACCTAAGGAACTCGGACAATTGATGGCAACGCCGCCTACCCTCTTGTGCTGCGCGCGCGACTTCCCTTGGACTGGTGCCGTCGACGCCTCTGATAACGACCGAATTGCAAAAGACGGTGTCGGGATAAAACCCCTTCATCAAGTATAGCTGATGCAAATCCGGATGCAGTCGCCCCTCTGCAATGCCCTTTTTCGCGAACTGCCTGAAATAAGGATCGTCATCGACAAATATCCTGGCCCAATCAGAGTGGATCATCATGAACGATACGGTGACGCCCATCATACTGCCCTGGCCATCACCAAGGGTGAACGGAACGCCTGCTTTCGCAGATATATCGCCATCGCCAGAACAATCGATCACGATTTGAGTTGATACCTCGTGTGCGCCGTGGCGATCGAAAAATGAGATTCCGGAGACACGATTACCATCAAGCGTCGGTACGGTTGCGGTCGAATTTAGGTGCACGCGAACACCCGCTTCTTCCAACATCTCGAACATCGTCATGGTGGCAATGTCGTGGTCGTATTGAATCTCTGGGCCAAAATTTTCGAGTGCGCAGGGGCGTTTTTCGGCCGCCGGCGGGTTCATGGTATAAAGCCTGTCGGCAAGTTCGCTTATCAACCCGCCAACTGGAGAATCGCAGGGATAACCGGCTCCCCAGGGCATTCCTGGGCAAAATGCCATTACCCCACCGACTTTGCTGCTGGATTCAAGTAGGCAAACATCCAAGCCAAACCGGGCTGCGGCTACAGACGCCCCAAAGCCCGCGGTTCCGCCGCCGACAACGACGACATCTGCAGTTAGTTCATCAGATGACATTGATCCCTGCCCCAATCAGCGTCCCTTGGCGGGGCAATCCGACCTTTCAGGCGAGTTCTTTTTCCTTCAGCGCCTGGACGACACTTACGTATCCGCCTTCTTCAAGAAACTTTGCTTCTGAAGGCGGCGTGTCGCGACCAACGGCTTCGTTCCGATTTGGAAAGCGGCCGAAACGCCGGATCACTTCGCGATGAGCTTTCGCACTCAAAAGATTCATCGGGCCAGTCTCAGGCATACGCGTCATGATCAGCCGCACGGCGCGATCCTGATCCACAAGACATTCTGAATGCACGAGCGGCATATAGAAAAACTGTCTTGCCGGTTCATCAATTCGCATGTCCCAGCCGCGCGCTATTGCCGCTTTCGCCGCAGCGCGCGCCATCCGATCACCGGAAAACGCACGCGGAGTGCCGCGGAACATATTTCGGGCGAACTGATCAATCAAAATGATGTAGGCCAAAGTCCCGGACGGATACGTCAACCAAAGCGACAACGCGCCCGAACAGGCGCGATTGTAAGTATCTTCGAAACGTTCGCGGATTTTTGTATCAAGTTCGTCGCCTCCGGCATACCAGCCTTTGGGGCCAACTTCATCCAGCCAAAAGGCCAGGATTTCCTCAGGGTCGGTCATCGTTACACTTCCCACTCCACACCAAAAATTCCCCAGGTCAGACGAATCGTTACCAATTCTCTAGTTTTGATCAAGTGGTTCTGTGTCAGAAGGTGTCGGTTCGTCTTCAGTATCGACATTTTCAGCATAGTATTCCTGTGCGGCCTCGACCGAGACTTGCGTGCCTGTCGGCATAACGTAGGCGTAGGTGACCGCGTCGTAGTCGTCTTCTTCGCGAAATGCCGAGGCGCGTTGCGTCATCCGATAGGCTGCATAAGCCGCCATGAGCAGCATCAAAACTGAAAGGTAAATCCAGAAGCCACCCGGCCCGACGTTGGTCATTACCCAGCCTGTGAAGACGGGACCAAGGATTGCCCCAAGACCACTCACGAAGATCAGCCCGCCTGACGCCGCCGCCATGTCGTCGGTCGAGAGGTAGTCGTTGGTATAGGCAATCAGAAGCGCATACAGCGGATTTGACATACCACCCATAAAGAACGCCGCAACCAGAACGGCTTCGAACGAAGTGCCAAAAACGATGCCGATAGAACCCGCCACGCCGCCGCCGATTGATGCGGCAAAAATGAGCAAGCGTCGATCCATTCGGTCACTCAACCAGCCGAACGGATATTGCAGGATCATTCCACCGAGGAAAATCGCCGAAACAAATATCGAAATCTCGGCAACTGTTAACCCAGCTTCGGTCCCATAGATCGATGCCATGCCGAATTGAGTGGAAAAGATCGCGCCAAGAATAAATAGCCCGACGAAACCAAGAGGAGAAACTTCGTAGAGCTGACGCAGGCTCATCGGTTTGGTTGTCTCGAATTCCGGAGACTTTGAGGCTGTAAGCAAAATCGGAGCAAACGACAGCGACACCAGTACCGACGGAATGACAAACAGAATGAAGCCTGCCGGGTCGGCGACGTTCAGCAACGCCTGACTTATGACAATGCCGAACATCTGGGCCATTACATAAAGCGACAGTGATTTACCGCGATTTTCATTGCCCGACGCATTATTCAGCCAGCTTTCCGCGGTGACATATACACCAGAAAACGAGAATCCGAACACGACTCGCAGAGCAACCCATGCCCAGGGTTCAGTGATTGTAGGGTACAGGATCAAAACAGCGGAAATGAATGACCCCAGCGCGGCGAATACCCGAACATGCCCGACACGATGTATCAGTTTTGGGGCGATTCTGGATCCGATTAGAAATCCAGCAAAATATGCCGACGTTATTATAGACAACTCGGTCGTGGTGAATTGTTCGATCGAACCACGAATACCGATCAACGAACCCTGAAGTCCGTTGCCAACCATCAACAAAAGCACGCCTAAGAGAAGCGCCCATGTACCGCTCAGAACCCGCAACATCTGCAGTCTCCGCCTTGCCTATTTCTGCCCCTAACCTTCCGACGAGGCGCTTACGCGCTTTGTCGCGACTCACCAGAAGTCGTTTTCAGGCATTTGGCAGAAGTAGCGATGCGTCGCCATATGAAAAGAAGCGGTAGTTTTCACTGATGGCATGGGCGTAAATCTCGCGAATACGTTCGGTGCCAATGAACGCAGATACCAACATCATCAACGTAGATTTTGGCAGGTGAAAATTCGTCATCAATGCATCAGCAATCCGAAACCGATGACCCGGAACTATGAAGATATCGGTCTGACCTGCCCAGGGTATCAGATCGCCATCTTCAGCCGCTGCGGTTTCAATTAAGCGAAGTGCGGTTGTGCCGACTGGAATGATTCGGCCACCGGCTGCGCGCGTGGCGTTGATCTCATCTGCTGCGCGAGCAGTGATTTCGCCCCTTTCGGCGTGCATTTTATGGTCGCGTATGTCATCGATTTTAACCGGCAGGAACGTCCCCGCGCCCACGTGAAGTGTGACGTAGGTTGTTTGTATGCCTTTGTTCGCAACAGCCTTCATCAGCGCATCATCGAAATGCAGAGATGCCGTTGGCGCAGCGACCGCACCTGACGAGCGGGCCCAGATTGTTTGATAATCGTCGCGGTCCCGATCGTCGGCTTTCCGCTTGCCCTCAATATACGGCGGCAGCGGCATAGCACCGCAAGCTTGCAAGGCGTCGTCAAATTCGATTTCACCAAGGTTGAACTTCAAGACAGCAGTTCCGGCATGGCGGCTGACCAGAGTTGCCTTGAAATCGCTAGAGAACGTTATCGTTTCGCCATCGCGAATTCGTTTCAGCGGCTTGATCAGTGCAGACCAGTCACCGTTAGTATGCGGTGCCAGCAGCGTTACCTCGACCTTGGCCTCGGTCACTCCTTGTTCACTGCTCCGGTGCCTGACACCTGTCAGCCGCGCGGGAATGACTTTGGTGTCATTCAGTACCAGCCGGTCACCCGGCCGGAGAAAATCTGCAAGTTCAATCGCCCGCGCATCGACGATCTTATGTGGTGTTGCAACAAGCAAACGCGAAGACGAGCGAGGGCGAGCGGGACGAGTGGCGACGAGCCGTTCAGGCAGGACGAAATCAAATTCGCTAAGTTTCATCACATCATTGATTTTGCGGCTGTCCGCGCAAAATATTGCGCAAGAATCCAGGTGTCAGGATCGAGAGCGGGTTAACACCAATGGATGGGTTTTTGGCGGGTCCGCTCATTCGATAGTTGAACCCAAACAGCCCCTCGCCGCGTCGAGATACGACGCGTCCGATAGCGTTCACAAAATAGACCGGCGAAATCACACCTGATATATCCATGTTCTTGGTATTGAAGTCATAGATACCGCTTGCCGAAATTCCGATGGAAACCCCAACGGCCGCTGCTTCCTTCAGAACCAGCGAGTCGCGCGTAAGTCGAAATTTGCCGTCAACTGTACCGAACCGAATACCTGGTCCGGCTAGTTGGTCCAAAAGTCCAACCACGCTGATCGCATCCAACAGATCGGCCAAAACAGGGGCCTTTCTAAGGTGAACGCCCTCGATCAGAAATTGACCATCATATGTGCCGGGTGCGGCACCAACTACTGGCGTAAAAACGACATCGAGCGTGCCCTGTCGAGCGTTCGGAGTCACGCCGATGTCGCGTATCGCCCCCCCGGCATCAGCCGATTGAACGCGAACCCCTGTGCCACCATTTGTGGGCGCCAGGGTTCCTCGAACAGGAGTTCGACCGTTGATCCTTCCCTCGAAGGAACCGGAAATTCCGGCGCGACCCGCATCTATCTGCGCAGTAACGGGCGCAAGTCGAATACCGTCCGTTACAATTGCAGTGTCGAGATTTATGTCAATCGGCGCGCGGTCACCGCCGGCATTGGCACCGCCCTGCGGAAGCGACCGCAAATCAAATGTTCCTCCTTCAATTTTCACCGCCAGGGATTTCCCCTGCCCTCTGGGTGTCAATGTGACAGCAGAATCAAGCCACCTGCCAACTTGCATCTTGCTGAACACGGCCGCGCGAAAGTCGCCGCTTTCTTTGAAATCCAGTCTTCCTTCCATCGCCAGCCCGGGACCTGACACAGACAGCTTGTTGACCTCAGGCACTGCTCCAAGACTGGCCTCTATTTCTAGTTTCCCCGCAGTATCGCGTCCCTTCGTCCATCCCAGGCTTTCAAAATTAATTCCGAGCCCTACCAGATCGGATTGAAGTGACAATTGCGGAGGAATGTCAGGCCCAAGAGCCAAAACGAATTCACCGGCACCGTTACCTGAGATCATCGATTTAGGAAGCGGCAGATCAAAGGATTCGATGGTATGCGGGCCCAAGTCAACGCTGCCCCTGACCACACTTCCA
The DNA here is from genome assembly GCA_051009475.1 of Boseongicola sp. Classification (GTDB taxonomy): domain Bacteria; phylum Pseudomonadota; class Alphaproteobacteria; order Rhodobacterales; family Rhodobacteraceae; genus CAXMNX01. The sequence goes on from JBPCWO010000025.1 coordinate 10,159, forward strand.
TTTGCAGAATCCGGGCCAAGCGGCTGTTCCCAGGCCAATTCCAGCGGGACGCCATCAAGAGTTGCTGTACCATTCAACCGGATACGCTCTGGTGTCGCATCCAGCGAGACTTTCTTAGATGCCAACACTCGACCATCGACGATATTGTTTGATGTGACCGAAGTAAGGTCACCGGCGACAAAGTAGTCTACTTCGCCATCCGGGATATGTTCTTCCAGCGGAAGCCGAACGACGGCGACTATCGCGGCGTCTCCGTCCGCCACATCTATACTGCGCCCGGCCCGCTCCATTAGACGAATTGGCGGGTTGTTGAGAACTGACAAGCCTGCAAGAATTTTTCCCCGAGCCGCGATGGTCAATTCGCCGCGCGCTGGTTTTTCCCGTACATTTGGAACCGAAAAAAGCGAGCCTGCGCCGTCGAGAAAACCGCCTTGTTCTGCTTGGACGCCACCCTCGCGCATCAAAAGCGAAAATCGGCGTTTGTTCATCGTTGCGCGCCCTGCGCCAGCGGTGATCGGCGGCATGTGATCAAGAAATCGGACGACGCCGTCGTGAAAATCAAAATTGAAGTCAATATCTGGTTCGTCGCCGGGTACTTTTCTGATCCCTGCCGACGCACTTGTGAGAGTACCCTCTAGCACATTGTTTTTGAGCCACTTCCGCGTAATCGGTGAGACTAAAATGGGCCAATGGGCCTTAACAGTTTCGGGCGTTATGCGATCTGTCTGAGCATCGACCGAAACGTGCCATCCATCAGTTCGGGCCTCGACATGCCCGCTAACGCGGAGCGGCTCGTCCGCGATGTCGACTGTTAGCTGAGCCAGTTCGACTGAAAAGGGATCCAACTTAAGCCGCAGATCGGCGCGGATGTCGGACAAATCCAGCGGCGCCTCGAATTGCTCGCTATCGTCAAAACGAACTTTTGGGATCACAAACTGCCCGAGAAACGCGCCTGGTCGACCGTTTTTGACATCACTTAAGTAAGTATGTCCAATTGCGTCGAGCGCCAACTGCTTGGATTGCACTGCGATCTCGGAAAAGTCGATGCGCTGTCGCCCCGCATCAAAGTCGAAATACGCTCGCGCGGACTCGAATTTTAACGGCTCGGAACCTTCGACCGGATTGAGCGCACCTGCAGCGATATCAAGTGTTCCTGCAAGCGATTCAAACCCGTCCTGTCCGTCATATTCAGCTCGCACAGCGCCCGAAATCGGGGCATCCAAAACGCCCAGCCACGCCAAAACCGGTGATTGAATTGCTATGTCGCCGGCGGGCATGTCGACGACGTTTACGCCTAACGTAGTATCGTGCGTTTGGTGATCGAACTGAAATGAGAGTTGAACTTCGGCCACATTGTCAGTGCCGTTGAATACATCTGACGCGACGGACAAAGCCAAACCATCGTCCGCACGACGCAAAATCAGATTTGCATTCGTCGCCTGCCAAATCCGACCTGTTCGCGCATCCTCTAACGAGATCACGACGCCGCGTGCTTCGACTTCTTGAATCGTCTTTAGTGCGTCTGTCGATAGTACATCATCAAGTTGTGCCAAAATGTCGGCAAGGTTTCGGCTGTCATCTGGCTCGTTCCCGGCCGGTACAAGTGAGAATTGACCCGAAGCGGATCTGCGAAGCGTCACTTGGGCGCCGTCAAGCTCTACTCGATCAGGCGAAAATTTCCCCTGCAACAATGCCGAGGCCGACACCCGGGTCTGGACAGCATTTAATACTGCGACTGTACTTCCGTGAGTGTCACCAATGGTAATATCTGAAAGCTGTAAAATGGGAACGCCGTCCCGACCTATAGAGACGGCAAGTTTTCCGACTTCCAGCGCGCCTTCGTGCAAACGGTCGCTTACCGAAGCTTCTATCCGCTCGCCAAACCATTTTGGCAGTGGCATGGCCTTCCCGCTCAGAGCAAGTGCCAGAAGCGTGAGTATGAAGGCGGCCATAGACAACGACCAAACCATCCCGTGCCCGGCGCGGTGTCGGTTCTTCCGTTTTTTCCGATCTGATTTCTTATTGCCGGCTTCAGTTTCGGCTTCGGTCATCGCAGGAGCCATCTACTCTTTTTTTTGATGTTTACTCCGGAACGGTCGATACTGAAACCCAACAGGCATAAGTTGCGCAACTGAATGCAAAACAGTTGATTATGGGGCGATCAAATATTCGTCGACCCACAGACTTAAGTCGATTGGAGTGCACAAATTTGTCGATAACGTTGGCGCAGATGGCGGTCGAAGTCCTCAATACCGCGGACGGGCAAACAAAGACCGCTTGCAGCCGTGCACACGCGGAGAAGTGGTTTGCAGCGCGAGATTTGGACGCGCCTTTCGACATAGGGTGCGCCGAACCGCCTTCTCAACCATCCCGGCCTGCGCTTCCCGAATTGCTGGACCCGCGTGATGTTCCAAAAAGAAAACCTGGCACACCAGAAGGGCGAATAGCGTTGCTGCATGCCGTCGCCCATATCGAATTGAATGCTGTCGATCTGCACTGGGATCTCATCGCACGGTTTGCGCATATTCCAATGCCAATTGGGTTTTATGATGACTGGGCAAAGGCGGCCGATGAGGAATCCAAGCATTTCAATCTTGTATGTGACTGTCTTGAAGCGCATGGAAGTTGGTACGGCGCGCTTCCGGCGCATTCAGGTATGTGGCGCGCTGCCGAGAACACCAAAGACGACTTGCTTGGACGCCTCGCAGTTGTGCCGATGGTTCTTGAAGCACGCGGTCTCGATGTAACGCCGGGCATGATTAACATATTCAAAACTGCCAAAGACGACCAAACGGTTTCCGCACTTGAAACAATTTACTCGGAAGAGGTTGGACATGTCGCATTCGGCTCTAAATGGTTCCATTTCCTTTGCGGACGGGAAAACCAGGATCCGAAACCAGTATTTCACGAGCTTGTTCGAAAGTACTTCCACGGCGCACTAAGGCCTCCGTTTAATGAGGAAAAACGGGCAGAAGCTGGTTTGCCACCGGATTTTTACTGGCCGTTAACGGAAAAGCGTTGACCATCGGCAAGATTTCGCCAAATGCCCGTGTGCCAGGTTGGCGCGTCCGTGCACGGGGTCAGCGAGGTTGCCAGAGTTTTCCACACCCGTTAACACTTGCCTGTGGTGTTTCCCGGGACAGGAGCGCCACATGCACGGGAAAAAGACTACGGGACAGGCATCTTGAGGCAGACCATCGCGATGAAAGTGCGAGCGTCTTTCGAACGCTCATTTCCCGAACAGCGGTTGTTCCTACGCTCTGACACGGAAACCCGGTTCATTCGACTAAGTCCGATGACTCAATTTGTCGGACTGACAGGCTCTGCCTTATTGGTTGGCTGGACAATTATTTCATCTGCGATCCTCTTGATGACCAGTTTGGGCGCCGGGGATCTTCGCGAACAGGCATTGCGTGACCAGGCCGTCTATGAATCACGTCTGAACAAAATAGCATCCGAGCGCGATTCACGTGCGCACGAGGCGGCGCAGGCGCAGGAACGATTCTCAGTCGCGCTTGCCGAAGTTTCGGCAATGCAGTCCAGGTTACTTGCATCCGAAGATCGTCGACGAGAGCTGGAAACAGGAATTGATGTTATCCAAACGACGCTTCGGGACGTCATGAAGGATCGTGACGCGGAACGCGCGCAAAACGATCTTTTGACCGCAAAACTTGAAGAAACCGAGGCTGCGAGCCCCGATGTGACGCGGGTTGTTGATCTGGAAACTACACTAAACTTCATGACGGCTGCATTGGGTGACCTTGCCGTAGAGCGCGACTCGATGCGGAATTACGTCGATCAGGCCGAAGACGCGATGGACCGCATTAGCCTGGATGCGCGCCTAGAAGCCGAGCGAAACGAGCGCATATTTGGTCAAATTGAAGAAGCCGTTACAACTTCGCTTGAACCCATCGACAAAATGTTCTCGGCCGTTGGTCTGCCAACGGACAGTATATTGGAACAGGTACGTCGAAGCTATTCCGGTCAAGGCGGACCACTTTCGCCGATACGATTTTCGACATCCGGTGATGCGGAGATTGACCCGTTAACTGATCGTGCCAACGAAGTGCTCGGTCAGCTTGACGAATTGAATCTATATCGCATCGCAGCCGAGAAAATACCTTTTGGCTTTCCGGTTCGCGGCTCATACCGCTCCACAAGCGGTTTTGGGCCTCGTTGGGGTCGTCAACACGACGGTCACGATTTCGCAGGAGCCACCGGCACACCGATCCACGCAACCGCTGACGGTGTAGTGATACATGCCAGTCGTTTATCTGGTTACGGCCTTTTAATTAAGATCAAACACGAATTCGGATTTGAGACACGATACGCACATCTTTCTAGAATTCGGGTCACTAATGGCCAAAGGGTCTCGCGCGGAGAACGTATTGGTGATATGGGGAATACCGGAAACTCGACGGGCACACATCTTCACTACGAAGTGCGCGTGAGCGGAAAATCAACAAACCCAATGAAATACATCAAGGCAGCCAGAGATGTTTTCTAAAAGCAAAATCAACGAGCCCGGCCCCAAAAATGGGGATGAGGCTGAAACTGCAAAGGCCCCCAAAATGAGCGATACAAAAGCGAGCAGTGAATTTACTTCCTCGTCGCCGAAAGCCAAGCCACCGGCTTCGGTATTGTCGGCAGATCTGAATATCACCGGCAACATCAAAACGACTGGCGATATTAATATCGAAGGCAATGTCGAAGGCGATATTCGTGCGCATCTGTTGACCGTCGGCGAAGGCGCCACGGTCAAGGGCGAGTGCATCGCCGACGATGTCGTGGTCAATGGCCGTGTTGTTGGCAAAGTCCGCGGGCTTAAGGTCCGTCTGACATCGACAGCGCGCGTTGAGGGCGACATCATTCACAAGACGATCGCAATTGAATCGGGTGCACATTTCGAAGGTTCGGTTCAGCGCCAAGAAGATCCGCTGAACGGAAACAAGAAAATGCCGCCAGTTTCAC
>JBPCWO010000026.1:0-4942 GCA_051009475.1 Boseongicola sp.
CAGATGCTGTCTGGTCAAGGTCATCACTATGCGCTCGAGGTTAAAGGCGATTCGATGATTGACGTCGGCATCAACGATGGTGACGTGGTGGTGATTATGGAATCCGGCACGGCCGACAACGGCGACATTGTTGTTGCATTGGTCGAAGGCCAAGAAGCGACGCTCAAACGCTTCCGCCAATCTGGCAACACGATTGCGTTAGAGGCCGCCAATCCGGCTTACGAGACGCGACTTTATCGTGATGACCAAGTTAAAGTGCAGGGCCGCCTTGTCGGCTTGATCCGCAACTACTGAGACCAGAGCCGCGCGCCTTGTTTTTGGCGCGCGGTGACAAGCTTAACTCCATTCGAGTCCGAGTAGATCGCCAGCGCGCCTGTTCGCGCCAGCCTGGCTTTGTCGTAGACGTCACAGCCCGTCTTTTGAGCTATTCGGACATTAACAACGACGATGTCCGCTTCGGCGCATCGGCTGACGGCCTTTTGACCTGAGCGCTTTCCTGTGGCGTGAAAAATTATCAACTTTTCGACCTGAATGCGTCTTATGCTGTCGTCGACAGACATTCCTGGCCGTTCAAAGGCGATTGCTTGCTCAGCTGCATCACCGTCGTTTTCTAACCAGCTTTCGGCCGCAAAGCTTTCGCCGCGCGATTTGGACAATGCACGTGTGCCGTTCCTCATCACTCCTATCAAACTGCCAGTTTCGCTGACCAGAAGCGTCGGGCGCTCCACATTGCCCCAAACCGCGACAGCTGCGATTAAAGCAGCAGCACCAGCGATACGGGCGCGCCCCTGCCACAGCACCATTATTAGCCCGCCCAGGGCCAGCAACGGCAATACTATCGACCCCGGTGTGGGCACAAAGCTTAGGGCTCCTGGCCAGCCGCTAACGGTCTCGGCAACAAGAAGAATCCAGTCGATCGCGGGTTTCATGATCCAAAACCCTATCTGGGAGAAACCGATCGGCGAAAAAATAGCAGCAATCACCGCACCTGGGATAACCAGCGCCCCCATGACAGGCACCGAAATGACGTTCGCTAACAACCCAAAATGCGGAATCTGATTGAAATGTGCCGCAGCAAACGGCGCCGTCGCAAGCCCAGCAATTGCGGACGAAAGTGCGACACCCGCACTAAACCGAAGAACGTAGGGCCAACGCGAACGGCTCCAGTCTCGATCGCGTAGCCAGCCAAATACCCCGACTAGCGCAGTTGTTGCGGCAAAGGACATTTGAAACCCCGGTCCAAGCAGCGACTCTGGTCTCAGGATCAAGACAATCATTGCCGCAACGGCCACCGCACGGATAGTAATTGCGCGGCGATCCAGCAGAACCGCACCAAACATTACGGCAACCATCACGAAGGCGCGCTCAGTTGCCACGTTACCGCCCGATAACAGTAGGTATACAGCGCCACTAAGTAATGCGGCCACAGCAGCAAGTTTCTTCGTTGGCCAGTGAAGTGCAATCGATTGACTAAATGCAAACGCTGTTCGAATTGCCACAAACACGAACCCAGTCAATAAACCCATATGCAGCCCTGAAATGGCAAGCAGATGTGCGAGGTTCGATGCCCGAAGCGCCTCAAGCGTTTCTTGGTCCATGCCCGAGCGATCTCCGGTGCTGATCGCGGCGGCAAATGCACCGGTGCGTCCGGGTAACTTAGATCGAACCGAAGCAGAGATTTTCAATCTCACGTCCGTCAACCTCAGTCCAAATTCCAAATACTCGGGTTTCGCCAGCAACAGCGTCGGTGTTCGCGTATAGCCTATTGCGCCCAGGCGCTTGAACCAAGCCTGCCTCTGAAAATCGAAGCCGCCAGGCTCGACTGGTCCAGCAGGCGGCGACAGGTGGCCGGTCAGGACGATTAACTGCCCAATCGCCGGAACAAAGTAACTTTTTTCACCGTGAAGCGAGACGCGCAAGAAGGTTGGTGTCTTGTCGTATGGAAAATCCGCAAGAATAACCCGATCGAGCGTTAGGCGAACAGCGTCCGACCGCGACCTGTCAATGCCGACAATCCGACCTTCGACTGGTCCGTAATAACGATAGTTCAAACGCGGCTCAGCAACACTGTGGGCTCGCACTGACGCGAGTATCACTCCCAAAAGCATCAAAACGAGCACGGCGATGCAAAACCTGAGCGACGCGGGCGTAAAACATCCTATTAGGGCAAGCCCCAGTGCGAGGCCAACTAGCACGTTTATTGCCAACGAAGACGGCTCGAAAGGCAGCGCAAAATAGACGCCGACCCCAAGGCCCAGCAGCACAGGCGCCCAGGGAAACAGATGTCCGCGCTGCGCATCGACAAATGGTGCAAATCTCACGAATATGCGCACCCTTGTCTCCTCTGGGCGCGTTGACTACACCCCGACGGACTTAAACCTGCCATGGTTTCCGAAAGGTTAATCTCGATGTCCGCCGCCGCTTCTGACCGCCCCGTTATCACTCGTTTCGCACCCTCGCCGACGGGATTTCTGCACATAGGCGGTGCACGCACAGCTCTCTTCAATTGGCTTTTTGCGCGCGGACGCGGGGGCAAGTTTCTGCTCAGGATCGAAGATACAGATCGGGCCCGTTCAACGCCCGAGGCGACCGAGGCCATCTACCGCGGCTTGCGGTGGCTTGGTCTGGATTGGGACGGCGACCCGGTCAGCCAATTCAGTCGAATTGATCGACACGCCGAAGTTGCGCACCAGATGTTGGCGGACGGAAAAGCCTACAAATGCTTTTCGACACCGGATGAAATCGCCGATTTTCGCGAAAAGGCTAAAGCTGAAGGTCGCTCAACGCTATTTCAGTCACCTTGGCGGAACGCGCCGGAAGACCTGCATCCTGATGCACCGTTTGCAATTCGTGTCAAAGCACCGCGCACTGGTGAGACCGTAATCCATGATGCCGTGCAGCGAGATGTAAAGATCCGAAACGACCAGTTAGACGACATGATCGTTCTACGCTCGGATGGAACGCCCGTGTATATGCTCGCCGTTGTGGTTGACGACCACGATATGGGCGTCACGCACGTTATCCGAGGCGATGATCACCTGAACAATGCCGCTCGCCAAATGCTGATCTATTCCGCCATGGGCTGGAATGTTCCCGTGTGGGCACATATCCCACTGATCCACGGTGAAGACGGCAAGAAGCTGTCCAAACGACACGGTGCACTTGGTGTCGAAGATTGGCAAGCCGCCGGATATCCCGCAGCCGGAATGCGTAACTATCTTGCACGGCTAGGATGGAGCCACGGAGATGACGAATTCTTTGCGACCAAACAGGCAATCAACTGGTTCGATCTTAACGGGATCGGCAAGGCACCGGCACGATTTGACACCAAGAAACTCGCCAGCCTTTCGGGCCAGCATATAGCGCAAATGGACGATGCTGCACTCGTAGCAGAAATTCAGGAATATCTTGCTGTTTCCGGTCAATCTACCTTATCCAAAAAGCAAGCCGACGATTTTCAGCGCGCGATGTACTGCCTGAAAGATCGCGCAAGAACCTTCCCTGAACTACTTGAAAAGGCCCACTTTATACTAAAAAGCCGCCCTCTGGACATGGATGAAAAAGCGGTAAAATCTCTGGATACTGTATCCATTGGTATACTGAAAGAATTGACGCCGCACCTGCAAAATGATAGCTGGAGCCGCGACACGCTGGAGGCGATTGTGCAATCGCTGGCCGAGGCCCACGGGACCAAACTCGGCAAGCTTGCAGGCCCGCTTCGAGCGGCCCTTGCTGGCCGATCCGTTACTCCCAGTGTCTTTGATATGATGCTCGTTTTGGGCCGGGAAGAAACGATCGCCCGCCTGATCGACGCAGCAGACAAAACAGGCAAAACCTCCTGACGCGAGAGGTGTGAATGCCACCCGCCATTCGGCGGGAATGACCATCCCCGTCGCCATCGGCGCGGGCCAAATACAGGGATGAACATGGCCGAACTCAAGAAAACCGCCACACTGGCCTTTGATGGCAAAGAATTTGAACTGCCAATGCTTTCACCTACTGCTGGGCCCGACGTTATCGACATTCGCAAGCTCTACGGCCAGAGCGACGTGTTTACTTACGACCCGGGCTTTACATCGACCGCATCCACTGACTCGACGATTACATTTATTGACGGTGATAAGGGCGAGCTGCTGCACCGTGGCTATCCGATTGACCAGTTGGCTGAAAAATCTCACTTCCTCGAGGTCTGTTATCTGCTGTTGTACGGTGATCTACCTTCGGCTGATCAGATCGAGGACTTCGAAAACCGCGTAACCAACCACACGATGCTGCACGAACAGATGCAGTTTCTGTTTCGCGGATTTCGCCGCGATGCGCATCCGATGGCAATCATGGTTGGCGTCGTTGGCGCCATGTCGGCGTTTTACCACGATTCGACTGACATCTCGGACCCTTGGCAACGCGAAGTTGCTTCGATCCGGCTCATCGCGAAGATGCCGACGATCGCTGCCTGGGCCTACAAATACTACATCGGGCAGCCGTTTGTTTACCCCCGCAACGATCTTGACTATGCGTCGAATTTCTTGCGCATGTGCTTTGCCGTTCCGGCAGAAGATTACGAGGTTAATCCAATTCTTAGCCGGGCCATGGACCGGATCTTTACACTGCACGCCGATCACGAGCAAAATGCATCGACTTCGACCGTACGCTTAGCATCATCGTCGGGCGCAAACCCATTTGCCTGCATTGCAGCCGGCGTGGCGTGCCTTTGGGGTCCCGCGCATGGAGGCGCAAACCAGGCTGCGCTCGAAATGCTTCGCGAAATTGGTTCGACCAACCGCATTCCTGAATTCATCGAACGCGCCAAAGATCGGGACGACCCGTTCCGCCTTATGGGCTTTGGTCACCGCGTTTACAAAAACTACGATCCACGTGCGACCGTCATGCGTGAAGCATGTCATGAAGTGTTAAAAGAGCTAAACATTAAAGATCCACTATT
>JBPCWO010000027.1:0-2814 GCA_051009475.1 Boseongicola sp.
GCCGAACTTGTTGGCGAATTTGATTTGGTTCTGGACGGCACGGATGATGTTGAAACGCGATATCTGGTGAACGACACGACAGTAAGTTGTGGTGTTCCGCTGGTGTCGGCGGCGATCAGCCAGTGGGAAGGGCAATTGAGTGTCTTTGACCCCGCAAGAGGTGGCCCGTGTTACCGTTGCCTTTTCCCGGAGCCAGCCGCCGAAGGTCTGGCACCAAGTTGCGCCGAAGGCGGGGTTCTCGGTCCGCTGCGAGGTGTTGTCGGCGCGATGATGGCGGCCGAAGCAGTCAAACTGCTGGCCGGTGCAGGTGATACCCTGATCGGGCGCTTGATGATTTACGACGCACTCCACGCAGACAGTCGCGTGATAAGCATAAAACGACGCACGGATTGTCAAACGTGCGGCAACGGCGGTTAAGCCACTGGTATACCGCTTCGGGCGGTCTTAGGTTTCGTGCCAGACGAGTCTGTTTCAGGAGTGTTTATGTCAAATCCCCTTTTGGCCGAGTGGACCACCCCATTCGGCTTGCCGCCCTTTGACGAAATTTCAGACGACGATTTTGCCCCTGCTCTGGATGCGGCGCTGGATGATGCGCGCGCGAATATCGCTGCAATTGCCGATAGCGAAAATGATCCAAATTTTGAAAACACAATCGAGGCGCTAGAGCTTTCAGAGGAGAAGTTAAGCCGCGTTCTTTCGACTTTCTTTAATCTTTCCGGGACCGATGCGAACCCCAAACGCGAAGCACTTCAGCGTGAATTTTCGCCAAAGATATCAGCGTACTCGTCCGAAATCTCAATGAATTCGGCGCTGTTCTCGCGGATTGATAAACTATGGCAAGAACGCGAAATGCTCGACCTGACAAAGGAACAGACCCGCGTATTGAAACTGACCCACCGGGGTTTTGTTCGGTCGGGTGCGCAGCTAAAAGGTGCGGCGCGCGATCGGCTAAAGGACGTGAATTCACGCCTCGCAGTATTGGGAACCGAGTTCACGCAAAATATTCTGGCCGAAGAGCGGGCATGGGCGCTTGACCTGACTAACACTGATCTCGAACAGCTTCCGGATTTTTTGCGATCGGCCGCTCGTGCTGCTGGGCAGGAAAAAGACCAAAAGTCTCCAATCGTCACATTATCGCGATCTTTGATCGTTCCGTTTTTGCAGTTCTCTCCAAATCGCGGTCTGCGCGAGAAAGCCTGGCGCGCGTGGACATCGCGCAGCGCCAACGGTGGCAAGACCGACAATCGGTCTATTGCCGCCGAGATACTGGCGCTTCGCGCCGAGCGCGCAGAATTGCTCGGTTATGAGAGTTTCGCGGCTTACAAGCTGGAAACCGAAATGGCCAAGACCCCTGAAGCCGTCGAGGCTCTGTTAATGAGGGTCTGGGAACCGGCGCGTAAGGCAGCGCTGCGGGACGCCGATGTTCTAACCGATATGCTGCGTGACGATGGTGTTGCCGGCCCGCTTGAACCCTGGGACTGGCGGTACTACAGCGAAATCCGGCGCGCCCGCGAGCATGATCTGAACGAAGCCGAATTGAAACCTTATCTCCAACTTGATCGCATGATCGAAGCCGCATTTGCCTGTGCCGGGCGGCTGTTTGGAATTGAAGCCGCACCGATTAAGGATGTTTCCCTAAACCACGAGGATGCTCGCGCGTGGGAAATAACGCGCGACGGCCAACATTTGGCAGTCTTCATCGGCGACTATTTCAATCGAGCCTCCAAGCGATCCGGCGCTTGGTGCGCGGCGCTTCGTTCACAGCGAAAACTTGGCGGCGACGTGCGCCCGATCGTGATCAACGTCTGCAATTTTGCCAAGCCGCCAGAGGGACAGCCAGCGCTTCTGAGTTACGACGACGCCCGGACGCTTTTCCACGAATTTGGTCACGCGCTGCACCAGATGCTGAGCGATGTGACCTATGAAACGATCTCCGGCACCAGCGTCGCCCGGGACTTTGTTGAATTGCCCAGCCAACTTTACGAGCACTGGCTTGAAGTGCCCGAAGTGTTGGCAGAGTTCGCAACGCACGCGGATACCGGCGAAGCGATGTCACAAGGCCTGCTGGATCGACTGCTGGAAGCGGCCACTTTCGACATGGGTTTTCAGACGGTTGAGTACCTTGCGTCGGCGCTCGTCGATCTGGATTTTCATCGCGGCGAACCGCCTGCAGATCCGATGCAGCGGCAGGCCGAGGTGTTGGACCGGATTGGTATGCCGCATGCGATCCCAATGCGCCATGCGACGCCGCACTTTGCCCATGTGTTCGCCGGAGACGGCTACTCCAGCGGGTACTACAGCTACATGTGGTCGGAAGTCATGGACGCCGATGCTTTCGAAGCATTTCGCGAGGCGGGCGATCCATTTGATGCGGCCACCGCGGCCAGACTGGAACGTTTCATACTGTCTGCCGGTGGATCCGAGGAAGCGGCTGACCTATATCGCGCGTTTCGCGGCAAGATGCCGGGACCTGAGGCGCTCTTAAAGGGGCGGGGGCTGTCCGCGTGATGTTATCGCCTTCGGCTGAAGCAGCGCTAATCGATGCGGTTCGCGAAGTTGCATCGCAAGAAATACTGCCGCGATTTCGGTCACTTGATCCAAAAGACATCGCCACGAAATCCCGTAAGGACGACTTGGTGACGATTGCGGATCGGGAAGCTGAGCGGCGTCTGACCGAGGCCGCACGCAGCATTCTGCCCGAGGCTGTGGTTGTGGGCGAGGAAGCCGTTGCCGATGACCCGGACCTGCAAAATGGAATAGCCGACGCGGATTCTTGCCTGATTATCGACCCCATCGACGGGACATGGAATTTCG
>JBPCWO010000028.1:0-3633 GCA_051009475.1 Boseongicola sp.
GTTCCGCATCGCGTCAAGTCCGGCTTGAGGCGCTTCAAATCCTATGGCGAATACCTCGATCCGGCCGCCAACCTTGGCGGCGTCACAGATATCTTCCAGGCGGCTGTCGATTGACGCGTAGCCTTCAGTTTGCTCCACAGCGTCGAGGTGATCACTGTAAGCTGTGTTGTCGGCGTCTCTAAAAAAGAACTGAGCAATGTCTTCCTCTGCAAACCGCTCGTGCAGCTCTTGGTAGGTCCTCTGAACGGCGTCATTAGGAAGCTGGCCAACAGGAACATAATAGCCGTCACTCCTGTTGCCTGGGTTCTCGGGAACCCACCAGCGCTGCCCACCGGCATTGTTCGGCATTTCGACGTAGTAACCATCATACCAGTTCAAATTACGGCCAAGCGTGGCATCCCAGCCCGACGTCCGGCTATCGGCGTACCAAACACGGCTTGGACCGCGCTTGTATTCTTGCTTTAGGTCGCGCTGAACTGTGTTGGCACCGTCGGTCATCAAAACAATGACTTTCATCGTTTTGTCGGCATCATAGTTGCCGGGACGACCGCGAACATCTTCGATCAGGACACCGTCGTCGACCATGTCGTCTATGACGGGTGCAATCGCGGGATCGAGCAAAGCAACGCCCCACTTCATGCCGTTATCGATGCCAGTCCATCCGCCCGAAGTCAGATCGACAATATGTTGCTTCAGAACGTCGGGATCGGTTTCGTGAACCATAATCTCGGCGCGATTTTCGTTGCACCAGCGCCTATTCATGGTCGGCGAATTGAAATTGTCATCGCCCTCGTCGAAATGTGACACACGATTCAGAGGAGTTGTCGGCCCTATGGCCCTTTCATCGAATTCGTTGTCTTCAAAACGAACACAAGTCGAATTGCTATGTTGGGTTGGGTACTCGGTCAGTGCGCCCGGATATGGCGGTGGATTTGTGATAGGGATCATGCCGCCGTCAGCATTCAAACGAGACAGAAGCTCGTTACCGGCAACAACCGTCGCATTGTAAGGAATGATTGAAATCGACGTGCGCTGTGCGTTTGGGCCGACCGCCAGAACGTGATCGATGAATTCCTGCGCTGCAACTTTCAGATTCACCAGGCGGGAATTGCCGCCCATGGAGCCGGAAATGTCCACGATCATGGAAATTTCGATGTTCTGCACGCCCTCTTCAGCGGCGCCCGCAATATGGCCTTCAAGTTCATCGATGCCCATCATGCTCATGAACATCGTGTTCGTATCTATGGTCGAAGTCGCTGCTACCCGACGACTTACAAGATCTTCGCCGTTCGACGCCATTCCGTCAGTGCTAATAACGGTCACATCATCAGGATTTAGGCCAGCCTTTTCGACATGCTCTTTGACCAATGCCTCAGCATCCATGTCTTGCGTCAGGCTTGATGCGGCCAAGATCGCACTATCCAATGTATTTTGCATCGCGACACGCTTGGTTTCGTGGCGCATTGTGTCGACGGCCATTCCGGCCATGAACAAAATCAGAAGGAAGATAAAGAGCGAAAAGATGATGAGCGAACCGCTCTCATCTTTGTTGAATCGGCTTTGTTGATTCTGATATTGGCGAAACAGGCCGCGGGCGAAATATAAAGCCATATTAGTTATTTAGCCTCACTAGTTACAAACGGCGCCGCTCAAAATAATGCGGCCGCCAACACTTACTACTCGGCTTTTATGCGAAAAAATTGTGGCGAAATTGGGGCAGCCGGGGACAATTTATTAGGATATTTCAGGTATTTGTTGCGCCTGGAGCGTTGCAAGCGGCCGGATTGTTTAGATTTTTTGAAGGCTTAACCGGGTTCCGGGCAATCGACAGAAGTGTGGCGTCTTCGTGGTTCTTTGATAGGCTGGGTCCACCGCAGGAAGACGTACAGTTAACAAATCCTAGCAGAATCGGAGTAATTAATATGGACGGAAGCGCGACACACGAGCCATCATTTCGCGAAAGCGTTGATCTGATGTTCAATCGCGCGGCGGCCTTAATGGATCTGCCGCCCGGGCTGGAAAACAAGATTCGTGTTTGTAACTCGACTTATACTGTGCGTTTCGGCGTCAAGTTGCGCGGTGAAATAAGGACGTTTACCGGCTATCGTTCCGTGCATTCAGAGCACATGGAACCCGTTAAAGGTGGCATTCGTTATTCTCTTGGTGTGAACCAGGACGAAGTCGAGGCCTTGGCGGCGCTGATGACCTATAAATGTGCCCTGGTCGAAGTTCCTTATGGCGGATCCAAGGGCGGTCTTTGCATCGATCCGCGCGAATATGATGAGGATGAACTAGAACGTATAACTCGCAGATTTGCCTACGAACTTGCGAAAAGAGATCTGATTGATCCAGCGCAAAACGTTCCGGCACCGGATATGGGAACCGGCGAACGCGAAATGGCCTGGATCGCGGATCAATACGCACGGATGAACACGACCGATATCAATTCGCGCGCATGCGTTACCGGTAAACCGCCACATGCCGGCGGCATTCAGGGCCGGGTTGAAGCAACCGGTCGCGGTGTTCAATACTCGCTGCAGGAATATTTTAGACATCCTGATGACGTTGCCGAAGCTGGACTGAGCGGATCGCTTGAGGGAAAGAGCGTCGTCATCCAGGGATTGGGAAATGTCGGCTATCACGCAGCGAAGTTTTTGTCTGAGGAAGACGGATCAAAGGTCGTTGGCATCATCGAACGCGATGGCGCACTGGTCGACGATAATGGTCTCGATGTTGAAGCGGTTAGCCACTGGATCAAGAGCCACGGCGGCGTAAAGGGCTATGCCACATCCGGTTATGTTGAGGACGGCATCAAAGTTCTCGAGCACGAATGCGATATTTTAATCCCTGCTGCATTGGAGGGCGTAATTAACCTTTCCAACGCTGACCGCATCAAGGCGCCACTAGTCATCGAAGCCGCGAATGGTCCAGTAACCGCGGGTGCCGACGAAGTCCTGCGTAAGAACGGCATTATCATTATTCCAGACATGTACGCCAACGCCGGCGGCGTAACGGTGTCTTATTTTGAGTGGGTTAAAAACCTCAGCCATATTCGGTTTGGCCGTATGCAACGCCGACAGGAAGAGGCGCGACACGACCTGATCGTGGCTGAGCTCGAACGGCTCAGCGACTCTTTGGGCGATTCCTGGTCGATGACATCCAATTTCAAAGAGCGCTACCTGCGCGGGGCTGGCGAACTGGAACTTGTCCGGTCAGGGCTCGACGACACGATGCGAGGTGCATATCAGGCGATGCGTGATATTTGGCGATCAAGAGATGATATCACCGATCTTCGGACAGCGGCGTATGTCGTGGCCATCGAACGCGTGGCATCCAGCTATCGTGCGAAGGGCCTTTAAACGAATTAACCCAACAGTACTTAGTAAGTAATCATCGAATTCCGTGGATTATGTCCTATCCACATAATCAGCGATGTCGCGAGAACGCCGTTGCTCTGCAATTTTATGGCGCTTGACCCTAATTTCGCCTGATTTTTCCTACTTATTCGGCGCGTGAAGGACCGATCTGATCGGCAACCAAAAGATGTTCATCGAATGAGTGTTGTGTCGAAATTCCAAATCCAGCCCAGGTTTTGGCGGGGCGAGCGCGGAACAATCACCGTGGAATCTGTTC
>JBPCWO010000029.1:0-3355 GCA_051009475.1 Boseongicola sp.
TGGCGCTTCTACGGTGTCTTTTTTCGGGCATAATCGTGTCTGCCTTGCGGTAATTCAACAATAATGTGCGAATCATGGGTATTCGCCACGCAATTGGAACGCCATTTTTGTTGAAATTCGGCTAATCGGCCACAGATCCACCGGTTTGATGCAAAATGTTGGCGCTAAACCGGAATTTCGCGGCGCCTGGTTGCGCTAACTTTGGGCACTTGCGCTGTTCACTGGCGAATTCGCCCGTCTATAAGCAGGGCAGCAAGGTCGAATTAATATTTCGGCGACTGAATGCTGTTCTTGAACACAAGGATTAAAGTATGACGCAAGGCCGGGTGAACCCAGACCAAACTCTCGAAGCGCAAGGCATCAAGGGACTGGGATCGGTTTATTACAATCTGATTGAACCTGACCTGATCAGACAGGCCTTGTGCCTTGGCGAAGGCACTCTTGGTCAAGGTGGAACGCTTTTGGTCACAACGGGCAAATTTACCGGCCGATCCCCGGACGATAAGCATGTCGTGCGAACACCGTCAGTTGAAGACAGCGTCTGGTGGGATGCAAACCGCCCAATGTCGGAAAAGGGTTTTGACCGTCTTTATCAAGACATGATCGCTCACATGTCAGGACGCGACTATTTTGTTCAGGATCTCTTTGGCGGCGCTGACCCTGCGCATCGGCTGGACGTCCGCGTCGTTACTGAACTTGCTTGGCATTCGCTTTTCATCCGCCACATGTTGCGTCGGCCGGAACGCGCTGAACTCGACAACTTTGTTCCTGAGTTCACGATTATCAATTCACCGTCATTTCAGGCCGACCCAAAGCGACATGATTGCCGGTCTAATACCGTGATTGCCCTCAACTTCGATCGCAAACTGATTTTGATCGGCGGCACGGAATACGCCGGTGAGAATAAGAAATCGGTCTTCACGCTTTTGAATTACCTTTTGCCCGAGCGCGGCGTCATGCCCATGCATTGTTCCGCCAACCACGCACCCGGAAATCCTGTTGATACTGCCGTGTTCTTTGGACTGTCCGGCACTGGCAAAACAACGCTGTCAGCGGATCCGGAGCGTGTTTTGATCGGCGACGACGAACATGGCTGGTCTGAACGCGGAACATTCAATTTCGAGGGCGGCTGCTACGCCAAGACAATCAACCTCAGCAGAGATGCCGAGCCCGAGATTTACGAAACGACATCGAAGTTTGGGACGGTTATCGAGAATATGGTTTTTGACGCCGAGACCAAGGAGCTTGATTTCGACGACGACAGCCTGACTGCGAACATGCGCTGCGCCTACCCGCTGAACTACATATCCAATGCGTCGGAAACAGCGATTGGTGGTCATCCGAAAAACATCATCATGCTAACGTGCGACGCATTTGGAGTGTTGCCGCCGATTGCCAGACTTTCGCCTGCACAAGCGATGTACCACTTCTTATCCGGCTTTACGGCCAAAGTTGCCGGAACAGAACGCGGTGTCACAGAGCCGCAACCAACATTCTCCACCTGCTTTGGTGCACCGTTCATGCCGCGTCGCCCTGAAGTTTATGGCGAATTACTGCGAGAGAAGATCGCGTCACACGGCGCGACATGCTGGCTGGTCAACACCGGCTGGACTGGGGGCGCATACGGCACCGGCAGT
Source organism: Boseongicola sp. (assembly GCA_051009475.1). Lineage (GTDB taxonomy): Bacteria > Pseudomonadota > Alphaproteobacteria > Rhodobacterales > Rhodobacteraceae > CAXMNX01. Next base: position 1,638 of record JBPCWO010000029.1, read on the forward strand.
AGAATGCCAATAAAAGCAACACGCGCGCTCTTATCCGCGGCGCTTGACGGCTCACTCGAAGATGCTGAGTTCCGCAAAGACAAAAACTTCGGTTTCGAGGTACCTTCACATGTTCGAGCGAGCGCAGTTCCGGATATTCTGCTTGACCCGCGCCGGACTTGGGACGACCCGGAAGCATATGATCGGCAAGCCACAAAGCTCGTTACGATGTTCGCCGAAAACTTTGCCAAATTCGAAAGCCACATTGACGACGACATACGGGCTGTCGCAATCAGGTAATCCGCGATGCCTATCCGACCATCCCGCGCCGAATAAGATTAAGGCCGCCAATTATTAAGACCAAAAGCGTCGCACGACGGAATTTCTCTTGGCTCATCCGATCTTGTACCGCAAATCCCAATGCGATGCCAAGCAATGCAGGCAGTACCAATAACGCTGACAGTTTGGCCGTCTCAGCGTTCAGGATACTTGAACGTAGGTGGGCAAGTGTCAGCATAACTGCGCCGGCCCCATAGACCACTCCCTGGACGCGCATCTGCTCTTGTTTCGGAGTCTTGAGGGCGGTGAGGTACATAACTGTCGGCGGTCCCCAAACACCCGAGATGCCGCCAAATGCGCCGGCAAATGCGCCCAACCCCAATTCGGTGCGGCGGCGATTGCGCGGATCAATGGACAATTGCCAACCGGCAAGCTGCACGGCTGCAAAGATCGTTACCGGCACACCCAAAACCAAGAAAAGCGCTTCTTCGTTCAAACGGGTTACAAGCTGGGCGCTAAGTGCAAGGCAAAACACCAATATCGTAAGATATCGCCAATGGCCTTGGATTGAATGGATCGCCTGCGCCAGGCCATTTCGAAGTGCCTGCCAAAAATTGGTTACGAGTGCCGGAATAATTAGTCCTGCCAGTGCAATCTCTGGCGCCAGAAATGACCCTAGCCCAGAGATCATGATCATCGGAAGCGCAAATCCAACGGCGCCTTTCACGAATCCGGCAAAAAACGCCAAAAGCACCGCGGCGATCAAAAGGTCCGGCCCCAAGACAAAGTAGCTGTCTGACATCATTATCGGCGCGCCTAGGAGTCTTCGGTCGTAGCTGAAAGAGCTTGGTGTCCGGCTTCGGTTAACTCATACACGCCTCGGTCAATTCGGCGAAACCATTCGTAGTGATTGTCAGCCATCATCCGCGTAGCCAATTTGATGCCCGTTTGCTGGGCGACGTCGGCACCACGCGAAGGCCCCGCCGCAGCCAGGTGTGCTGCGCATCGAAACGCATCCTGCCTATAGGCCGTCACAATTCCGCTTCGCATTGAGCCACCAGTGTTTGGATCCCCAGACCGCCGGGTGAATTCACGCAAGAGCCGTTCAGATTTGCCTTTTGACTTGCGCGGGCGATATGGCGCTGGATCGCAATGCACTTCGACGAATTCATCCCGCATCCGAACCGTGATTAACCCTAAACCCAAACGCCGACAAAGAACTTTCATGTTCTTTAGTGCGGATCGGAACTGTTTTCCGGTCCGGCACGGAACAGCGAGATATACAGCATCGCTTATTGTTTGTCTTGCGACGGCCTGATGAACAAGCGCCAAAGAGAATCCGACTTTCAGCTCAATAATCACCGGTTGTTCTTCGCCGCGGCAGGCGACGACATCAGCTGCACCAATCTCGGCCTTTACTTCATAGCCTTGCAATTCAAGAAACGACTTAATTGGCGGAT
>JBPCWO010000030.1:0-11557 GCA_051009475.1 Boseongicola sp.
CTTCTGCTTCGTCCCGCAGAGCAAACGTTCAACTAGTCTTTTCGTGCCGCCCTGCAGCGAACGGCTGCTTCGTCCGCATAGCGGGTACAGCGTCTGAAAAGCTCGCTGCAGCAGCTCGCGAATGACCGCTTCTGTCGCTGCATAGCGGCGCGGCCGGAAGGTCTGGGCGCCTGACAGAAGTGCTGCGGGCGCGAGCGGCTGGGCTGCGACCATTGTATTATCCCATGGCTTTCGCTTTTGCGATGTCTTCACGTTGACGTTCGAGCGTGAGCTTCCCGGTCGCCGTTGAGGTATCTATTTCCGTTGCCGATATTCGAAGATCGGTGCCCTTTCGCTTTAGCTCTTCAAGCAGTTCAAGGAGGTTCGGAACTAAGCGCGCCAATCAATCCAGACGCGTCACCACGAAGGTTTCCCCTTGTCTGACGAGGCAGACATTTCAATATTCCTATTGGGTTGAGTTCACTGCCGCCCCCGCGAGATGGAACCTAGTTCCGCTCCTGAGATGTCGGCTGATGATACCAGCTTGTCGATGAACGATCGCGCCTCGCGCACCCAGGCTGCTTTTTCCATGGCATCAGAGATTTTTGGACGAACCGATTCAAATGGAAGAACCGTTCCATTGGCTACGGCGTCCATGCGAATGATGTGCCAGCCGTGCTGCGTGAGAATTGGCTTTGAAGTGATTTCTCCCTCATTCAAGTGACGCAGCGCTGATTCAAACTCTGGTAGCGTGTCACCAGGACCAAGTTGGCCCAACGCGCCACCGGATGATTTTGAGCTGCAATCGCTAAACTCCGCTGCCAGACGTGAGAATGCGCGAGGATTCTCAAGCGCAAGGCCAGTCAGCTTAATCGCACGGTCGAAGGCTTCGGACTTAGCGCGGCCGTCGCGGTGATCGCAGGCGCACAAGATGTGCGACACTTCCCAGAGCGGCGGCGTCTTGAACCGTGACGGCGCGCGCTGCCATTCCGCGTGTATTTCCCGTTCGGTCGGTTTGCTGATCGCTATCGCCGCTTCGAGAAGACCTCGAACCAAGGCCTCCTCATCGGTTTCGACGCGGTCCGGGCCGACCTCGGCCGGCTCGGGCAATAAACGGCGCCTTTTTGCCTCTTGCAAAAGCAATGTGCGCACCGCGACCGCGTTGGCGGCCTTGCGCCAGGCAATCCCCGGCTTGCCCTTCGGTGCACTATGGTTCTGCGCCTCCGCTGCAACTAATGCATGTGGAATGGTTTCGCCATTTACGACAAGATCAGGAAACAAAGCTGCACTCATTGGGTTTACTCCGCGGGCCGACGAACGGCGGTCTTGCGAGAACGAACAATCTGGTATCCGGGGCGCAAGACGAACCGCAAAGGCACCGAGAGCATGTGAACAAGCCTAGTAAACGGAAATACCAGAAAAATGGTCAGGCCCAGAAACAAGTGCAGTTTGAAGACCCAATGTGCACCTTCAATATAGCTGGCGGCTGCCCAATCAAAAGTGAAGATGCCGTTGGCCCAAGACATGAAGGTCACCATTTCGTGGCCGTCCAGATGCTGGGCGGAGATCGGGATGGTTCCCATTCCCAAAAGTAGTTGCACCAGCAAAAGAACCAGAATTGCGATATCTGAAAAGCTTGATGTGGCCCGAATACGCGGATCGGTCAGTCGTCGATGAAGAAGAAGGACGATCCCGGCAATCGCGAATACTCCGGCAATTCCACCGGCAACCATTGCCAATACCTGTTTGAAAGTGTGCCCAATCCCAAAAAGGTCATAAAGCCAAATCGGGACAAGCAAGCCGAAGAAATGACCAACAAAGATTACGAGCACGCCCACGTGAAACATGATTGAACCCCAGACCAGTTGTTTGCGGCGCAAAAACTGACTGGATGAGCTTTTCCACGTGAATGGATCGCGCTCGTACCGCGCGATTGACCCAAATGCCAACACCGATAGTGCAATGTAGGGGTAGATACCAAATAAGAACTGATGCATCTGAGCCTCCCTTATTTCGCGGCCACATTGGGCGCGGAGTTAATTGGTTGATCCATACGCGTGAGCATGTCGCGCACTTGCGGGCACCCGGCATTAGGATCGGGGCCGAACAGCACTTCGCTTTCCTCCCAGACCTCATCCAACGCCTCCAGATCATTTGGATCGACATCGGGCAGATCAAGCAATTGAGCGACCGCTTCATGGTCTGCTTTTCCCCCCGCCAACTGCAAAAGGGCGGCGAACACGGCGCCATATTGGCTTTCGCGCCGGGCAAGCCGTGCGCTCAATGCTTCGAATATGTGTGCCGCGTCCGCCAGAGTATCCTGTGCATCTGAACAGGGAAGCATTGATAAATACTCCAAAAGCACGGGCAGATGGTCAGGCAATTCAGAAGTGACAGGCTCGAACCCGGCATCGCGGTAGGTCTCAAGAAGCGACACCATCGCGCCGCCACGATCTCTACTTTCTCCGTGTACATGTTCGAAAAGGTTTAGTGACAGGGTTCGCGAACGATCAAAGAGCATGACATATTGCTCTTCCAGATCATAAATGTCGCTGTCTCTCAGAGTCTCAACCAAAGGACGGAGCGAGCGGCGGATGGCTGCGGTCAATCGAGTGTCAGACGCAATTACCCCGCCAATTTCCGATGCTGCGGCCTGAAGCTCTTTGGTTGGATAGCTTAGGATCAGCGACAAGGATTTTAGTGTTCGGTCCATGTCATTCAACCTCCTGAGGTGGCATTTTGAGCGGTTTCTTTGCACCACCAAATAACGAACTGCCCGAAATGCCTGTTGAACAACCATTGCTGTCCGTGAACCCGCACTCGCCGCGCAGATCATAGGCGTCTTCAACCTGCTCGCGATGCGTAGTCGGGATGACGAAGCGATCTTCGTAGTCCGCAAGCGCCATAATCTTATACATGTCCTCGATCACACGCCCCGACAGACCAACGCGCGCGGCGATCCCTTCGTCAATGACGCCGTCAACGGTCTTTGCCCGCATATAAGCCCGCATCGCCAGCATGCGTTCCAATGCATTTGCGACGGGTTCCTCGTCACCGGCCGTTAACATGTTTGCCAGGTATCTCAGCGGGATACGGAGGTTTCGTACGTCCGGCATAGCACCGTCCATCCCGATCGAGCCTGCTTCAGCAGCGTTCTGGATGGGGCTAAGTGGCGGGATGTACCAGACCATTGGCAGCGTCCGGTATTCCGGGTGCAGCGGGAAGGCGACCTTCCACTCCATTGCCATCTTCCAAATTGGGCTTTCCTGGGCGGCTTTGATCCAATCCTCTGGGACGCCATCAGCGCGCGCTGTTTCAATGACCACGGGGTCATTCGGATCAAGAAAGACATCAAGCTGTGCGTCGTATAAGTCTGTTTTCTCGGCCACATTTGCGGCTGTTTCTATCTTATCTGCATCGTACAACATCACGCCGATATAACGGATGCGGCCAACGCAGGTTTCCGAACATACCGTTGGGTTGCCGCTTTCGATCCGCGGATAGCAAAGTGTGCATTTTTCGGATTTGCCGGTCGACCAGTTATAGTAAACCTTTTTATAGGGGCAGCCAGAAACGCACATCCGCCAGCCTCGGCATTTTTCCTGATCGATCAGGACGATGCCGTCTTCTTCGCGCTTGTAGATCGCGCCAGAGGGGCAAGATGCGGCGCACGCCGGATTCAGGCAATGCTCGCAAAGCCGAGGCAGATACATCATGAAAGTATTTTCGTATTCTCCGTAGATCTCCTTCTCAATTCCCTCGAAGTTGTAGTCCTCAGAGCGAGATGAGAATTCCCCGCCGAGGATCTCTTCCCAGTTCGGGCCCTTGTGGATTTTCTCCATCCGCTCGCCAGTAATTTTTGACCGGGGGCGTGCGGTGGGGAAGGCTTCCATCTCAGGGGCTGACTTCAGATGGTCGTAATCAAAGTCAAACGGCTCATAATAGTCGTCGATTTCTGGCAGGTCAGGGTTGGCAAAAATGTTAGCCAAAATGCGCCACTTCGAACCTTGCTTTGGTTGGAGTTTGCCGGACTTCGTTCTTTCCCAACCGCCATTCCAGCGATCCTGGTTTTCCCAGTCAGTGGGGTAACCGGTGCCGGGTTTGGTCTCGACATTGTTGAACCAGGCGTACTCAACGCCGTCGCGGCTGGTCCAGACGTTCTTGCAGGTTACCGAACACGTGTGGCATCCAATGCATTTATCCAGGTTCAGCACCATGCCAATTTGCGCGCGCACTCTCATTCTGCGGCCTCCTTGTTGGTCGCTTCGCGATCGAGCCAGTCGACCTTCTTCAATTTTTTGACGATGACGAATTCATCACGATTGCAACCGACGGTTCCATAGTAATTAAATCCGTAAGATTGCTGGGCGTAACCGCCAATCATGTGGGTTGGTTTCAGAACCGTGCGTGTAACCGAGTTATGTATGCCGCCTCGATTGCCTGTCTTTTGGGAACCTGGTGTATTCACGATCTTTTCTTGCGCGTGATACATAAAGGTTGTGCCCTCTTTGATCCGCTGTGAAACAACCGCGCGGGCGGTTAAGGCGCCGTTCGTGTTGTAGAGCTCCACCCAGTCATTGTCGGAAATTCCACCGGCTTTCGCATCGATCTCGGAAAGCCATATCACTGGTCCGCCACGGTTCAAGGTGAGCATCAAAAGGTTGTCGGAATACGTCGAGTGAATGCCCCATTTCTGATGCGGCGTAATGAAGTTCAAAACGAGGGTATCGCCATCATCCTGCACTTCTTTGGTGATCGTTTTCAGGTCAACCGGTGGTCGATAAGTGACGAAACCTTCTCCAAAGGCGCGCATCCACAAATGATCCTGATAAAGTTGCTGACGACCTGTCAGAGTTCGCCAGGGGATTAACTCGTGCACATTGGTATAGCCGGCGTTGTAGCAGACATTTTCTGACTCCAGACCGGACCATGTAGGCGACGAAATTATTTTTCGTGGTTGCGCAGCAATGTCGTGAAACCTGATCTTCTCGTCTTCTTTGGGCAGCGCAAGATGGGCATGCCCGCGCCCAGTGACCTTGCCGAGAGCCTCCCACGCTTTCACGGCAACCTCACCATTAGTCTCAGGCGCGAGCATCAGGATAACTTCGGTCGCATCAATATCCGTTTCGATCTTCGGGCAGCCTTTGGCGGGCCCTTCCTGCCATTCGCCGTTCAGGTCGCGCAGATGTTGAACTTCGTGCTCTGTGTTCCAGGCAATGCCCTTACCGCCGTTTCCGGCCTTGTCCATCAAGGGGCCCAGAGCAACGAAACGATCATAAAGCGCGGGGTAATCGCGTTCGACGGGAATGAAATTCGGCGCCGTCTTGCCCGGCAACAAATCGCACTCGCCTTTCTTCCAGTCTTTCACTTGATCCTGAGCGATTTCGCCTGGTGTATCGTGTAGGATCGGAAGCGCGACGATATCAGTTTCCTTACCCAATACTTCTGGCGCAACCTCTTGAAACTTCTTGGCAATTGACTTGAATATTTCCCAGTCCGACTTGGACTCGTAGGCCGGGTCGACCGCCGCCTGAAGCGGATGAATGAACGGGTGCATGTCAGACGTATTGAGGTCGTTTTTTTCGTACCAACTGGCCGTGGGCAAAACGATATCTGAGTAAACCGCCGTCGTGCTCATCCGGAAGTCGATGGTTACGAGCAAGTCAAGCTTCCCACGCGGCGCATCGTCATGCCACTTGGCCTCCTTGGGCAATTGTCCGCCTTCCTCACTAAGGTCCTTCCCCAACACACCGTGATCGGTGCCGAGCAGATGCTTTAAGAAATACTCATGACCTTTGCCGGACGAACCCAATAAGTTCGAGCGCCAGACAAACAGATTCCGTGGCCAGTTTTCAGGCGCGTCAGGGTCTTCGCACGACATTTCCAAATCGCCGGACTTGAGCTGCTCGGCGATGAAGGCCGGAATTTCTTTGCCGGACGCTTTCGCGGACTTTGCTACTTCCAGCGGATTGGTTTTCAGTTGCGGTGCCGACGGAAGCCATCCCATCCGCTCTGCACGAATATTATAGTCGATCAGACTGATGTCCCAGTCGCCCTCTGGCGCTGTAGGTGACAATATCTCGTCGGACGTCAGAGTTTCGTAGCGCCACTGATCGGTGTGTGCATACCAAGCGGAAGTTGAATTCATATGCCGCGGCGGGCGCGCCCAATCGAGTGCGAAAGCAAGCGGCGCCCATCCCGTTTGGGGACGCAACTTTTCCTGCCCCACGTAGTGCGCCCAGCCGCCGCCGGATTGTCCTACACAGCCGCACATCACCAGCATATTGATGACGCCGCGGTAGTTCATGTCCATGTGATACCAGTGGTTCATCGCGGCGCCGATGATGACCATCGATTTGCCTTCGGTTTTTTCGGCGTTCTGTGCAAATTCGCGGGCCACGTGGATGATCTTGTCGGCGGACACACCCGTAATCTTTTCGGCCCAAGCTGGCGTTCCTGGCATGTCGGCGTTGTAATCTTTGGCAACCCATTCGCCGCCCAGACCCCGATCGAGCCCGTAGTTGGCGCAGAACAGATCAAAGACTGTGGCGACCTTGATCTCGCCGTCGGTTGTTTTGACTGACTTGACCGGAATATTGCGCATCAGAACGTCCGGGTGATCCTCGTCCGCTGCGAAGTATTCCGTCGCATTGCCACCAAAGTAGGGGAAATCCACGCCGACGACTTCGTCGTGATCTTCGTCGAGAATCAGCGACATTTTGAGCCGGGTTTCGGCGTCACACGCGCGCTCTTCGAGATTCCACTCGCCCTGCTCGCCCCAGCGGTAGCCGATGGAACCGTTCGGAGCGACGAGGCCATCTGAAAGTTCGTCAAGAGCGACCGTTTTCCACTCGGGATTGTTGGCTTCACCTAAACCTTCGTCCAGATCATCTGCGCGCAGGAAACGGCCTGGCACCAGGTGCCCATTTTTTTCCTCAAGCTTCACGAGCATCGGAAAGTCGGAGTATTTGCGGCAATAGTCTTCAAAATACTCGGCCTGCCGATCAAGATGGAACTCGCGCAGGATCACGTGACCAAATGACATGGCGAGTGCCGCATCGGTGCCTTGCTTCACATTTAGCCAGACATCGCCAAATTTTGCTGCCTCGGAATAGTCCGGGCAAATTACGGCGGATTTGGTGCCGCGATAACGGGCTTCGGTATAGAAGTGCGCATCGGGCGTCCGGGTCTGCGGAACGTTCGATCCCCAAATGAGCAAGTAGCCCGAGTTATACCAATCTGCGCTTTCGGGCACGTCGGTTTGTTCGCCCCAAGTCATCGGGCTGGCAGGTGGCAGATCGCAGTACCAGTCGTAGAAAGACATGCAAACGCCGCCAAGCAGGCTCAGGTATCGGGACCCAGCCGCATAACTGACCATCGACATTGCTGGAATCGGCGAAAACCCAAAAACACGGTCCGGGCCGTACGTCTTGGCTGTGTATGCATTGGCAGCCGCCGTTATTTCAGTCGCTTCGTCCCAGGTCGCGCGAACAAAACCGCCTTTGCCCCTTGTTTCGACATACTGAGCACGAAGTATTGGATCGCCCTGAAGTTGAGTCCATGCCTGAATCGGACTCATCGTCTTACGCATTGTACGCCAGACTTTCATCAGTTTGCCCCGAACCAGCGGGTTTTTTACGCGGTTGGCACTGTAAAGGTACCAGCTATAGCTGGCCCCACGTGCGCAACCACGCGGCTCGTGATTTGGCAGATCGGGGCGCGTCCGCGGATAGTCGGTTTGTTGGGTTTCCCAGGTGACAATCCCCGATTTCACATAAATTTTCCACGAACATGACCCGGTGCAGTTCACTCCATGGGTCGAACGCACAACTTTGTCGTGCCGCCATCGGTTCCTGTAAGTGTCCTCCCAGTCGCGATTTTCCCGTGTTGTCTGACCGTGGCCATTCGAGAACTTGTCGAGTTCCTTGGATTGAAGGAAATTCAGTCTGTCGAGCAAGTGGCTCATTTTTTAGCTCCTCGAAAATTAAGGCCGCGCCGAATTTGTCCAGCGCGGCTTCGGTCAATTGATTACGGGTTCTTCACGTAGGCACCGGGGCGCAAGTAGAACCACCAGTTGATCGCGATGCAGACGGCATAGAAGATCGCAAAGCCGTAGAGCGCATATTCAGGAGAACCTGCCTTGAGCTGCTCTCCGAACACCTTGGGAATGATGAATGCGCCATAAGCAGCAACGGCTGCGGTCCAACCCAAGGCCGGTCCAGCTTGCTCTTTGTCGAATACCACAGCGATCGTGCGGAAAGTTGAGCCGTTGCCAATACCGGTCGCAGCGAACAGGATCAGGAAGAGACCGAGGAAGGGGTAGAAGAACTGCTCGGGTGTTGCCGATGCGTAGGCCGCCTGGATGAAGTACGCTACACCCAGCGCGCTCGCGACCATAACGATCGAGATCCACTGGGTTACGCGCGCGCCACCCAGTTTGTCGGCCATCATACCGCCAATTGGGCGGATTAAAGCGCCGATGAACGGGCCCATCCATGCAAACATCAGCGCAGAAGGACCGTTGGGGTTTGCGGTGTCGTGGGTAAGAATTCCGTCAACCTCAACGTGGCTGAAGCCGAACACAACTTTGATCGTCAGCGCAAGCGCAGCGGAATAACCAATGAAGCTACCGAAAGTCATCGTATAAATGACGGTCATGGCCCAAGTGTGCTTGTTGCCGAAGATCCGATATTGGCGCGATAGATTCTGGCCAACTGCACCCGGAATCATTTTCAGACCGAGAACTGTCAGTGCGATCACGATCGGCAGAACGATCCACTTGGAAACCATGAATCCTGAACCACCGACGCTATCGGGCAGAAGTAGCCACAGGCCAAACGCCGCGGTGACAAAGCCAATGAACAGCATGCCGGTGATGGTCGCAAAAGCACCCAACGGGTTCGGGATGTCCGGCGACACGTGCTCGTCACGAATGTTGTTCATGCCGAACCAACCCAAAAAAGCGAGTGGAACCAATGCCAAAAGCCAGACGAGACCAGCGTTCTGAATATAAGTCTCAGTGCCTGCCGGGATCTTTCCAATCAGGGTTCCCGATGTATTTACCAGCGTGCGGCTTTCTCCGCCAAAGAGGCCAAATGTCATGACCAGCGGAATAACGATCTGCATCGTTGTAACGCCAAAGTTGCCCAAACCCGCATTCATACCCAGCGCATAGCCCTGGATTTTTTTCGGGTAAAAGAAACTGATATTGGACATCGACGAACTAAAGTTGCCGCCGCCGATACCTGACAGGAATGCCAAGATTTGAAATTGCCATAGCGGCGTATCCGGGTTCTGCAGCGCAATACCTGCGCCAATCGCCGGGATCATCAAAAGAGCCGTAGTAAAGAAGATGGTATTTCGTCCGCCGGCGATGCGGATGAAAAACGTAGATGGAATTCGCAACGTGGCACCGGTCAGACCGGCGATGGCGGCCAGAGTGAATAACTCGGATTTTTCAAACTCAAACCCAAGGTTGATCATCTGCACAGTGATGATGCCCCAGTAGAGCCAGACGGCAAAGCCGCACAGCAAACTTGGGATCGAAATCCACAAGTTGCGCGTCGCTATAGCCTTGCCAGTCGAGGCCCAGTAGCTTTCGTCCTCGATGTTCCAGTTTCTTAGGTCTTGTCCCAAAGTCCGTCTCCATTCGCGAAGGAAAAACGCGGCCCGACCGGCGGACCGCGCTGCGTTGATTTACTCGGCGGGTTTGCCGATCGGCTCGTGTGGCACGTCCGAGAGGTACTTTTCGTCCCTGAGTTCCGGGATGCGGGCGCGTTCCATCCTGCGGATCGCAAGGTGCATCCAGATTGTGCTGACCGCGACAATCACGAACATCAGCATGAAGACCATCGACCAGACCTGAAAGACATCGAGCAGGATACCGAAGGCGATTGGCAGTACGAAACCACCCAGGCCGCCGATCATGCCGACCAGGCCACCAACTGCACCCACATGGTGCGGGTAATAGACGGGAATGTGCTTATAAACCGCGGCCTTACCGAGGCTCATCACGAAGCCCAGGATAACAGTGAGGAACACGAAAAAGTAAAGCGGTATGCCAAAGCTGAATTGGATCAGGTTTGGTGTGCCGTCTGCGTTCGGGATGCCTTCGACGATGTATGTCGTCTGCGGATAGCTCATTATGAACAGCACGGCTAGCGAGACTATGAAGGTCAGGTACATAACGAACCGTGCGCCCCAAACGTCTGACATCCAGCCCCCAAGCGCCCGAAATATCGATCCAGGTAGCGAATAAAGACCGGCAAACACGCCTGCAGACGCCAGCGTTACGTCATATGCGCCGACGTAATAACGTGGCAGGAACGATGCGAAGGCAACAAATGCCCCAAAAACAAAGAAATAGTAGGTCGCAAAGCGCCAGACCTGCATATTCTTTAATGGCTCAAGTTGCATTGCAGCCGAGATTGGCTTTTCGCCGGATTTCTTTTGTTGCTGCAATACCGGGTCAGGCTTAGCGAAGATGTAAAATGCTATGGCCATTGCGACGAGGCAGACTGCGTAGATACGCGCAGTGTCTTCCCAACCGACCGCAATCACCAGGAATGGCGCCGCGAAATTAGTAACGGCTGCACCCACGTTGCCGGCACCGAATATGCCCAGCGCAGTGCCTTGCCGCTCGGCCTCAAACCAACGCGATACATAGGCGACGCCAATAATGAAGGAGCCACCAGCGAGACCGAGGCCCAATGCGATTGCAAGGAACACAGCGTAAGTCTGGACGCTTGCCAGCAGCCAGACCGAAACTGCTGTGATTAACATTTGTAGCGGCAGCATGATGCGCCCGCCAAATTGGTCGGTCCAGACGCCAAGAAATATCCGGCTGATCGAACCAGTAAGAATCGGTGTCGCGACCAAAAGGCCAAACTGCGTCTCAGAAAGCCCCAATTCCTGTTTGATCTGGACGCCGATGATCGAGAAGATTGTCCACACCGCAAAACAAACGGTAAATGCGAGTGTGCTAAGACCCAGGGCTCGATATTGATCTCCGCGCGTGACCCCATCAAGTGCGTGCATTCTGATCCTCCAAACATCGGTTCCCGCGCAAGAATCGGCAGCGGGTTTGAAGGTTGTTTAAAACGCTATTCTGTCGCCTACATTGATTTGGATCACACAAGCGGCTGCGGTGATCGGAATAGTCCGCATGACTTTGCATATAGGGCAGGACGTCAGACGTGGACCTGTCCGACTGATCCAGTTTGAGACGAGCTGTGCGGTTGCGTGGTTACAGCCCATGACAAGGCGCATTCCCTTTAGATGCCTCACACTTGCCCCGCGATCGTCCGCTTGGCCGTCTGTCTGTATTTCCAGTTCCTGCTGTCGCTTCGAAACGTTGAGGGCTTGCTGCAAGAGCGCGGTAAGGTGGCGGCTGTCTGACGTCAGCACCCGCCGGACAGATTTGAGGGTTTCAGAAACATTGCTTTACCCCAGCGGTCCACATAAGCCAGCAGATCAGTGGCTTTTGGTCTTCTGAATCGCTACCGATTATTTGTGCCAAGTGTATCGAACCCGGCGCGGTGCAATTATGAGGGATTTTGCGCATTTCGATAATCCGCCC
>JBPCWO010000031.1:0-13680 GCA_051009475.1 Boseongicola sp.
GTGTATTTCGGTCACAACCTCGCGCCAAAGCACGCCGGATTCCATCACATTTGCTTTTTCCATCGAACAGACCTTGTTCGAGCGGCGACGTGCCAGTTCAAAGGCCGATCGTGCGACGCGCGCAATCTCGCTTTCGGTATAGCGTTGTGTGTTGATACCGACGCGCTCGTTACCTTCCTTGATGATCCCGCGCGGTTCGCCGAAATAGACCCCCGACGTCAGTTCGCGCACGATCATAATGTCGAGCCCACCAACGATATCGGCTTTCAGAGATGAAAACTCCGCGAGCGCATCAAAACATTGGGCTGGTCGCAGGTTTGCGTAGAGATCCATTTCCTTGCGGATACGAAGAAGCCCGCGTTCGGGTTTAACGCTGAATTCCAGATCGTCATAAGCCGGCCCGCCGCACGCGCCCAGAAGCACCGCGTCAACTTCTTGTGCCTTGGCCAGTGTATCGTCCGTCAAGGGGGTTCCGTGTGCGTCATAGGCCGCGCCACCGATCAGATCCTCGCTGACGTCGAATTCCAGACCCCGGTTCACACCATACCAATGAATGACTTTGCGAACCTCGGCCATGACCTCGGGGCCGATGCCGTCACCGGGAAGGATAAGAAGTGAGAGATTGGACATGTTCGGCTCCGTTAAGCTGTCGAAGGCGGGACTAACGCGCGCCTTTTGAAGCGTCAAGGTGGGGCGGTTGACGCTAGTGTCGCTGGCTATAGCGGTGGACGTCGAAGTGCCACGAGTAACGGCGAAAAACCATCGTTCAAGGCTATCCAAGAAATGGCAATAACCGGTTCGACAGGCCTTCGTTTTCGATCCGGCAACCTCAAAACAGCGCCACCGGCTTAGTCAATTGGAAGAAGGGTTTTACCTAGGCAATTCAAAATCGATCCTTGAACAGAATTAGCTTCAGTCGTTCAGTTCCAGATCAACCCAGACCAGGCGATGGCGCGAGGCTTGAGCCACATCGCGGCCAAGTCGAGATTCAGGATCAGGCCAGAGAACTCCTGAAGAGAGAACATCAAAAGCGGTGGCGGGCAGAATGTAACTGACGCGCAAATTACCTGGCCTATTTGGCCCATCGGCCCAATCCACCGTGTCCAAAGCCGGATTTCCTTTGTGAAACGCGTTCGCGCCGCCATCGATCGCAGCGGTTCGGACAGCGCCCTCACTTTTGGGTTTTGGATCGATCAAACCCGGATGATTCAAAAGCGCCCTCAGCGCTTCCGGCCGACCGTCACCGTCGATCGGATCAAGATTGGCAAATCCCGCTATTACGGGAAAATTGGCGGACGAGTTTTTGGGCTGGCCATCAAGATACTCAGACCAAAAAGCGGTCTCGTCGTGGTTGCGCCAGCCATTACGATCTTCCGGACCGTCAAAAACCGGTGGCGTGGCGTGCCAGGTTAGCAGGTCGAGCAGGTGACCGTCGGGCAATCGAACCGTTACTCGCCAATGTGCAGTCGTGGACAGCCGAAGGTCCGCAAATACACCGGCAGGCATGTTGTGACCTGGCATTTCGCGCCAAAAAAGCGCCGAGAAATCCTTTGATTGGTCGGTCTCGATTGGGAACCGGGACAGCACCGCAAGGCCACTTTGACCAGAAAAGCGCGCGTAGCCGTGAGCATCCGCCGGGCGGCCCAATTTGCCATCGCCGTCGACATCCGCACCGGTCGGGAGCCCACGGTTCGGACGAAGCGCAAAGCGAAAAGGATAGCTGCCTAACTGATCGGCATAAGCATTGAGCGTAACGAGGCCGGCGTCAAAATCAAAGCCGGCAAGAACCAGGATATCGGCGTCAGCTTTGCGAAGGACGTTCAGCGTTGCGAGAACTTGTGGATCTTTGCCAGATAGTATGTCTCGCAACAAAAGACCGGGGCCGTCTCGCGAAAGCTCGGTGTGATAAACACCTATGCGGAAAGGGTCGGCCAGTACAGGCGCCGAGCCGATCAGGCAGATGATCAGGCTGGCAACAAGCCTTCGGTACTGTCGTCTGCAGCTGCGCTGTCTTCGCGCTTTTGGGTGATCATGCCGGCGATGCGGCCCATCGCGATGCCACGCATGAACAATGATGCTGGCAAAAACGCCCATGCCGCCACCGTCCAGATCAATGTCAGCGGATTTTCCAACGACACCGCACCAAATAGCGACGTCGCCGATTTAATCACTGCTGGCGTCAGGAATGGCAGCAAAAATCCTAACGCAATGTTAAAACGGGCATCCCGCTCCAATCTTTCCACGACATCACCGCCAGCAGTCGGATCGAATGTGGGCAGATTTATCCAGACATTGAATGCGCCATTTCTAAGTGGCCAGCGATGAACGCGCTGCAGAATAACAAAAAGTGCGAGTGTTACGAGTGAGATCAGGTAGCTCATCCCGGCCGAGTTTCGAACCAGCTCGATGTGAGTAGCAGAAGTGTCGGCGGGCAGCATCAAAACGACCAAGCGTACCGGCGAATATGGAAAATCGATCACCCTTCCGACCGATGCGCCAGTCCGTTCGACCAAGATTGTCAATTCGGATGGTGCGACCTGTCCGCGCGCCATCAGTGCAATAAACAAAACGGTCAAAAATAGTGAGCCAAATCGAATACGGTTGAACGGCGGAGCATCGCGAAATTCAACGAGGCCGGGATAGGAAGACGCATACTCAAAGAACGTAAGTGCGGCACCGAATATCGCGACCAGAGTAACGATCTGGGCGGTGTCGGTTTTCATACCGGGAAGCAATAGCGATGGCATCGCAATCAACAGCACGACCAAACACGCGCGTATCAGTGCTCCTGCCAGCCGGGTAATCACCGGATCTGCCCCTTTTGTTGACCGTTCACGCGAAGGTAAAACGGCCTTTTTTCTTTGTTTTTCCGCCGATTGTGACGGTGTGCCTCAATTTTGCCCAACTTTTGCCTTCTTTCCAACTATCCGGCAACCTTCCGTTAACCTTGAATAGATAGTTGGGCATTTTCGTGGTGGGATTGGTGCGACTTTGCATCAAAACGCTGGACGAAAAAGGCCGCCCCGAAGGGCGGCCCAATATTTTGTGCCAGAATGTGGGTCAGACCCAAGGGCGCGCCGTTTTGACATTGGCTTCAAACGCATCGATCGAAGATGCCGCGTTTTCAATCGTTAAGCCGATGTCATCGAGCCCATTAAGCAAGCAATGCTTTTTGAACGCGTCAACTTCGAATG
Organism: Boseongicola sp.; assembly: GCA_051009475.1. GTDB lineage: Bacteria > Pseudomonadota > Alphaproteobacteria > Rhodobacterales > Rhodobacteraceae > CAXMNX01. Next base: position 3,195 of record JBPCWO010000031.1, read on the forward strand.
CGAAGGTTTCGCCATCGGACGATGTAACAATCTGATCTTCGAGGTCGACAGTTACTCGTGCATTGGCGCCTTTTTCGGAGTCTTTCATCAATTCTTCGACCTGTTCTTGTGGAAGAACAATGGGAAGAATGCCGTTCTTGAAGCAGTTATTGTAGAAAATGTCGGCAAAACTGGTCGAAATGACGGCACGAATTCCAAAATCCAACAACGCCCAGGGCGCATGTTCGCGGCTTGATCCACAGCCGAAATTTTCGCCAGCGACGAGGATCTCGGCCTCCCGATAGGCTGGCTGGTTCAGCACGAAATCCGCGACTTCGTTGCCGTCACGGTCGAACCGCATTTCGTCAAACAGGTTTGCACCCAGACCAGTACGCTTGATCGTCTTCAGGAACTGCTTGGGGATGATCATATCAGTGTCGATATTCACCAGCGGCATCGGGGCGGCGACGCCAGTGAGCTTGGTAAACTTCTCCATCACATCAACTCCCTAACATCAGTCAGTCGACCAGTAATCGCGGCTGCGGCCGCCATGCCTGGCGACATCAAGTGGGTGCGTCCTTTGTAGCCCTGACGGCCCTCAAAGTTTCGGTTCGAGGTGGAAGCGCACCGTTCGCCGGGCGCCAGCTGGTCGGGGTTCATACCTAGACACATCGAACATCCGGCCATCCGCCATTCAAACCCGGCATCCTGCAATTTGGCTGCGATGCCTTCTTCTTCGGCCTGAAGGCGTACAAGTCCCGACCCGGGCACAATCATTGCCCGCAAACCGTCCTTGACCTTGTGGCCTTCCATGATCTTGGCCACTTCACGCAAATCCTCGATCCGGCCGTTCGTGCAGGACCCGATGAAGACTGTGTCGATTTCGATTTCGGACAGCTTTTGCCCCGGCTCCAGCCCCATGTAATCCAAAGACCGGCGCGCGGCTTCGACCTTGCCGCCGTCAAAATCCTCGGGCGCCGGAACCGCGGCCGAAATCGGCAGTACATCCTCTGGCGATGTGCCCCAGGTCACAACTGGTGCGATTTCAGCAGCATTCAAGCGCAGAACCTTGTCGTAGTGTGCGTCTTTGTCAGAGGTAAGCGTGTTCCAGTAGTCGACCGCCATCTCCCACTGGCCAGCTTTCGGTGCGTGAGGGCGGCCCTGAACGTATTCAATTGTCTTTTCGTCCGGCGCGATCAGGCCCGCACGCGCGCCGCCTTCGATTGCCATGTTGCAGACCGTCATCCGGCCTTCCATCGAAAGCGCGCGGATCGCTTGTCCCGAGTATTCTATGACATGGCCGGTTCCGCCAGCGGTTCCGGTTTCGCCGATGATTGACAGGGTGATGTCTTTCGCGGTCACGCCGGGGGCGAGCTCGCCGTCGACCTCAACCAGCATGTTCTTTGACTTTTTCTGGATCAACGTCTGGGTGGCGAGCACATGTTCGACCTCGGATGTGCCGATGCCATGGGCCAGCGCGCCGAATGCGCCGTGGGTTGCAGTGTGGCTGTCGCCGCAGACAATCGTCATGCCGGGTTGGGTCCAGCCCTGTTCGGGACCAACGATGTGCACGATGCCCTGCCGGTCATCGTCGATGTCATAAATCTCGATGCCAAAATCGGCAGCGTTCTGGCGAAGCGCTTCGACCTGAATGCGCGATTGCTCGTCCTTGATGCCCTGAAGGCGGGTTGGATCCGTTGGCACATTGTGGTCCGGCACGGCGACGGTTTTTTCCGGCGCGCGGACGTCGCGACCGGCCATACGCAGACCTTCAAAGGCTTGCGGGCTGGTGACTTCGTGCACCAGATGTCGGTCGATGTAGAGACGGCAGGTGCCATCTTCGGCTTCATGGGCGACATGGTCGTCCCATATCTTGTCGTAAAGCGTGCGGGGATTGGTCATTTTCTGAATTTCCTGACTAACGTGGATAAATGCGCTGATGGCGTCGGCAAGCGAAAGTCAGGTTAGTCGAGCCAGTACAGCCCGCATCGCGCCGAAGAACCGCCACGGAAGTCTCGCGCGGTCATCCATGTCAAAAAAGTGTTTCATCGTACATGCGAATACAGGCCCCGCGTCCACGACGCAAGGCAGTGTCCCTTACAAACCAGGTTAACTCAGGCGGCTGACTGTCGCCGCCTTAGCGTTATCAGCGCGCCAAGCGCCCCGATCAAAAGGTAGGCCGCGGCTGGAAGCGGAATCTCATTGGTTTTGATTTCGTAATAGCCGAAATCAATTGGCGCCGCGTTGGCAATTACAGGTGGAATATAGTCCAGATACCATTCCGGCGGTACACCGCCGCCGCCACTGTTAGTGAACGACAGAATGCACTCTCCGATTTGGCAAGTGATAGGGTTCGTGAAAAGGTCGGTCGTGGCGAATGCGATGGAATTCGCAAACGAACCAAATGAACTGCCGGTTCCTACAATCCAACTGTTGCCGGCGTCGTAGGTTGGTGCCATCGTGCCGACGCCAAGCGTATCAAATACGCCGCCCGCCAGACTGAACGAACCAGAAGTGATCGCGCCGCCAGCGTCGGGTGCATCGAAGTTGCCGAGTAACGTCGGCGTTCCGTCCTCAAAAACCGAGAATGTTCCGGCGTCAGCAGGCTGGATAAAAAGAGTTGACGCAAAAAACGCGGCCAGAACGGCCAGTATTTTTACACGAATCATGAGATTCCCCCAAAAAAGAAAACAAAATAATAGGGAACCATACCACGATTCGCGGAATTTAGGAGATCTCAAAAACGGTCCACGCAGTTCATTCGCAGAGTCATGCGAACGTCAAAAGGCAGCGCACCCCGATTGTCGTTATCTGCGCGGTCATTCCGCGGCGATATCTCCGTATTCACCGCTGGCCATTTCTTCGGCTTCGATCGACTCGAACAGAGCTTTGAAGTTGCCCTCGCCGAAGCCATCGTCGCCTTTGCGCTGGATGAACTCGAAAAAGATTGGGCCGATCACAGTTTTCGAGAATATCTGCAGCAGTATTCGTGTCTCGCCGCCATCGACAACCCCTTCCCCGTCGATCAGGATGCCATGTTTCGCCATTCGGTCCAGCGGTTCTTCGTGGCCTTCGACACGCGACTTCGACAGCTCGTAATAGGTTGCGGGCGGCGGTTGCATGAACCGAACACCACGGTCGTGGATCGTATCTACAGCGTCATAAATATCGCGAGCGCCAACAGCGATGTGCTGGATGCCCTCGCCTTTGTATTTCTTAAGGTAGTTTACGATCTGTCCGGTTTCACCGCGATCTTCGTTGATCGGAATCCGGATTTTGCCGCAGGGCGATGTCAGCGCGCGGCTGTAAAGTCCGGTGAATTTTCCTTCGATATCAAAGAATCGGATTTCGCGAAAATTGAACAAGCCCTCGTAGAACTTGAACCAGACGTCCATATTTCCTTTGAAGACGTTGTGGGTCAGGTGATCAAGGTAGTGAAATCCGACACCTTCAGGATTGGCAGACGCGATCCAATTGAATTCAGAGTTGTAAGGACTTTCATCGACGTAATTTTCAATGAAATAGATCAGGCTGCCGCCGATGCCTTTGATCGCTGGTACGTCAATTGTTTTGCCAGCACCTGTGAATTCTTCGGCACCGTGGTCCACGGCATGCCTGAGCGCTTTTTCGGCATCAACAACACGCCAAGCCATCGACGGCGCGCATGGCCCATGTTCTTCGATGAAATCACTGGCGTGAGAGCCGGGTTCAGCGTTGAGGATGTATGTAATATCACCCTGCTGCCAAACTTCGATTGCCTTGGCACGATGGTTGGCGACATGGGCATATCCCATACGCGAAAACAGATCTCGAAGCTCTTGCGGTTCGGGGTGGGCAAATTCGACAAACTCGAACCCGTCAGTGCCAGCTGGATTTTCTGGCGAGATGACGGAGCGCGGCGCGTCATGGGGGAAAGGGCCCATGGGGATACTCCTGGGTAATGCTGTGCGGTCCAAAACAAAATAGCCTTTGACACGCGCGGAATTTGCGCATCGTTGAGCTGCATGGGCGAAATTTTGCAAATAAATTGCATTATTGCGCTATTTCACGCATAATTTGTGCATGAGCATCGTCGACAACACAGATCTCCGGCTTCTAACGGCGCTTCAAGTGGATGCGCATCTGACGGCGGAAGCGCTGGGGGCGGAGCTTGGATTATCTGCAAGCCAGGTTGGCCGGCGCCGGCAACGGCTAGAGGCTGAAGGGCTGATCGAGGGTTACCGCGCACGGCTGAATGCGCCCGCCTTGGGTCTGGCTGTACAGGCGTTCATTTCAGTGCAAATGGCGACGCACGAGCCGGCAAAAGTCCAGACATTCACTAGGATCCTAAAACTCAGGCCCGAAGTGACAAGCGCGTGGACATTGACCGGAGAGGCGGACTATCTCTTGCGGGTATATTGCGAAAACCTAGCGACACTTAACACATTGATTCACCAGATACTGTTACCCCATCCTGCAGTTGCGCGGGTACAAAGCCAGATTGTAATGGACCAGTTGAAAGCTGACGGACCGTTGCCGATCTGACAAGACGAAGAAGGCGTAAATGGAAGGCTTTTTATTTCAGGGCCTGATTTACCTGGGGGCGATCGTGATCGCCGTCCCATTGGCCGTGCGCTTGGGCATGGGGTCAGTACTTGGCTACCTCTTTGCCGGTATCGTTATCGGGCCAATTCTTGGGTTGGTCGCTGATACCGAAAGCCTTCAGCATTTTGCCGAATTTGGTGTCGTGCTGATGCTGTTCCTGATTGGGCTCGAGCTGTCGCCGCGTGCCTTGTGGGACATGCGACATCGTCTGCTTGGACTTGGTGGATTACAAATTGTCCTGACCACCGGCCTGATCATGGCGGCCGGAATCTATATCTTTGGGTATTTCTGGCAGACGTCGTTGGCTATTGGGATGATTTTCGCACTTTCATCGACAGCTATCGTTCTTCAGACGCTGACGGAAAAGCGATTAATGCAGACCGGTGGCGGGCGCGCTTCCTTTGCGGTGCTTCTAAGCCAGGACATCGCCGTCATACCGATGCTGGCGGTACTTCCACTGCTAGCAGTGACAGGTGCCCTGAATTTCGGACCGGACGGTTCCATTAAACGCGCCGGAGCCGATTCAGAAGAAGATGAACACGCGATCGAAGGTGGCGCAGAAGTTGCGTTTGCGTTTTTCGATGCACTGCCTGCCTGGGGTGTAACGCTTGCGACTCTGGGAGCAGTTGCGTTGATCATTCTGTTTGGCGTCTTCGCCTCGCGACCGCTGTTCCGTTTCGTCCATATCGCCCGGCTTCGCGAGCTTTACACCGCATTCGCATTACTGATCGTTGTCGGCATTGCATTTCTGATGATCCTGGTTGGGCTGTCACCTGCGCTGGGGACATTTCTTGCAGGCGTCGTTTTGGCCAACTCGGAGTTTCGTCACGAGTTGGAAAGCGATATCGCGCCATTCAAGGGGCTGCTTCTGGGGCTGTTTTTCATAACTGTTGGCGCCAGCATCAATTTCGCCGTTTTTTTGCGCGAACCATTTGAGATATTGGCTCTGACCCTGCTTTTGATGGCCATCAAGGGCGCAGTGCTGTTTCTTCTTGCACTGATTTTCCGGATAAAGGGGCGCAATCGATGGCTCTTTACCATGGGATTGGCACAAGCCGGCGAGTTTGGGTTTGTCCTTGTGACTTTCTCGGTTCAACAGGCAGTTATCAGCCCCGGCCTTGCCGAACGGCTTTTGCTGATCGTTGCGCTTTCTATGCTTCTGACGCCGCTGGCCTTTATCGTATATGAGCGATTTCAGCATCGGATGTCCGGCGATCTTGTCGAGAGTTCTGAAGCCGATGAAATCGACGAGCAACAGCCGATCATAATCGTCGGAATTGGAAGGTTTGGTCAGGTTGTGAACCGGCTTTTGATGCTGGCCGGGTTCAGGGCCGTCGTGCTCGATCACAACCTTGAAGCAATCCAGACGTTGCGACGGTTCGGGATCAAAGGCTTCTTTGGTGATCCCACCCGTCCGAATTTGCTGCATGCGGCAGGTCTTGACGAAGCGCGCGTGCTGGTGGTCGCGCTGGATGACCGTGACGCGGCAGTCAAGCTTGTGGCCTATGCGCGCGCGCAGCGACCAGATTTGCATATTGTCGCGCGTGCGCACGACCGCGTGCATGTCTACCAACTTTATCGTGCTGGCGCCGACGACATCGTTCGCGAGCTCTTTGACAGCTCGCTACGCGCTGGCAGGTATGTGCTGGAGAACCTGGGGCTTACCGATATCGAGGCCACAAAGATCGAGCATTTCTTCTATCGGAAAGATCGAGAAGGAATGCGCGAGCTGGCCGAAATCTGGAAACCGGACGTGCCGGTAAGTGAAAATGTCGAATACGTTGAGCGATCAAAAGAGCTGAACGCCGAACTTGAGACCGCGCTTGTCTCGCACTTGGACGAAACACCTATACAGCGATCGAGCGAACAGGCCGGGGCCGAGGAAATTCCCGAGAATGCCAGGGATGATGCGGTTGGCGCAAAGGAAATTAGCGACGAGAATTCAGCTAAAAAATCTGATTGAGTCGGCATTCAGGCGCCACGGCGAACTGGGCCAGCCAACGCCGTTGTTGCTAAAATCAAACCGGACACAGTGGCAATCATGCCAGCTGCACTGACGGCATTTTCGCCGCCAAGCCAAATGGGCCCGTAGCCGGCAAGCACAAATCCCAGAATCGCAGATATCAGCGCGAATAAGACTGACCAAGCCACTTGCCTCCCTAGCCGATTGGTCATCAATCGTGCCGCGGCCGGCGGGCAAATGAACATTGCGATCACGATGATTGAACCCACGGCATCAAATGCGGCCACGGCAGCCAGTGCGGAAACAACGACCAGTCCAAGCGAGATCAGGGTCACTGGCAAACCCAGTGTCGCGGCAAATCCTTCGTCAAACGTCGAGATCGCGAGCGGGCGCCAAAACACCGTGGCCAGCACCACAATCGCGACAAGAACAATCAGAATGCGGAAAAGCTCTTGCGGAAGCCCTGCGATCGCCGTCGGATCAACGAGCGACGCCCACCCTGTCGCGTCGAGCCAAATCAGGCTTTCCAAATTGCCATAAAGCGCATGTTCGACGTCCAGGTGGACACCAGAAGTATCTGACAATTCGAGCAAAAGGACGCCCGCAGCAAAAAGCGTCGTGAATGTCACGCCCATCGCCGCACCGGGTTCGATTTTGCCAAAACGGCGAATGCCTTCGATCATTGCAACTGCGACCAGTGCCGCCGCGGTAGCACCTGCGAGCATCGGCGCGGTTGCGATGGTGCCGCCTAGAAGAAAAGCAACCACAATGCCAGGCAGGACGACGTGGCTGATAGCGTCGCCAATCAACGCCTGGCGTCGAAGAACCAGAAAGTTGCCGGGCAGTGCGCAGGCAACGGCGGCGAAACAGCCGACGATCAACGGCGTGAGACTAAGGGCTACGAACTCTTCACTGTTCATGCCGTCACCTCGGTCGGGGGGCCAATACGTCCGTCAAGTTCGCGGATTTGATCGTCGGTGAGTACGTCTTCGATCTGTGTCAGGCCATCATAACGGGCAGCGGCCATCTCGAATGCCGGGTCTGCCCGGGCAATCTCCCAACGCTTTTCATCGCGAAGCACGCGAGAGCCACGCGCGCGCCCATCGTCGGTGGGAACACCATCCGCGCGGGCAAGGCCTTCTCGTTCAAGTAGGCGAATGGTGTACGGCTCGTAAATCGGGTGGCCTTGCGCAAGCGACACAAGGCCCTGGCGCAAATGGACGCCCTTCTGAAACTTCCGATGCTCAAAGGCCGTTACGATAAGACCCCGTCCCGGCGCGAACAGCATGGATGCGGCAAACAGCCCAAATGCGGCCAGCACAATGATCGGGCCGGTCGGAAGATTGGGCGCGGTCGCGGACATCGCGGCACCGACCCATCCAGAGATGCCCCCGACGGCGCCAGCGATCAAAACAACATGGTCCGCACGATCGCTCCAGAACCGGGCCGCAACTGGCGGAATGATCAAAAGCGCAACGATCAGGATCAGGCCGACGATCTTCAATCCGATCACGGTCACGCCCATCACCAGCCCCATCATAATCAGATCGGTGCGATCCAGATCAATGCCGCTTGAGCGCGCAAATTCACGGTCAAAGGACGCTATTGTCATTGGGCGGCGAAAGATCAGGACGAGCAAAAGCGCAACCGCGCCGCCACCGGCAATCAGCAATGCATCAGCGAAAAGCATACCAGCCGTCGAACCCAAAAGAAAACTTTCCAGTCCGGCCTGACGACCAGCGCTCATGGTCTGAATGACGGTCAAAAGCACAATGCCAAAGCCGAAAAACACCGACAATACAGCGCCAATTGCAGCGTCTTCGGTTAGCCGTGTGCGGGTTGAGAGCCATTGCACAAAAAATAGACCAATGGCCGCAGTTACCGCCGAGCCAAGTAACAGCCCTGGAAGACTGCGCCCGTCAAAACCAAGCGAAACCATCACGATGAAAGACAGGGCCACTCCGGGAAGTGTGGCGTGGCTGATGGCATCGCTGACAAGCGCGCGTTTTCGAAAGAACAGGAACGTGCCGGTGACACCCGCTGCAACGCCCAGAAGCGCCGCACCCAGCGTTACGAGCGTGGCGTTGTAGCCAAGCTGGAATGTCAGTGCTTCAAGAAACATGGAGCTAGCCAGCGGCCGCCACAGTGTCGATCCGCGCGGTGGCTAACCGGCCACCATATGTCGCCTTGAGTGCGGCGTCGGTAAAGGCGGTCTCGACCGGGCCTTCGCTGATCTTGCGGACGTTCAACATTAAGACGTTGTCGAAGTAATCCGGCACCGTCGCCAGATCATGATGGACTGACACGACCGTCCGACCTTCGGATTTGAGCGACTTCAGAACACTGATGATCGCCTTTTCGGTGGCGGCATCGCCACCGGCAAAGGGCTCGTCGAGGAGATAAAGATCGGCGTCCTGCGCCAGCGCACGGGCAAGAAACACCCGCTGTTGCTGGCCACCGGACAACTGGCCGATCTGGCGGGTCGCAAAATCCACCATACCAACACGGTCGAGGCATGCCAGCGCCTGCTTGCGGTCTTTGCCCGTCAACCTGCCGAGCAAGCCAACTTTGCGATAAAGCCCCATCAAAACGACGTCGATGACGCGCACAGGAAAGTCCCAGTCTACGCTGGCGCGCTGCGGCACATAAGCGATGCGATGCATGGCGTCGGACATTGGTTGTCCGAAATGTGTGATCTGACCGGATAACGGCTTCAAAATACCAAGTGCGGCTTTCAGAAGCGTCGATTTGCCGGCGCCGTTGGGGCCGATGATCGCGGTCATCTTTCCCGCCTCAAACGCGGCATCGACTGAAAAGACGGCCGGCTTTTGATCATACGACACGGTCAATCCGCGTATCGAGAACGGGCTGGCGCGCAGTTCATCCGTGGCGTTTGCGTCCGGGTCGAGTAATTGCAGGTCCGCGTTCATTGGTTAGCTCCCCGCGCTCAGAAGGCCTTGATGCCCGCGATCCGGTGCCCTGCCGCCCAGCGCGGAGGCGATCACAGTCGCGTTGTGGTCGATCATGCCAATATACGTGCCCTCGTATGTGCCCGGTTCGCCCATTGCGTCCGAGAAAAGCTCGCCGCCGATCTTGAGGTCGTGACCCTTGGCAGCCGCGCCCTCGGCAAGAGCCCGGATCGAGCGATCAGAGACCGAGCTTTCCACGAAAACAGCGGCAATGCCCCGATCCACGATCATGTCGACGATCGTGCTGATCCGGTTCACACCCGCTTCGCTTTCGGTGGAAATCCCCTGGATGCCAACAACCTCAAAGCCGTAGGCGCGGCCGAAATAGTTGAAGGCGTCGTGCGCGGTGACGAGAATGCGTGACGTGTCTGGAACGGTGGCAAGAACTTCAGTGGCATAGTCCCCTATCTGCGACACCTCAACGGTATAGGCGCTTGCCCGTTCAGCGAATATGTCCCCTTTGTTCGGAGCTGCGTCCGTCATCGCACTGCGCACGGCTTCAACGACGTGAACCCAAAGTGTCGGATCCATCCATACGTGCGGGTCGAAACGGTCAGTATAAGTGTCGTGCGAAACAAGATCAGCCGCGGGAACGCCGTCGGCCACGGCGATCACGTTTGTCTTTCGCGCAAGGTCGGCGAAGAAGTCTTCCATCTGGGCTTCAAGATAGAGACCGTTCCAAAGCACCAGGTCCGCGCGAACCATCGCAAGAATATCGGTTCGGGTCTGACGGTAGGCGTGCGGGTCAACGCCCGGACCCATCAGACCGCGAACTTCTGCCAGATCACCGCCTACACGGTGCGCCGCATCGGCAATCATACCGGTCGTTGCGACAACTCTAAGAGGCGTGTCGGCCGCAAATACCGGCGACACAAAGGCCGGTGCGGCGAGTGCCCCGCCGATTCCGGCAAGAATGTCGCGACGATTAAGTGTCATCGGGGTCGGACCTTTCAATTTCGCACATGCGAACTATTCGCAATCTCAGTTATAT
>JBPCWO010000032.1:0-7302 GCA_051009475.1 Boseongicola sp.
GAACATCCGCGCGTCGTAATTCGTCGCCAACTGCACTTGCCGGCAGTGCCTGAACCGACCGTGCGGTCATCGGAATCAGGTCTTCAACGTCCAATTTCGTGGGCGCCGAGCCAAAGTGTGAGATATCGAAACCATCAATCAGTTCAGAGTGGCTTGACCGAAGTTCAACTGGGTCCGACGAGCCGATCCGCGCCATCAAGCTGAGTATCGCCATCGGCTCGATCCCGCGATCACGCATATCCCGCAGGGCCAGTGTCCCTAACCGCTTGGAAAGCGCCTCTCCACCAGGTCCGGTCAGCAAGGAATGATGAGCGAATTCTGGCATTTGACCACCAACCGCCCGGATCATCTGAATTTGTGTGGCTGTATTCGTTACATGGTCGGAACCACGCACAACGTTGGTTATCCCCATCTCGGTGTCATCGACAACGGACGCCAATGTATAAAGCACCTGTCCGTCCTGTCGAATTAGGACAGGGTCAGAAACAGAAGCAGCGTCAATGGAAACTTCGCCCAATATGCCGTCCGTCCACTCAATTCGTTCCTGATCCAACTTGAAACGCCAGACGCCCTGCCCTCGCTCGCTCCGAAATGCCGCCCTTTCCGCATCGGTCAAGCTGAGTGCCGCACGATCATAAATCGGTGGCCGCCCCATGTTTAAGAGCTTCTTTCGCTTAAGGTCCAACTCGGTCGGAGTCTCCCAAGCTTCGTAGAGCCTTCCCAGATCGCGCAATTTTTCAGCGGCGTCCGCATAGCGATCAAGGCGTGCTGACTGATGTTCTTCGCGATCCCAGGTCAGGCCAAGCCATTCAAGATCTTCCTTGATCGCGTCAATGTACTCCTGCTTGGAACGCTCGGGGTCGGTATCGTCCATTCGCAGCACGAAAGTACCGCCCGCCTTGCGCGCGATCAGCCAGTTGAAAAGCGCGGCGCGAAGGTTGCCAACATGCAGATAGCCGGTCGGCGACGGGGCAAATCGGGTTACCGTCATAAGTGTCTCCTGATCCGGCGACGCTGTTTCACACGTGGCTCATTTTGTCCATATCCACAGGTTGCCGGAGCTTCCAAAGGCTAAAATCCAAAGCATAAAATGCAAGCTAGGTCTTAGATTTCTTCTTCGCCGCAATCTGGCGTTAACCAACGATCGCTAGCTCTTAGCCAAGCAGAATGCCAAACCGCCCAGAACGGAGCTGTCAAATTGTTGACCACATCCACCCATCGGGCGCCCGAGGACATCCTCGGTGCGCTCGAATTTACCCCAAATCCCATGTTTATTCTGTCAGTCGAGGACCAGCAGGAATTTCGGTTCCTCGGCGCGAATGCAGCGTATTCTCAAGTCACTGGCTTGGCGGTAAGCGAAATTGCAGACAAGCGGCCTGACGAAGTTTTGCCTCCACGCGCTGCGAATGTAGCTTTGGTGAACTATCGGGCCTGCTGCGCCAGCGGCTCAAAATACACGTTCCACGAAAACCTGGACTTGCCCGATGGCCGCCGCTGGTGGTTAACCACGCTTGCTCCGATTTCGGATAACAACGGTATACATACTATTGTCGGTTCGTCGGTCGATATCAGTTCGCTCAAAGACGCATTTGCAATTCAATCCTTAGCGTATCAACGCCTTCATCGGCGCGCGGATCAATGGCACGTTGTCGCGGCAAATGCTGTCCAGGATGCGCGAGGGCCACTCAACAATATCTTAAGCCTTAGCAGAATGCTGAAGCGCGAACCTGATTCTGCTAAAGAAATCGGATCAATTGCATCGCTTTTGGAAGAAACTGCCGCGCGATCCCTCCAAAAAATCGACCAACGTGCAACAAATGCTGACGCGATAGCGAACAAAGAACCAGAATGCGTGGATTTCGGGCAGTTGTGCCGTGAATTTGCGACCCTTGCAGATCCGCAGGCACGACTAAAAATCAACTTTCCGGAGTGCGTTCTCGAGGTGGATGAAGCAATGCTGCGGCTCTTCTTGAACACCATTGTTGATCAGGTAGCAAAGCACACCGCAACATTCATCAATTTAAAACTTCTACCATCTCAGATCGACCGCAGCACTCGTCGGTTGATTCTAGAATTTGACGCTCCGCCGGGGTCGCGCATTAATATGATGCAACTTGACGCGATCTGTCAGGTGCACGTGACAAATATTCGCCACGTGATTCATAATGCAATCCATAGAATAGAGTTTCACTTACCTGTCGCTAGCTACAACGCCGAGTCGATTGCTGCGCGCGGTACAAAGCGCATTCAAGCAATTGCGTAGAACTCCCAAATGCCGAGATGAGTGCCCCCAACCAAACATTTTGTTCAGAATTCAGGATTACCTCTTACTTACTTACTCACCCGGATCGCGCCAACGATTCACAATTGGATAGCGGCGGTCGAGCCAAAGTGAACGCACTGTCAAACGAGCTCCTGGCGCAGACTGAAATCTTTTGTATTCGGAAAGATATAACAGACGCTCAACCTTCTTGATCGTTTCAGGCTCAAATCCCATTGCAACAACGTCACCTACTGACTTTTCGTCATCTACGAGAGCCTCAAGTATAACGTCGAGCACTTCGTATGGCGGAAGGCTATCGCTGTCTTTCTGAACTTCGCGAAGCTCGGCTGTAGGCGGTTTATCTATCACCCGACTAGGTATTACTTCGCCAGACGGGCCCAACATCCAGCTGCGGTGGTTGGTATTTCGCCAGCGGCAGGTTTCAAAAACCCGCGTTTTGTAAAGGTCTTTGATAGGATTGTAGCCCCCGGCCATATCACCATAAATCGTGGCGTAACCAACGGCGATTTCAGATTTATTGCCAGTTGTAAGCAACATTTCTCCAAACTTGTTAGATATTGCCATCAGGATGTCGGCGCGGAGACGGGATTGGATATTCTCTTCAGTTAATCCTGGTTTTTCGCCCGAAAACAAATCGCTCAATGCGCCTTCTACGGCATCGACTGGTTCTTTGATTGAAACGGTATCAATTCTGGCACCAAGATTCTCTGCGACTTCATTCGCGTCGTGGATCGACACCTCAGAAGTGAATCGCGATGGCAGCATCACGCATCGAACATTTTCTGCGCCCAGCGCGTCAGTCGCAATAGCCGCGACCAGCGCCGAATCGATCCCACCTGAAAGACCAAGCAAAGCCTTCTTAAACCCGGTTTTGCGGAAATAATCCCGCACCGATTCAACCATTACCCGATAGTCCTGCTCCCATTCGTCGGGCAATTCGTCGATTTTGCTTGGCAGTGCCCGCCATCCGGACTCGGATTCTTCGAAATCGACATGAACAATTGCCTCGTCGAACACTGGCAGCCGAACTGCCAGATCTCCGCCTGGGTTCAAAACAAATGTGCAGCCGTCAAATACCTGGTCGTCTTGTCCACCAATCATATTGAGGTAAATCACTGGTAATCCGGTTTCTACCGTCCGGGCCACCATTTGGTTGAGCCGGACGTCATATTTACCTCGAAAATAAGGGGATCCATTCGGAACCAACAATAACTCAGCACCTGATTCCTCTAACGCTTCGGCGACATCTTCGTGCCAGGCATCTTCACAAATTGGCGTTCCGACGCGGATAATACCTAAATCATACGGCCCGGCTATCGGGCCTTTTTCAAAAAGGCGCACTTCGTCGAAAACCGTTTCATTTGGTAGATGATGCTTAAGGACTTGGCGCACCAATCGCCCGTCTTTCAGAACGTGATATGCATTGAAAAGTTTGCCTTCCTGCAATAGCGGCCCACCAATACCCAGCGCCGGGCCATCTTTGCATTCCTGCCTAAGCGTCTCGATATGAGCCATCGCATCGCGTGCAAAAGCAGGTTTCATTACCAAATCTTGAGTGTTGTATCCGGTAATAAACATTTCGGTCAGCGCAACGAAATCCGCATCAGCTTGCTTACCCGCCAACCACGCGCGTTTTGCCATTTTCGCGTTGCCGTCCAGGTCGCCGACAGTGGGATTCATTTGCGCGAGTGTGATCCTGAAGCGGTTGCCCATCTACCTCTCCTTTGACTTGAAGTCGTCTTATCAGAGATGCGCGGGAGAGGAAGACCCGACACACGACTTGGGAAAAGCGTTGCGGGCGGTCTGAGGCTCCACTAGATTTGCGTGACATTGGAAAAACGCGGGTGGATCCGAACGTGGTTGAAAGATTGAGACTGGGACTGGGTGCAAGCCTGACTGTACTTGCACTAGGGATTGCGGGGCATGCCGCCGCACAGGACAATCGCGTCATCACCAAGCAATATGACGACGGCGGGGTCTACGAAGGTACTTTCAAGGACGGCAAGCAACATGGGACTGGCACTTACCGCCTCCCAAATGGCTACGTCTACTCCGGCGAGTGGATCGACGGTGAGATTCGAGGTCAAGGCCGCGCTGAATTCCCCAACGGTTCAGTTTACGAAGGCGGATTTATTGCCGGAAAACCCGAAGGCAAGGGCAATATCGTGTTTGCAGATGGCGGCACCTATGATGGCGACTGGTTGGACGGAAAAATCAACGGCCAGGGCGTAGCCAACTATGCGAACGGCGTTCGCTATGAGGGCGGTTTCGCCGATGCATTGCATGATGGCCAAGGGCGAATGGAAAGCCCGAATGGATATGTCTACGAAGGAGCTTGGGCCAAAGGAATCAAAGAAGGCACTGGTCGAATACAGTACCCCGACGGTGCGGTTTATGAGGGTCAACTTTTGCGCGGCGCGCGCGAAGGTAAGGGAACGCTCACAATGCCCGATGGACTGACTTATGTCGGCGAGTGGAGCGATGGCCAAATCAACGGTCAGGGCGTTCTGACGCAGCCGAATGGCGATATCTACGAAGGTGCGCTGGCAGCAGGGAAACGGCAAGGTGCCGGAAAAGTCATTTATGCAAATGGCGATGTTTACAACGGTGATTTTCTAGATGATCGCAGACATGGGCAGGGCACATTTACGGGGACCGACGGCTATATCTATGCCGGTCAGTGGATTGCCGGAAGAATAGAGGGTGAAGGGACTGTGACGTATCCCGACGGGTCCGTGTATGCGGGTGCTTTCAAAGATGATCTTGCAGATGGTTCAGGCAAGATCACCTACCCCGACGGCAATACATATGATGGCGAATGGGCAGCAGGGGTTATCGAGGGCTCAGGCGTTGCCACGTATGCGAATGGCTTGGTGTATGAAGGCGAATTCAAAGACGCCAAGATGGATGGCACAGGCAAGATGACTTTTGCTGACGGGTATGTCTACGAAGGCCAATGGGCGAATGGACAGCGCGAAGGTGAAGGCGTAGCTGAATACTCCGATGGCACTGTCTACGAAGGTAATTTTGTCGCCGGGCAAAGAGAGGGCCAGGGCTCCATTACTATGCCCGACGGATTTACATACACCGGCTCTTGGAGTGGTGGAGAGATTGACGGGCAAGGCGTAGCTACTTACGCAAACGGTGACGTTTACGAGGGCACATTCGTCAAGGGCAAGCGCCAAGGTGAAGGCACAATTCGTTATTCCAGCGGCGAGGAACGATCTGGCACCTGGGACGACGGCGCGTTAACCGAAGCTTCGGATAGCGATGAAAACAGCACCGATACAAATTAAGCGCTACCGCTGGAAATTCCGCAATAGCTGCTGAAAGCTGTTTGGCAAAAAATCAATGATCACCGGCGCTATTGGCTCATGGTCCCCCCGGATTGCAAATCAGTGGTCGCCTAAATTTCGGGTTGAACGCGGTTTCGCCGTGGCGACACTAAATAGTTAGTGGAAAGCATGACAACGCGCACAAATTTTCCAAGAAACGTTATCGAATTGCCCGACAAGGGAATAGTTATGGCCGACGGCACTCGGCTATCAGCTCGTATCTGGCTGCCCGACGACGCGGAAGAAAATCCTGTGCCTGCAATTCTTGAGCATCTCCCCTACCGAAAGCGCGACGGAACTATCGCAAGAGATGAGTTGACGCATCCTTATCTCGCCGGACACGGATACGCCTGCATCCGCGTTGACATGCGCGGCAGCGGCGACAGCGACGGGATTATGGTTGACGAATACACCCAACAAGAGTGGGACGATGCCATCGCCGTTATGGACTGGGTCAGGAACCAACCTTGGTCAACCGGAGATTGGGGGATGATGGGGATCAGTTGGGGTGGGTTCAACTCGTTGCAAGTAGCGGCTCTGAGACCAGAAGGGCTAAAGGCGATCATAACCTTGTGCTCAACCGTCGACCGCTATGCTGATGATATCCACTACAAGGGCGGCTGCATGCTGGGCGAAAACCTTGGCTGGGCGTCCCAGATGCTCGCCTATTCGTCGCGCCCGCCGGATCCAGAGGTTGTCGGCGACCGATGGCGCGAAATGTGGCTGGAGCGCCTGAAAACACAGCCATTTCTGTTGGAAACCTGGCTCGCGCACCAACGACGTGATGCTTACTGGGAGCATGGCTCGGTTTGTGAAGATTACGATGCGATCGATGCGGCCGTTTTGTCGCTAGGAGGTTGGCACGACGGATATCGCAACACGCCTGAACATCTCGCAAGAAATCTGCGATGCCCTATCAAGACGATAATTGGTCCGTGGATTCACAAATATCCGCACTACGCGGCACCTGAACCGCGGATCGGATTTCTTCAGGAGGCCCTACGCTGGTGGGACCATTGGCTGAAGGGCATGGACACCGGCGTTCCGAGCGACCCATTGCAGCGCGTTTATCTTATGGAATCTATTGCGCCAGAGAGATGGGTCAGCGAGCGACCAGGACAGTGGATCGCAGTTTCTGATCCGGCCCAAATTCGGTCGCTGCCGTTCGGCGACGGAACTCTGGGCAAAGCCAGCCCGTTTAAGATCGACCTCAACTCGCCCCAAACCTGCGGCGATGGAGCAGGAGAATATTTTCCGTTCGCATTCGGCCCGGAATTGCCTAGCGACCAGACTGACGACGATGCCATGTCCGCCTGTTTTGATAGCTCAATGCTGGAAGATGCCACAAATATAGTTGGAATGGCCCGGGTTTCACTGACTTTGGTCCCAAACGCTTCATGCGGACAGATTGCAGTCAGGCTGTCCGACTTACGACCGGACGGCACTTCGATTCTGATCTCTCATGGCTTGCTAAATCTGAGGCATTACCAGAGCCATGCAAACCCGGTGGCTCTCGAGCCAGGAGTTCCAATTCAGATCACCATTGATTTGGACAGCTGTGCATACAGATTGCCGTCCGGTCATCGGATGCGAGTGGCTGTATCCACGGCATACTGGCCATTCATTTGGCCTGCACCGATAGCAAATGGTGTTTCCATTACTGCGGGCGAGATCCTTCTTCCG
>JBPCWO010000033.1:0-10911 GCA_051009475.1 Boseongicola sp.
ACACTGAACAAAACCAACAGCCAGTGTCCACCCCGGTCGCGCCAGGTCACGAGGTAAAGAATAACTGCAATCGCGCCTAAAATCGCGATGCCGAGACTGGGCTCGCGTGCGTCTGGGTCGCCAAAGAAATACATCCAGACCGCCAACAGCGCGATGCCCCAAAGGGACCACACATAAAACCGTGCGCGTCGGATATCGTCAGCGGACATCATCCGTTCTTGCCTTTGTCCGTAAACCTTATCACGACGACGATCCTAAAGATCCATTAGAAGTCGGCGCGGATCTTCAAGCGCTTCTTTGATGCGCACAAGGAACGTTACGGCTCCCTTGCCATCGACGATTCTGTGATCATAGCTCAGCGCCAAATACATCATCGGCCGGGCGACGATCTCGCCATTCACCACCATCGGTCGCTCTTGGATCTTGTGCATGCCAAGAATACCGGATTGCGGCGGGTTCAAAATTGGCGATGACATCAGCGAGCCATAGACCCCGCCGTTCGAAATTGTGAACGTCCCCCCCTGCATTTCAGCCATGCTGAGTTTGCCGTCGCGCGCGCGGGCGCCAAGTTCGTTGATCTTTTTCTCGATCGCGGCAAATGACATCTGATCGGCGTCGCGCACCACTGGCACGACGAGGCCGTTGGGCGTGCCGACCGCTATGCCCATGTGGACAAAGCTTTTATAAACTAAGTCTGTCCCATCAATCTCGGCGTTGACTTCCGGCACTTCCCTCAGGGCGTGGCAGCAAGCCTTGGTAAAAAACGACATGAAACCGAGTTTGACGCCGTGCTTCTTCTCAAAAAGCTCCTTGTATTCTTTCCGAAGCCCCATGACGCTCGACATATCCACCTCGTTGTAGGTGGTCAGCATCGCAGCTGTATTTTGGGCATCCTTCAATCGCCGCGCAATCGTCTGACGCAGGCGTGTCATTTTAACGCGCTCTTCTCTTTCGGCATCTTCGACTGCCACAGGCGCTCGCGGCACTTGTGCGGGGGCAGGGGCAGAGGGCGCTTCTTCCTTCGGTGCGGGGTTTGCCAGTGCTTTCTGAACGTCTTCCTTCATGATCCGACCGTCCTTGCCAGAGCCAGACACGTCATCGGCCGAGATATTGTGCTCTGCCATCATCTTTTTCGCCGACGGTGCGTCTTCGACATCTTTTCCGACGACTGCGGCACCTGATGCCGGCTCTTGCGGCGTCGTCGCTGGCGCGGTCGTCGCAGCCGCATCCGAGCCGGCTGACAGCACCGCCAGTTTGCCGCCCGCCTCAACGGTATCGCCTTCCGCTTTCAACACTTCGGCCAAGACACCTGCAGACGGAGCTGGCACTTCAACTGACACCTTGTCGGTCTCCAGCTCGCACAGCATTTCGTCTTGTGTAACGCTGTCGCCGACCGCCTTGAACCAAGTCGATACAGTCGCCTCTGTGACGCTTTCGCCCAGCGCGGGCACCATGACGTCAATCGATTTGCCGCCGGCTGATTTGCCATTTGTGACTGATTTCGATGCGGCGACCGGTTTTTCGGTCTTGGGTGGCTCAGAGTCAGCCGCACCGCTCTTGCCTTCGTTCAATGTGGCCAGAAGCGCATCGACCCCAACTGTCTCGCCCTCTTTTGCGACGATTTCGGCCAAAGTGCCCGCTGCTGGTGACGGCACTTCAACAGTGACTTTGTCGGTTTCCAGCTCACACAGCATCTCGTCCACAGCAATGCTTTCGCCCGGTTTCTTGAACCAGGTCGCAACCGTGGCCTCGGTGACGCTTTCGCCTAGCGTCGGAACTCGGATTTCCGTTGCCATTATGGTTACCCTTCCAGTGTCAGCGCGTCGTTAACCAGCGCTTCTTGTTGTGATTTGTGCATCGAAGCTAATCCGGTCGCAGGTGATGCCGCGGCCGGTCGCCCGACATAGGATGCTCGCGTGGTATTTGCGCCGATCCGGGTCAGCACCCACTCGATGTTGGGCTCCATAAAGAACCATGCCCCTTGATTTTTTGGTTCTTCCTGACACCACACCCAGTCCGCATTGGGAAAGCGCTTCATCTCGTTCACCATCGAAAGCGCCGGGAACGGATAGAATTGTTCGACACGCATCAGATATATGTCATCGATGCCACGTGCATCTCGTTCTTCAAGCAAATCGAAGTAGACTTTTCCTGAACACAGCACCACTCGTTTTATCTTTGCGTCTGATTGCAGCTTTGTATCCGAATGCCCCTTCTGAGCGTCATCCCAAAGGACCCGGTGAAAACTGGATCCGGTTACAAAATCTTCCTTGTTGTTAATTGCCAGCTTGTGACGAAGTAGCGATTTCGGCGTCATGAGAACCAGCGGTTTTCGATAAGACCGATGCATCTGGCGCCGAAGGATGTGAAAGTAGTTCGCCGGTGTCGTGCAGTTGGCGACGATCCAGTTGTCCTCTGCACACATTTGCAGGAACCGCTCGAGTCTGGCTGAAGAGTGTTCGGGGCCCTGTCCTTCAAACCCGTGCGGCAAAAGCATGACAAGTCCGGACATTCGAAGCCACTTTCTTTCGCCGGACGAGATAAATTGGTCGAACATGATCTGTGCGCCATTGGCAAAATCGCCAAATTGCGCTTCCCACATCACGAGCGAGTTTGGTTCCGCTAGCGTGTAGCCATACTCAAAACCGAGCACGGCATACTCTGAGAGCATCGAGTCGATAACTTCATATCTCGCTTGACCGGCCCGGATCGAATTCAGCGGGTAGTACCTTTCCTCGGTGTCCTGGTTTACAATGCCCGAATGCCGTTGGCTGAATGTCCCGCGTGTAGAGTCCTGTCCGGCAAGGCGAACCGGATATCCTTCCAAAAGAAGTGATCCAAATGCCAAGGCTTCGGCCGTTGCCCAGTCGAATCCTTGTCCGGTTTCAAACATTGCCTTTTTAGTTTCAAACAGCCTTCCAACGGTCTTGTGTACGGGAAATTCACTCGGCAGCCGGGTTAGAGCTTGGCCGATGTCGTCGAATGTTTCTTCTTTGATTTCCGTCGCACCGCGCTGATAATCCTCGTCCTGTTTGTCCAAGTGCGACCACCGACCGTCCAGCCAATCCGCTTTATTGGGCTTGTAGTTCTTACCAGCTTCGAACTCCTCATTCAGATAGGCCTGGAATCCGGCCTTCATGTCTTCGATCTCACCCTCGGGGATCAATCCGTCCTTCACCAACAAATCCGTGTAAATTGATAGCGTGGTCTTGTGGCCCTTGATTTTGTTATACATTATCGGGTTGGTGAACATTGGCTCGTCGCCCTCGTTGTGACCGAAACGGCGATAGCAAAACACATCAATGACAACGTCCTTGCCGAATTTCTGACGAAACTCAGTCGCGACTTTTGCGGCATGAACAACCGCCTCCGGGTCGTCGCCATTCACGTGGAAAATCGGCGCTTCAACCATGAGCGCGATATCGGTTGGATACGGTGACGAACGGCTGAAATGTGGCGCTGTCGTAAAGCCGATCTGGTTGTTCACGATAATATGGATCGTGCCGCCGGTTTTGTGGCCACGCAGCCCGGAAAGGCCAAAGCATTCGGCAATGATGCCTTGCCCCGCGAACGCGGCGTCGCCGTGAAGAAGAATGGAAAGAACCTTTGACCGCGTGTCATCGCGCAGTTGATCCTGTTTCGCCCGCACTTTGCCGAGGACCACAGGGTTCACCGCTTCAAGATGCGACGGGTTTGCCGTCAGACTCAGGTGCACGGAGTTGCCGTCAAATTCACGATCAGACGAGGCGCCAAGATGGTATTTGACGTCACCCGAACCGTCGACATCTTCGGGCTTGAAACTGCCGCCCTGAAATTCGTTGAAGATAGCGCGATAAGGCTTGGCCATGACGTTTGCCAAAACGCTCAACCGGCCGCGGTGAGGCATCCCGATGATGACCTGCTCGACGCCCATCGCGCCGCCGCGCTTGACGATTTGCTCCATCGCTGGGATCAGGCTTTCGCCACCATCCAATCCAAACCGCTTGGTGCCCACGTATTTGACATGAAGAAATTTTTCAAAGCCTTCGGCTTCGACCAATTTGTTCAAGATTGCTTTTCGACCCTCGCGCGTAAAAGCGATTTCCTTACCAAAACCTTCGATGCGTTCCTTCAGCCATGCGGCTTCTTCGGGTTTGGAGATATGCATGTACTGCAGAGCGAATGTGCCGCAATATGTCCGCTTTACGATGGCCAAAATCTCGCGCATCGAGGCCATCTCTAGTCCTAATACATTGTCGATAAAGATTGGCCGATCCATATCAGAGTCACTGAAGCCATAGCTTCTCGGGTCAAGCTCTGGATGCGGTGTCTCTTCACGCATCCCCAGTGGGTCAAGGTCAGCAACAAGGTGGCCTCTGATCCGATAGGCACGAATGATCATTAACGCGCGCAGGGAATCCAGCACGGCGCGTTTGACTTGGTCGTCCGTTACTTCAACGCCTTTTTCCGCAGCCTTTGATTTAATCTTTGCGGCAGCGCCGTCCGCCTCTGCCGGGCCAAGTGCACCCCACTGACCATCAAGCGCCGCGGTCAATTCATCTGCAGGCTGGGGTGGCCAGTCAGTTCGTGCCCAACTTGGACCCGCGGCCTCGCGTTTGGCGTCAATCTCGGTATCGCCCAGCTCGCGAAAAAACGATTGCCAGGCAGCGTCAACGGCGCTTGGGTCGTTGGCGAACTTTGCGTAGAGCTGTTCGATATACTCGGCGTTATGCCCCTGCAAAAAAGACGAAGCTTTGAAGATGTCATTCGCGGATTGGTCGGTCATATTGTCACCTTTGGCGAATTTGCGAATTAGGTCGTGTTGCAGGCCCTATCGGGCGCTGAATTTGGGTCGCGGCAGTAAGGGCGCGGCTTTCCAAACGGCGGACACGATGTTCGATGCGCCGCGCCATTAATTTGATGTGCAACCTCGATGCCAGGCTGTCACGGCGGGGCTTTGGGACAGTCAAAACTATCTCGCGATCAGGATCGGGTTGATAGCCGAAACGGGCAAAATCATCGGCATAATACGTTTCCACATTGCGGCGGAGCGAGGCGGAAAGCGGCACGGTCTGAAAACGACCGTCGTCTGGAACCGGCGCAACGTTTCCGTCCCTCGTAGCTCCCATTCCGGTGACACCGAATTTTGCATCCAGCCAATCTGATACGGCCTGCAGGCCATCCTCCAGCCGAAACACAGTGGCTTTGTCGGGGACAAATTCTGATTGCCGGCGCAAGTGATTGTCGGCGCGGAAGGGCAGCAGATCTGACGATCCCGCAACCTGTTTGAACCATTCTTCGGGACTCATGCCTGCCGGAACGGCTCCAGCGCGGGCATAGAAATTATAGCTCGAAGCAAATCGAGTCAGGGGGTGGCGAGTGACCGTAAATACCCGGTCGATCATTGCCTCAGGAATCAGGCGCAGAAAGTCGTCCCACACAAGGTGCTGTGGCGAACATTTTGACCAACGGTACGGCTCGGTTCGCCCATAGTAACGCTCGTCTAGGAAACCAATGTCGCCAAACCGGTCTGTCAACATCGCTTCAATGGTAGTGCCGCCACATTTCGGAATGTGAATGAAGGCGTGGATTCTGCCGTTATGTTGGAATATCGGCATGGCTCTAGCTGTACACCTTCATTGCAAATCACCGAGCTGCCGGTCGAGGACAACACTAAAGGTCGCGCCAAACTGCAAAGGCGGGGCGATTTGGGCACGTCCGGTTTCGTCAAGGAAATGCGCAGCAATTGACGATTTTGGTCCGTCGCCGCGAATCCGCTGGATCGATCCGATTGTGCGCAAAATCGAGCCGTCCAGGATTTGTGCAACGGGGCCGAGATCTGGATCATTCCCTGCATATAGACAGGTTTGCAGACCTGCCAAGTTTCGCTGAAGAACAATTGCTGAATGAAAGCTAGGCGACCGCAACGCGATGGCCTTGACGAATTCGGGCCGGCGCAGCAGTTCTTGCGCGAACCCATATGCCCACGTCCGAGTTTCGGACCAACTGGAAGGCTCCAGCGCGTCTAGGGCAAGCAAAGTCGCGCCGGATGCATGAATTTCGAGCAATTCATTCTCGTCGGCAACCGGCGACCACCCTTGATTTTCAAATGCGGCGGCGCGCGCTTGGATATCCAAGTCGGTATCCAAACAAAGCGAAAGCGCGGTAGCCATATCGGCATGAACCGGTGTGCCCCAAAATGCGCTCGCCGCAGCAAGCGCGGTCGCCGCGCCTGTCAATGTCACCCAATTGCCTCCAGCATCGCTTCTCCCAGACCTGCGGGACTGTCGGCCACGACAATTCCCGCCGAACGCATTGCTTCTATCTTGTCCTCGGCACCGCCTTTTCCGCCACTCACAATTGCGCCAGCATGGCCCATGCGGCGGCCCGGTGGGGCAGTGCGGCCGGCGATGAACCCGGCACAAGGTTTGGATCGGCCATTCTTGGCTTCATCCTTCAAATACTGCGCGGCATCCTCCTCGGCGGATCCGCCGATCTCGCCGATCATGATGATCGACTGGGTTTCATCGTCAGCCAAAAACCATTCCAACACCTCCAGATGCTCGGTCCCCTTAATCGGGTCGCCACCGA
Source organism: Boseongicola sp. (assembly GCA_051009475.1). Classification (GTDB taxonomy): domain Bacteria; phylum Pseudomonadota; class Alphaproteobacteria; order Rhodobacterales; family Rhodobacteraceae; genus CAXMNX01. Next base: position 6,571 of record JBPCWO010000033.1, read on the forward strand.
TGCCGACACAAGTCGACTGGCCAAGGCCAACATCGCTGGTTTGCTTGACGGCCTCGTAAGTTAGTGTGCCTGAGCGGCTAACAACGCCCACGGACCCGCGTTTGTGGATGTGGCCGGGCATAATACCGATTTTGCAAGCGTCCGGTGTTATGACACCTGGACAATTCGGACCAACAAGAATTGTGTCGCTGGTTTCAAGCGCACGTTTGACATTCATCATATCCAGAACGGGAATGCCCTCGGTGATGCAAACCACCAGCGGAATTTCGGCGTCGATAGCTTCAAGGATTGAATCCGCGGCAAACGGCGGTGGAACGTAAATGACAGAAGCATTTGCACCGGTTTTTGCCACTGCCTCGTGACAGGAATTGAATACTGGCAAGTCCAAGTGGTTTTGTCCGCCTTTCCCAGGCGTCACACCGCCAACCATTTTGGTCCCATAGGCAATTGCCTGTTCAGAATGGAATGTACCCTGCGAGCCGGTGAAGCCCTGGCAAATTACCGCGGTGTTTTCATCTACGAGTATGGCCATAATCGTTACCCCTTCACCGCTTTGACAATCTTCTCGGCCCCGTCTTTCAGGTCATCGGCTGCAATCACGTCAACGTCGCTTTCATTTATGATACGCTTGCCTTCTTCGACATTCGTGCCCTCCAGTCGCACCACCAGCGGCACCTGAAGGCCCACTTCTTTAACGGCTGCAACAACGCCCTCGGCGATGACATCGCAACGCATAATGCCGCCGAATATATTGACCAGGATTCCTTTGACCTGTGGGTCAGACGTGATGATCTTGAATGCTTCGGTCACCTTCTCCTTGGTTGCGCCACCACCTACGTCAAGGAAATTGGCAGGCTCAGAGCCGAAAAGCTTAATGATATCCATAGTGGCCATTGCGAGCCCTGCGCCATTGACCATACAGCCGATCTCGCCGTCCAGAGCAATGTAGTTGAGGTCGAATTTGGACGCTTCCAGCTCCTTGGGATCTTCTTCGGTTGTGTCACGCAGTTCGGCGATATCGGGATGCCGATAGACAGCGTTACCATCAAAACCCATCTTTGCATCCAGACACTTCAAATCGCCTTTGTCGGTCACGATCAGCGGGTTAATTTCCAGCATCTCCATGTCTTTTTCGACGAAGAGCCCATATAGCGTGCCCATCAGTTTGACGCATTGCTTGACCTGATTACCGGCAAGCCCCAGCGCAAATGCAATTCGACGTCCGTGAAACGCTTGAAAACCGGTTGCTGGATCCACACTGAAAGAGAGTATTTTTTCAGGTGTATTCTCGGCAACCTCTTCGATGTCCATGCCACCTTCCGTCGATGCGACAAACGAAATCCGGCTGGTTCCGCGATCAACGAGAAGAGCGAGATAAAGCTCGCTATCAATTCCGGCGCCATCCTCAATATAAATCCGGTTAACCTGCTTGCCTGCGGGTCCAGTCTGTTTTGTTACCAGCGTGCGACCCAGCATCCGCTTGGCCTCCTCAGCCGCTTCTTCGACCGAATTTGCCAGCCGAACACCACCGGCATCGCCGGCATCTGCTTCTTTGAATGTGCCTTTCCCTCGGCCACCGGCATGAATTTGTGCCTTCACGACCCAAAGTGGCCCATCCAATTCGCCTGCGGCTGTTTTTGCCTCTTCAGCGCGAAGGACCGCACGTCCGTCTGACACCGGGGCCCCATAGTCACGAAGCAGCGCCTTTGCCTGATATTCGTGGATATTCACATGGGTCTCCTTTGTCCGGCCTTTCTCAGCGCATTGGCACGAAAAAACTGTGAGAACAAAGGGGGTTCCCTGTAATTTTTCGATTTTGACTGGAAATTCCACAATTTGTGATCACACGCCCAAAATGTGTGATCACAGGTTAACAAATTGTGAAACTGAATTACCTAAAAATCTCGATGACTTCTTCCGGCGCACGAAGTTCGAAATTTTCATAGTATCCGGCGATGCCACCGTCGATATCTGTGATCCCAATCCGATCATACTCGCGGGTCAGAGTGTCATAGCGGTCAGAAAGAACCGAGTTGTCTGGGTCGAGATTTCGGATTACCGCAAGACCGGTTGGGGCTGCGGTCGCGACTTGAATGTCAAGATCAGGACGGTTTCGTAGCAATATCAGAAGTGTCTTCCAAACGTCGCCGGTCCATGCTCCTTGAATTTGCTCGCGCGACGTCATTTCGACCGTTGATGGACAGCAATCATGAAGTGCAATGACGCTGCCTTTGGACATCAACTTTTCCGCGTTTATGAAATCGCGAAGCAGGACTTCGTAGTGATGAAGGCCGTCGAGAAATGCAAAGTCGAACCGAATTTCATTTCGCTCTGCAAACCCCGAGGCAAAAAAGTCGTCGCTGGTCTGCTGAAACAGATGCATCTGAGTGGCACCAGGATGATTGAGCGGTGCCTTGAGGCGAAACTCTGGATCAACGGCAACAAAATTGCAGTCAACTTTCGACAGACTTCGTCCCTTGAATGTGCCTACTTCCAGGTACCACTTCGGATTTAGCCTCGCGTGCAGCCCACCAAGCAATCGCAAGTAACGTATTCCGTCAATTGCGGGCACTTCTTTGTCGGTTTGGGTGTCCTTCAAATGCCTGCTCTCTCGATTGGATACGCTTGGACTAGTAACCTGCTGTTGATCCAACAATCGCATTTGGGTGGCAACAGGCCACCTAAACAGTTTGTATAAAGTGGCTACCACTCTCGTTGGAAACTTACTCGGTTAGCTTCAGGCAAGCTAGCCCAATCCCCCGTCTATCCCTTTGCATGCGTCAACCAATCCGTTAACGGCGTCGACCGATTTGTCGAACATAGCCTGTTCGTCTTTTGACATCTTAATGTCGACGATCCTTTCGATTCCGCCTGAACCGATGACTGTTGGCACTCCGACATACATGCCCTTTAATCCCAACGCTCCTTCAACAAATGCTGCACAGGGCAACAATCGTTTTTGGTCTTTTAGATAGGCCTCGGCCATTTCGATCGCGCTCGTAGCTGGTGCATAAAACGCCGATCCGTTTCCAAGAAGACCAACGATCTCTGCACCGCCATCACGCGTGCGCTGAACGACAGCGTCGAGCTTTTCCTGTGTTGTCCAACCCATCTCGACAAGATCCGGAAGCGGAATGCCCGCAACGGTTGAATACCGCACCAGCGGCACCATAGTGTCGCCGTGACCACCGAGGACAAATGCAGTTACATCTTTCATCGAAACGTCGAATTCTAAGCTTAGAAAGTGCCGGAACCGCGCGGAATCCAGAATGCCGGCCATACCGCAGACCATGTTGTGTGGCAGCCCGGAATACTCGCGAAGCGCCCAGACCATCGCATCAAGAGGGTTCGTTATGCAGATGACAAATGCGTTCGGCGCATTGGCCTTTATGCCCTCTCCGACAGCCTTCATGACTTTCAGATTGATGCCAAGAAGGTCGTCGCGGCTCATCCCAGGTTTGCGTGGAACACCCGCTGTCACGATGCAAACGTCCGCGCCGGCAATATCCGCATAGTCCGTCGTGCCCTTGAGGCTGGCATCGAAACCTTCGACTGGCCCGGCTTCGGCAATATCCAAGGCTTTGCCTTGCGGTGTTCCATCCGCGATATCAAAAAGAATAACGTCGCCTAGCTCTTTCATGGCGGCGAGATGGGCAAGAGTTCCGCCGATCTGGCCGGCGCCGATCAGGGCTATCTTTGGTCTGGACATGGGGACGATCTCCGATCCGAATGGTTCACATCAGGTTCGGGGCGATGCCTAGCCACACTTGCCAAGAGGCGCAAGGCTTTGCGGCGGATCGTGACATACAGATAAAATACTGCTTCGTTCTGTCGCGGAGTTTGTCCCGATTGACGCGACCTAGCTTCGAACTCCAGCTGGCTGCAATTCTTCGTTCAGGTTTTCATAGGATTCGCCCGAAGCAACCAAACAAGTCACACCGCTAGGCAAGGTAATCGTTATCGTCCAGGTCCCAGTTTCCAGAGAGGCAAATACTTCGACCACGCGACCTTGCTGCGCGATTCCAATTGCTTGGCGGCTTTCGCCAAATGTTTCAGCCAACCGTTCCACAATGATGCCGCGCGGGGCGCAATTTTGCTGCGCAGATGCCGCGCACGCGCCAAATGACAAGAACGCGCCGACAGTCAACGTTTGAAGAGGTCTCATTTGTTGATCCTTTCTGACACCGAAGATACTGGGCGCCTGATTCATCCCGAAAAATTGGGCGATTTATTCACTAAATGTCAGGGCCAAAGTCGAATTACTGGTTAACGCCGCGCGCGTGGGTTCGATGACGCGCAACGACAGCGAGCAATTCACGTTGCTGCATTGCAGCGAATGGG
>JBPCWO010000034.1:0-2989 GCA_051009475.1 Boseongicola sp.
CGGCAATCCGGGCTGGGCCTGGGACGATGTGTTGCCGTATTTCCTGCGTCACGAAGACCAGCTGGCCATGGATCCTGAGACATTTGACGGTCTGCATGAGCGCGGCGGCGAGTGGCGCGTCGAAAACGCTCGGATCAAATGGGATATTCTTGAGGCCTGGGCGGATGCGGCAGAGCAAGCCGGGATTCCACGGATCCAGGATTTCAACCGCGGTGATAACGAGGGCTCGAGCTATTTTCAGGTCAACCAGAAAAGTGGCGTGCGCTGGAACACGGCCAAGGCATTTCTGAAACCGGCGCTGAATCGCAAAAACCTGTCGATCGTCACGCACGCGATGGTTGAACGCCTGCTGTTTGATCAGGCGCGTATTAGCGGCGTTGAGTTGCGCCGCAATGGCACGGCGATGCGACTCGGATCCAGGCGCGAAGTGATCTTATGCGGTGGTTCGATTGGCTCGCCGCAGGTAATGCAGCTATCCGGCATTGGGCCGGGGGCGCTGTTACAAGAACACGGCATCGCGGTGCGCCGGGAGGTGAACAGTGTCGGGGCCAACCTGCAAGATCACTTGCAACTGCGCTGTGCCTACAAGGTCAAGGGTGTCAAGACACTCAATGAAAGGTCGCAGACGCTTTGGCACAAAGCCAAGATCGCCCTGCAGTACGGCCTCATGCGCAGTGGTCCGATGTCGATGGCGCCATCGCAACTGGGCACATTCGCCAAGTCCGATCCCGCTCGCGAGACGGCCAATCTGCAGTATCATATTCAGCCCTTGTCGCTGGACAAATTCGGCGAGCCGCTCGACCCATTTCCGGCATTCACGGCAAGTGTGTGCAACCTGCGACCGGTGAGCCGCGGCTATGTTCATATATCGTCACCGGACCCGGCCGCCCATCCTGAAATTCGCCCGAATTATTTGTCGGAAGAAGAAGACCGGCAGGTCGCCGCGGATGCGATTAAATTAACGCGACGGATCGTCAGTCAGGCAGCGTTGCAGAAATTCCAACCGGAAGAGTTTCGTCCCGGACCGGATGTGCACCGCGACGAGGATCTGGCCGCGGCCGCGGGAGATATTGGCACTACGATATTTCATCCAGTCGGCACCTGCCGAATGGGCAGCGATGAAGCGGCGGTTGTCGACCCGCGGCTCCGGGTCGTTGGCGTTGAAGGCTTGCGGGTTGCCGACGCCTCGGTGATGCCGACGATAACTTCCGGCAACACCAATTCACCCACCTTGATGATTGCCGAGAAAGCAGCAGCGATGATTGCTCAAGATTGGCAAGGTTAGCAGCCAGGCCGCTGCGCGATAGCGGATGCGCGCCATTCAATCTGATTTGAACAGTGCGCCGTTGGCCCACGCTGGTTGTTCATCAAAAATTGAATACGGCTTTGATTGCACGGATTTTCCCCGCTGCGGTTTTGCCGCTCGGTTGGTGATCCGCTTGGTGCGATTGGCAAGGCCATTGTTGCGCGTTTGCGCTGTACCAGCCGGGCGGCGATAGAGTGCCGGTAATGGTGGCACATTAATTGTGCGCCCGGACGGCTGCAATGTGACGGCCCGAGGATCACGGGCAACGGGCGAAGCTGCCGGTGTCGAGATGGCGATGCGAACCACCGGTAAACTTTGCTGATCCTTCGTGACCGAGGCTGCCGACGATTGACCCGATGGTTGGTGCGATGGTGCCTGGGATGCGACCGCGTTCGGAGCGTGATTGTTGGCAATTGTTTTGAGCGTGTCGCGAGGTGCGGCACCGAGGCTTGAACGCCTGTCGCGCGATAGCGGCGCTTTCGGCGCGGTGGTCAACCTGACCCGTCGCGCTGCCGTTTGCGGGCTTGGCGTTGGCGGTGATGCGGATGCGATCGGTCTTCGGCTGACGATTGCGTTCCGTGTCTTGCCTGGAACAACGTACACCGTTGCGGGTGTTCTACGAGGGCCCAGGCGGCGGCGTGCTGGTTGGCCCCTTCGCGGCGCAGTTGGAGGTGTTAGCTTGAAGCGATAGGTGCCCGTGAAGGCGAACCTTTCCAGGTGCAGTGCGGTACCCTCAGTCGGGCCGGCGCTGTGTGCAACTGCAACGGTTAACGAGGAGCACAAAAGAGCGCTCAGGAGCACAAGACCAATTTGGCGACGTTGGGAGCGATGACAAGCTCCGGACTGGGTCGAGACATACATGGGACAATCCAAAGATTCGTAGGGTCAACATCGCCCTCGCAAATACGCGCTCCCTCATCAAACAATACATCCAACGACAGCTGAAATATGGCTGGCGTCAAAGTTTGCCGGCGGAAGCTTGTCGATCCTTCATGTTTTTCAATTCTGTACGCTACTAAACTAAAGCCAGTTAGACGGTTGCGCGCAGGCGAAATTTGTGTACACGAGTATCGAATAATTTGCTTAACGACTAATTAATTTCCGGTGAAAATTGTACCAGATTGGTGCAGATTTGTCAGAAAACGGACGTCAAATCGCACGAAAATACGTCGGTGGCTGCCATCAATACGTACAAACCGCACAATGCTTATGCAAAACCGAACGTTGCACGCCCATGGCGGCTGATGCATAGTCAGTCCAAGAGCGCAACTGCTTTTCTTTCCTCAGAAAGATTAGACGGAGAAATCAACAAGCTGATGTGCGCCGGGTCGATGGAGGAAATATGGCTGAGGCCGCTGTTGAACGATCAGCGCCGGGCGCGAGTGCTGCGTCGGCAGTTGAAATGCGCGGTGTGAATAAGTGGTATGGCGAGTTCCATGTCCTGCGGGACATTGATCTCAACGTCGACGTCGGCGAACGCATCGTCATCTGCGGTCCGTCGGGGTCAGGCAAGTCGACGCTCATTCGCTGCATCAACCGTTTGGAAGAGCACCAGCAAGGCACGATCGTCGTCGACGGCATCGAGCTGACCAACGATGTGCGCAATATCGACAAAATCCGTTCCGATGTCGGAATGGTCTTCCAGAGCTTCAATCTCTTTCCGCACCTGACTGTGCTGGACAA
>JBPCWO010000035.1:0-17091 GCA_051009475.1 Boseongicola sp.
AGGCGGATTACTCCGCCTTTTCTTCCTCGGCGGCGTCTTCAGCGGGCGTTTCTTCAGCTGACGCTTCTTCCGCCGTCGCTTCCTCTGCGCCCGCTTCATCCGCAGGAGCCTCATCAGTCGCCGCTGCTTCTTCGGCCGGCGCCTCTTCTGGAGCGGCCTCTTCAGTCACCGCCTCCTCGGCGGGGGATTCCTCAGCAGTTGCCTCTTCAGCTGGCGCCTCTTCGACTGCGGGCTCCTCGGCAACTTCTTCTTTCGCAGGCGCTGCAGCCTTCGCGGCTTTCTCTTCGGCACGCTCCAGTGCTTTCTTGCCAGGCTCTGCCTTGTTCGGGTTCAGCCGCGTTTTTGCCTCAAGAACTCCGGCTGCTTCCAGAAACCGCGACACGCGATCCGTCGGCTGTGCGCCTTCGCCCAACCAATGCTTAATGCGGTCAACGTCCATCTTGACGCGATCTTCGCTGTCTTTGGGCAAAAGCGGGCTGTAAGTGCCCAGCTTTTCGATAAAGCGGCCGTCGCGCGGCATGCGACTGTCGGCAGCTACGATCCGATAAAACGGGCGTTTTTTCGAGCCGCCCCTGGCAAGTCGTATTTTCATAGCCATGTCATTGATCCTTCTAGGTTTATTTCAATTGTTGCTGATAGTGATGTTGGATGACTTCCTGGATAATGAAGACCAGGAATTTCTTTGCGAATTCGGGATCCAAGTCCGCCTCTTGGCTGAGCCATTCCAAGCGTTCGATCTGCTGCATTTCACGCGCAGGATCACTTGGTGGAAGGCTGTGTTCGGCCTTGAGCCGACCCACAGCTTTGGTCTGTTTGAACCGCTCGGCAAGAGTGTAGACCAGGATCGCATCCAGCCGGTCGATACTTGCGCGATGCTCAGCGAGCACTTCCGCGGCAAGGGTCGCGTCATTGGTCATTTTGCAGCCTCCGGTTTGGGATAGCGGTAAATGTGCATTCGATTGTCTTTCGCGGCTTCCGCTTCAACGTCGCGCTTGCCGCCAAGTCGTTGGGCGACCTTGGATGAGCGTGCATTTTCAGGGTCGATGTAACTGACGATTGTCTCAAAGCTGAGTGCGTCAAACGCATAATTCCTGGCAGCGCGAGCAGCTTCGTATGCGATCCCGTGTCCCTCGGCATCCTCGGTCAAAAGATACCCGACTTCGCGCTCGTGATCCCCAGGCTCGACGCCGACCATCACGAAGCCACAAACAATTCCATCTTTTTCTATGGTCCAGCCACCGTGCCCGTGAAGCAGCCATCCGGCGCTCAACTGTATGAATTCATGCCACGCGTCCTCGCGTGGCATTGGCCCGCCGACGTATTTCGCGCGATCAGTGCACATGACGTCGGCCAAAAATTGAAAATCCGACAGCTTCGACGGGCGCAAGATCAGCCGTTCCGTGATCAGTGTCGGAATACCCTCGGCGATTTCTCCTGCCAGCTTTGTCGCCTTCGGCGTAGCCGGGAGTTCGTGAGCTCTGATCATTTCAGAACCTCCGGAGCAAGATGGCGATAAACCAGCACAGGCGGTTCATCCAAATCGGGCTTTTCTGCTTCGTCGTCTCGCCAGGCGCCCAGTCTTTCAGCCAACGCGATCGAACGGTCGTTGCCGTCGTCGATATAGCTGACCGCGGTGGCCCAGCCGAGCTCGCGAAACGCGAAATTCCGCGCGGCTTCTGCCGCTTCAAAGGCAAAGCCCTGACCCTCGGCATCTGCGGCCCAAACTGTCCAGCCGATCTCCGGCTCAGGCCAATCCTCGGGATACCACGGGCCGGTCAACCCAAGCGGTGTTTCATCGTTCTTTAGCGTGAAGACAAATGAACCAAGCCCTTTGAGCGCCCACATTCCCACGACGTGCGCAAAAGCACGCCATGCCGTCCGCCTGTCGCCCGGCCCGCCGATAAAGCGTGCGCGGTCCGAGGCAAAAAATGCCTCCCAAGTCGGATAATCCGCCATCCGCGGCGCCCGTAGAATCAGGCGTTCGGTCTCTAGAACCGGGGTATAGGCTAGATGCGGAGTCATTTTTTCTTTCCAAACCCGCTCAACCCGGGCGGAAGTTGCCTGCCGCTGCCTAAACCCGGCAAATCGCCACCCTGTCCGCCCATCTGTGCCTGCGCTGCTTCGATTTCGGCCTGGCTGGGCATACCGCCACCGGGCATTCCGCCCTTGCCGCCGAACATGCCGCCCAATTGGCGCATCATGCCTTTTTTGCCCATTTTGCCGACCTTCTTCATCATGTCAGACATCTGCCGGTGCATTTTCAAAAGTTTGTTCAGATCGCTGACTTCCATCCCGGAACCGGCTGCGATGCGTTTCTTGCGACTGGCCTGCAAGAGTCCTGGATTTGCCCGTTCACGCTTTGTCATCGACTGGATCAACGCGATCTGCTGGCGCAAGATCTTGTCGTCGAATCCAGCCTTGTCCATCTGGGCTTTCATTTTGCCCATGCCTGGCATCATACCCATGATGCCTTCCATACCGCCCATCTTCATCATCTGCTCAAGCTGGCTTTTCAGATCGTTCATATTGAACTGACCTTTCTGGAACCGCTTCATCATCCGCTCGGCCTGTTCGGCCTCGATGGTTTCCTGCGCCTTTTCGACCAGGGCAACGATATCGCCCATGCCGAGGATCCGGCCCGCGATCCGGTCCGGCTCGAACGTCTCGATGGCGTCCATCTTTTCGCCAAGACCGACGAAGCGAATGGGCTTGCCGGTCACGGCCCTCATCGACAGGGCGGCACCACCGCGTCCGTCGCCGTCCATCCGGGTCAGAACAACGCCGCTGACACCGATCTTGTCGTCAAACTCTTCGGCAACGTTCACCGCGTCCTGGCCAGTCAGGCCATCGACCACCAGCAACGTTTCACGAGGGCTGGCGACGTCGCGCACCGCTGCGGCCTGAGCGATCAATTCTTGGTCGATGTGCAGCCGTCCGGCGGTGTCCAGCATATAGACGTCGTAGCCGCCCAAAGACGCCTGAGTTTTGGCGCGTTTGGCAATCGCGACAGGGTTCTCGCCCTTGACGATCGGCAAGGTATCAACGCCAATCTGGTTGCCGAGGATCGCGAGCTGTTCCATCGCTGCGGGACGGTTGGTGTCCAGCGACGCCATCAAAACACGCTTGCCCTCGCGTTCGGACAATCGTTTGGCGAGCTTGGCGGTTGTCGTGGTCTTTCCCGAGCCTTGAAGGCCGACCATCAGGATCGGGGCAGGAGGGTTATCAATCTTCAGTGCCCCTGGGTCTTCGTCGCCGGTCAGGACATGAACCAATTCGTCGTGAACGATCTTAACGACTTGCTGGCCCGGTGTGACCGACTTGGTGACAGCCTGGCCGGTCGCTTTTTCTTGCACTGCCTTGACAAAATCGCGGGCAACGGAGAGGGAAACGTCGGCTTCGAGCAGAGCGACCCGCACTTCCCGAAGCGCCGTTTTTACGTCGTCTTCGCTCAGCGCGCCTTGCTTTGTCAGCCGGTCGAAGACGCCGGAGAGGCGTTCAGACAGATTTTCGAACATCGCTCGGCTCCTTCAGCCATTCCAATCTCTGGCCCGAAGTAATCACCGGACCGCTAAACGCCAAACGCCCCCATGGGCGCGTCGCGCTGATGGGGGGCGATCCCGGATGTGTCCGGGACCGGGAGGTTGAAGCTCCCGGAAGTGTCGGCGGAGATAGGACTAGATACGCGAACTGTCAAGTCAGGCACGTGTTTCGGCGCATATTCGCGTATACATTCGGTTTATTCGCGCCGTTTAAACCAATGTGCAATTCGCCTTGACATGATTTGGCCGTATTCACTCGTCCTATTGATCAAGTCGCGAGATGAAACGGAGATACCCTCATGAAAAATGATTCAAAAGATTTACTGTCACGCCGGCGAGCACTTGGCCGTATTAGCGCCGTGGCTTTGGGCGCATATGTGGCGCCGTCGCTGACAACGCTTAGTACAGCAAGAGCCAGCGATGCCAGCGAATCCAGTAACGCCAGCGAATCCAGTAGCGCCAGCGAGTCCAGCGATTCGAGCAATTCCAGTGTTGCTAGCGAAGCCAGCGAATCAAGTGCTGCAAGCCAGGCATCCACGGCTAGTGCCTGCTCATCATCTTCGGGTGCTGAAGACTGCGATAGCCAAACCTAACCAACAATATCTTGGTCATGCCGCGATCCGAAATATGATGCGGCATGACTTCTGCGACGGTCAGCTGACAAATGACGACGCCCCGATATCTGACATTCACCGGTATAGGAGCGCCGCTTAGCTTGCGTTGCGGAGAGGATTTCGTCGATCTGATCCGCACTGTTCTTCCTGGATGGCCATTTCAGCTCTCCGACACAAAACCGGAAACGTCGACTTTCTTCCATATCGATCATGACAGCAACGGAAGTAAGTTCCGGTGTCAGGACACGACGATCTCCGCGGCGCGCCCGCGTATTCTAAATGCCGTCGACGCGGTCTGCGATTTGATTGCGGCGATATCTCGTGCGCTACCGGCAGCGCAGCCGACGCTCATTTGCCTTCATGCGGCAGCGATCGAAGTGTCGGGTCGGCTAATCGTGATCCCAAACGCCCGGCGCTCAGGTAAAAGCACGCTCGCTGCATGTTTGGCACAGCATGGATGCCCGATATTTTCCGACGATTTTCTGGCGATATCTTTTGACGCGGAAGGCAGGCTGGTCGGCCGTGCAAATGGGATTTGTCCGCGCTTGCGGATTCCGTTGCCAGAATCTTTGCCGACAGAATTTACATCGTGGGCGCTGAGCGTCCCGGGGCCGTCGAACAAGCAATACAAATACCTGTCGCTGGATGGTCTTCCCGAAAGCGGCAACACGCTTCCGCTTGGAGCGATTGTTCTTATCGACCGCTCAGAAGAGGGCACAGCCGAGTTCGGTGAAATCTCACCCGATGACGCGATGGAGGTGTTGCTGCACCAGAATTTTACCCGTGACATCCATTCGGGCGGCGTGCTCACTGTCATGGAGCGGTTGTTGGCGACGCTTCCTACGACAAGACTGTGCTATAGCAACGCTTCGGAAGCTGCAGCCGGCATAATCGATAAATTCGGCACATGGACGACACCGATTGAAACGAACGCAGCGCTCGCGGGCCAACAATTCCACCGCGCAACTGACCGCCAACCGTTGCAAGGAGCAATAAATCCGGGCAACGAGTATTCCCAGAAACAGGAAGCCACGGCTGCGACGATTGGGGAAGCGGTTTATATTTCTGATCCAAATGGCGCCGGCATTCACCGTTTAGATCCAATCTCACGAGCCATCTGGCTGCTGCTTGGCGAACCGATCACACCCGACCAGATTGTCGACATCCTGCAGTTTGCAAACCCCAAGGTGCCGAATGCCGATATTCGAAATGATACCATTCAGTTTTTGAACGAACTCGCGCACGCTGGACTGCTGGTGGGGAAAACCGGATAGCCACTTCCACCCTCCGGCGTTGACAGTTTTCGCGGCATAACGCCTTGTCCCTCAATGACGGCATTGATCCGAAATCGATCCTACCGGCTTTTGTTTTCCGCAACCGCCATTTCCAACCTTGGCGACGGCGTTTCCGCTTTGGCGCTGCCATGGCTTGCAACGCTGATCACGCGCGACCCGACCTTGATTGCGCTGGTAGCGTTTGCAACGCGGCTGCCTTGGTTTCTGTTTGCAATACCCGCTGGTGCGCTCGTTGACCGCGGCGACAGAAGGCGACTGATTTTCCAGGCAGATGTCATACGCACGGCGCTCACCGCGGGGATCATCGCGCTGATACTCGCGATTCCAGCGTTCCCGCCGGGCCATAGCGAAGCGACATTCATATTTGCACTGGCGACACTGGCGTTCCTTCTGGGATCAGCCGAGGTCATTAGCGACAACTCGTCACAAACCCTCCTGCCATCTGTCGTTGAAAAACAGGACCTTGAGACCGCCAATGGCCAGCTCTGGAGCGTTGAGCAAGTCATAGGGTCGTTTGTCGGGCCGCCACTTGCGGGCGTCCTGATCGCGCTTGCCGTACCCGCTCCCTTTTTGCTGGATGCCTTCACTTTTGCACTCGCTGCGTGGCTGGTTTGGGCGATTTCACTGCCGCCGCGAGCCAAACCAGCGAAACGCGCCCTTTTGACAGAAATCGGTGAAGGCTGGCAGTGGATGCGCTCGCATCCAATGGTCCTTCGCGTGGCTATCATTTTGGGCCTTTTGAATGGCGCAGTATTCATGTCGCTGACTGTGCTTGTGCTTGTCAGCCAGGAAATACTGCGCCTTTCTGCCTTTGGTCACGGTATCCTGCTTACAGCAGGTGCAGCGGGCGGTGTGGTTGGCGGCCTGTTGGGGCCACGGATCGTCGCGCGGTTGGGTGCAGTAAACAGCGTCCGGTTGGCGCTCGTAATCTTCCCCATTCCGTATCTGGTAATCGGGTTGACCAGCTCATCCGTAATTGTCGGGATTGCGTTGTTCTTCGAAATGCTTGCCGGCCTGATCTGGAACATCGTGACTGTCTCGTGGCGACAACGGATCATTCCCGATGACATCCTTGGCCGGGTCAACAGCCTCTACCGTTTTTTCGGCTGGGGATTGATGCCATTTGGCGCGTTGATTGGGGGTTTGATTGTCAGCCTTACCGAACCCGAGTTTGGTCGCCAACTTGCGCTTAGATTTCCTTATTTTGCCGCATCGGCTGCCTGTGTTTTGCTGGCGATTTTCGGTTGGCGCAGCATCAGGTTTTGAACGGTCGAGCCTTGCCACCTACCAAGTAAATGGTCTTCATGTCGCCAACCTCAGGGAGTGCCAAACATCGCGTCGCCGATCCCAATCACTGCCGCCGAAGCTCCGGCGCCCCGACGTTCCGAAAGTGGCAAGGGTATTTTGCTTATGGCACTGGGAATGTTCATGTTTTCTGCCGTGGACACGGGCGCCAAGTTTCTAACCGATGGTCTGCATCCATTTCAGATAGTCTGGACCCGGCAACTTGGGCTGCTCGCAGGTGCGGTTTTTCTGATCGCGTTGAACGGCTCCGCCATCCTCAGAACCGCACACCCCAAATTGCAGGTTCTTCGCGGCGCCGTTGCCGCCGGATCAGCGTCTTTGTTCATATTTGCTGTTAGCTATGTGCCGTTGGCGGATGCTGTTGCGATCAGCTTCGTCGCCCCTTTTATGGTGACGCTCATGGGGGCGCTGGTATTGCGCGAACCCGTAGGCATTCGCCGCTGGGCTGCGGTAATTCTCGGATTTGTCGGTGCGTTGATCGTGATCCGTCCGGGAATGGGCGTTGTCCATCCGGCAGCAGGACTCGTCATCCTCGCGGCGTTCTTCTTTGCCATTCGGCAGATTGTAAGCCGCGCCCTTAGTGACACCGACAAAACTGGCACGACGGTTGTCTATACCGCGCTTGTTGGAAGCGCGATTCTTACGCTACCGCTTCCATTTGTGTGGCAGTGGCCGGACGGTCAACAAATGATAATCCTTGTCGGGATAGCCGCCGTCGCTGGCGTCGCAGAAGTTTGCGTGATCAAAGCGTTGGAATTGGCGATGGCTGTCGTCATCGCGCCAGTTCATTACACTCTGATGATCTGGGGAACTTTCTACGGATTCATAGTGTTCGGCCAGCTGCCCGACATCTGGACGTGGACGGGTGCTGCCATCATTTTCGTCGGCGGCGTTTATACCCTGAGGCGTGAATATGTCGTTTCACGCCGAAGCGCAGAAGACGCTGAGATTTAAGGGCATAGAAATAGGTTCGAGCGTCGACTTTGCCTCTAATTCGGACGCTCAGGCTGACTCTTGCAATGTTTGGGGCGCAAAGTTGTTACAAATGGAAGCACCGGCGATAGAATGGTCAGACGAAACCGACGATGGGTATCATTTAGGTTCCGGGTGCCGTCGTTTCGCCTTCCGAAGGATTGATTTGAGCTCTCTGACTTTGCGGCCGTCGGTCTGCCTTGATGACAAAGTCATATGCAATCGTGCGACGGTGTGCGTGTCGAGACTGGACACGTCGGGATATAACCCATAATGCGCCAAGCCACTTTCGACGCTGGAAACAAGCTGGGGATTTGGTCCGGCAGACGCAAATGCGCCGGCGACTGTGAAAAGCAGCGCGATAAAGACGGGTTTGAACATTTGAAATCTCCGTATTTTCCGCATTCGACTCAAAGGGCGCACGGCCCGGTTCTCCATTCCTCAGGGGATAACATAAAGACCGTCCGGATTCCTTGATACACGTCAAAAATGGGTTGTGGCGGTAAGCCGGGTTATTGCTGCAAATAGAGCCTGGCAAATAAGTAATGAGCTTAAAAACCGTGTTCGGAATGGCGAGGGCCGAGAACTAACCCTTTACTTTCAATTAACTAGGCCGTGACGATCAGTGCCCTCAATGGCTTGTAAGACAAATGTTTCGCGTGCGAAACATTTCCGACCTTGTTAGGCCACCATTGCCTCGGCTCTCTTGAGATCGACCGACACCAATTGGCTCACGCCTTGCTCGGCCATCGTTACGCCGAATAACCGGTCCATCCTCGCCATCGTCACCGCGTGGTGCGTGATGATCAAGAACCTAGTATCAGTACGGCGGCACATTTCATCCAGCAAATCACAGAATCGGGCGACGTTTGCGTCGTCGAGCGGAGCGTCCACCTCGTCAAGCACGCAAATAGGTGCCGGGTTCGCAAGGAAAACAGCGAATATCAATGCAAGCGCCGTCAGCGTCTGCTCGCCGCCGGAAAGCAGTGATATTGTCGACAGCTTCTTGCCTGGCGGCTGGCACATAATTTCAAGGCCGGCCTCAAGCGGGTCATCACTTTCAACGAGAACAAGCTTGGCCTCGCCGCCACCAAAGAGGTGCTTAAACAGCATTCCGAAGTTGCTGTTGACTTGCTCAAACGCAGTCAAAAGCCGTTCACGGCCCTCTTTGTTCAAGCTCGCGATACCGGCCCTGAGCGTCCGGATTGCGGCTTCCAGATCAGTTTTTTCCGTCAAAAGCGCGTTATGTTCTTCCTCAACCTCGCGGGCGTCTTCTTCGGCGCGCAGGTTTACTGCGCCCAATGCATCGCGGTTGCGGCGAAGTCGCAGAACATCCGCCTCGATCTTTTCCGCCGACGGCAGCTTTTCGGGATCCGCTTCCAGCGTCGCCAGCAACTTCTTTGGCGTCGTTTCCTGCTCCTCAGCAATCCGATCCGCCGCAGCCGCCACGCTTTCCTGTGCCGCCTGTGCTCGGGCTTCGGCTGCTGCCCGGCGCTCTCTGGCGTCGGATGCCCGGCGCTCTGCTTCGCGTTCGGAATCCTTTGCATCCCGCTCTGCTGTTTCTGCAATAACGAGCACATCAGAAGATTCACGTCGCCGTTCTTCGGCTTCTGCTAGTGATTCCGCAAATGCTTCGCGCTGCTCGGCAACGCGGAGAGGTGTACCCCTTGCTTCCTCAAGCTCTGCTTCGGATGCTTCTCGACGATCCGCCAGTTCTGAAATTCGCGTGCCGGCGTTGTCCAGTCGTTTCTGCCATGTCTCGGTTTCGCGGGCGACTTCGGTCAGACGTTTCTCGCGTGCCTCGCCTTCGCGCTTTAACTCTTCATGGGTCGTACGCCGGGCCATCATCGTCATCCGTGCCGCCTCGACCGTCATTTTCAGGTCTTCGGTTGTGGCCCGCAGTTCGTCAAGATCGTCGAGATCTGACAACGCACGGTCAGCATCGGCCAGACGCTGCCGCGCGGCATTTGCTTCGTCGCCATGGCGTCGGGCAGCAAGTTCGGCCGCTTCGCGTTTGCCTTCCGTAATGTTCCGGTCCGCCTCGGCGCGGGACAATGCGCGGTTCGCCTCGGCCAAGTGGTGATCGGCATTTCGGCGCGTTTCGCGCGCGCCGGTGACTTTTTCCGCAAGCTCGTCCAATTCGGCCCGCAGGTGATCATGCGCACGAGCCGAACCATCCGAACGCGCACGGGCAACTTCAAGGTCTTTTTTCAACACTTCCAGGCGGTTAAGTTGTTCAAGTCTGAGTGCTGCCGCAGACGGCGCATCGCCGCTACCGGCGCGGAAACCATCCCATCGCCAGAGATCGCCTTCGACAGATACCAGCCGCTGACCAGGCAAAAGATTCGTCTGAAGCTTGGCGCCATCCCGGCGGTCGACCAGACCCACCTGACCCAGCCGGCGCGTGAGTACAGCGGGCACCGAAACTTGATTTGTTAGCGCGACAACACCCTTTGGCAGTGATTGCGGCTTGGCATAGCCGGGCAGCGTTGCCCATCCTGACGCACCCTTGCCGTTGACGGCAGGTGCGCGCAGATCATCGGCAAGCGCGGCGCCCAACGATTTTTCATATCCCGACTTGACGGAAAGCAGATCCATTATCTGACCGCCCTCGGCAGTGTCGCGGTCCACGAGGTTTGCCAGCGCCGAAACTTCGGCTTCAAGCGCCTTCACCTCGCCATCAGCAGAGGACCGTTCGGCGCGGGCTTCGGCTTCGCGGGCTTGCGCGGCCTCGCGGGCACCATCCACCGAAACCAATTCCGCCTCGGCAACGGTCGCGGCCTCGGTTGCGGCGCTCAGGCCCTTTTGCGCCGTGGAAAATCCTTCGCTTGCACTGGCAAGATCGCGATCTGCGTTCTCTGCCTCGCTGCGGGCATTTTCTTCCGCCGTTTCGCTGCGGTCGAGCGTAGTCTTGGCGTCGTCCAACAATCGCTGCGCGGATTGATGCCGCGCCGCAAGTCGAGCAACGTCTTCTGTCAAGGTCGACAGATCGTTTTCGCGGTCCTGCAAGACACGCGCCGCGTCGTGTGCCTCGTCTGAAGCGGAGCCTACGGCGGATTCATGTCCTTCGCCCGTCGCCAATAGCGTGGCGGACTCATTGGCCAGCCTTTCCAGTGTGTCACCTGCATCTGTGTTCAGCGCCGCTTCGCGTTCGGCGTCCGCCGTCAACTGTGCGATCCGCGCTTCAAGCGTTTCGATGGCACGGGTCGCGCGGGCTTCTTCTTCGTCAAGTTGCGCAATTTGAACCTGGATTCGGTTCAAAAGCGCCCCGGCAACGGCAGCCTCTTCGCGCAGAGGCGGCAAAGCTTCCTCGGCCTTTGCTCGATCACCGGTTGCGGTACGAGCCAGGCGTTCTGTTTCGGCCGTCGCGCGAGTGCAGTCAGCCAACTCCGCGTCAGCTTGCGTCCTCGCGGTTTCTGCTTCGCGCCATTTCAAGTAAAGCAAAAGCCCTTCGGCATGCCGAAGCTGCGCGCCAATTTCGCGATACCTTTTCGCTTGCCTGGCCTGTCGCGCGAGCGAGGCAAGCTGTGCCGCAAGTTGCTCGATCACATCGTCAACGCGCAAAAGATTTGATTCAGCACCGTTCAGTTTCAGCTCGGCCTCATGTCGCCGCTGATAGAGACCGGAAATACCCGCGGCTTCTTCCAAGATGCGCCGCCTTGATTTCGGCTTGGCATTGATCAGTTCGGCTATCTGACCCTGGCGCACAAGCGCGGGCGAATGCGCGCCGGTTGAGGCATCTGCAAACAGCATCTGTACATCACGGGCGCGCACATCCTTGGTGTTTACTTTGAAGGCGCTTCCCGCGTCGCGCGTAATTCGGCGAACAATCTCAAGCGTTTCGGATTCATTGAAACCCTGCGGGGCAAGGCGCTCGGTATTGTCGATGACCAGGCCGACCTCAGCGAAGTTACGCGCCGGGCGGGTTGCGGCTCCGGCGAAAATGACGTCTTCCATGCCGCCGCCACGCATTGCGGTGGGCCGGTTCTCGCCCATTACCCAGCGTAGTGCCTCGAGCAAATTCGACTTGCCGCAGCCGTTCGGACCGACGACGCCTGTCAGCCCATCGGCGATCAGCAGATCGGTGGGATCAACAAAGCTTTTGAAGCCGTTGAGGCGAAGTCGGGAAAAACGCAAAGATCAAAAACCCTAGGTCACTGATTCCGGTGGTTGAGTGTCCTCGCGGGGCGGAAAAGAGTCAACGTCAGACGCAATAGAAGGTGGGTTTTAGGCCAGTTATCCACAAGATGTTGAGAATAATTGGCGAATCTCTGCTACCGCAGGGATGATGTGCGCAGGGCGAGGGTGGATCGGCAACCATTGCACCTATATCAGCCGCCAAACAACGTGGAGGTTCTATGCTGCTGGGAATATCCGGATCGCTTAGGCGCGGATCCACCAATTCGAAGCTGATCCGCGAAGCCGCGCGGCTTTATGACGGCGAAGCTATATTCGGAGACGTTCGCTTGCCGCTCTACGACGGTGACGATGAAGCGGCGAACGGCGTGCCAGCGAGCGTTCAAGCTCTCGCCGATCAGATCGAGGCGGCTGAAGCTGTGGTGATATCCTCGCCGGAATATAACCAATCGCTGTCGGGTGTTCTAAAGAACGCATTGGATTGGGCCAGTCGGGTCAAGGGCAAGCCATTTCGGGACAAACCCGTCGCCTTGATGTCTGCCGCAGCAGGTCGCTCTGGCGGTGCACGTGCAAACTATGCACTTCGGCTGGCGATGACTTCGTTTAAGCCGCGCCTGTTGACGACAGAACTGCTGCTGGCGGATGGACGGAACCAATTCGATGACGATGGCCGCCTGATCTCGGACCGATACGCGCAGCAACTGGCCGACCTGATGACGAATTTGCGTGAAGAGGCGGCGCGGAGCTGAACCGGTATTTGCGAATCTGATGCATTGAATCTAGCGTCAGCGCCGATGCAAGACAGGACGACCAAGACTCTCACGGACCGAGTGGACCCGGCGCGCGCCACAGCGTTGTTCGCAACACTGGATATTGAGCGTAGCGCCGATATTGGCACTGTGTTGCCGCCGCTGTCGCATCTCGCATTTTTTTGGGATCCGGTTCCCGAGTCGGGATTGGGCCGTGATGGCCACGCTCAGTTGGGAGGGTTGATCCCAGACCTGGGATTACCGCTGAGGATGTGGGCGGGGGGGCGGCTGAAATTCCATGCGCCATTTCGGGCGGGGATAGCAGCCGAGCGCGTGTCGCGGCCAACTGGTGTGACGCAAAAAGAGGGGCGAAGTGGAAAACTGGCCTTTGTCACGCTGCGTCACGAGATCCGCCAGCGTGGTGCCCCTGTCGTCACTGAAGATCAGAACATCGTCTATCGCGAGGCCGGGGCGATATCTGGCGAGCCACCGAATGAGACAGGTGAAGCTGATGAGCGGCGGGCGCTGAAACTAAGCGAGATCACGCTATTTCGCTATTCCGCGCTGACTTTTAATGCGCATCGCATTCACTACGATGCGGACTATTGCCGCGACGAGGGTTACGCAGGGCAGGTTATTCACGGGCCATTGCTGGCGATGCAGTTGGCAATGTTTGCCGAGGAGCATTTGGGCGGTTTGAAGCAATTCTCTTTCAGGGCGACGTCGCCTTTGGTTCTCGGGGACGTTGCTTGGCTTTGCCGCGCCGGGTCGCGGTATTGGATCGAAGGCCCACGCCGGAGGGTTTGCATGTCGGCCGAGGCAACATAGAGGCACGTCAGTCGGCGCTCAGGCGGAATGATTCAGGAATATCATCTTTGCCATCGAGGATCAGGTCGCACATCGCATTGGCCACTTTCGGTGCCACGCCGAAGCCGATTTTGAAGCCGCCATTGGCGACGAAATGATCGGGGCGGTTGGGCCAAGGTCCAAGAAGTGGCGCGCGCGTTGAAGCGCGGGGTCGAACGCCTGCCCAGCGTTCGATCACCCGGGCGCCTTTCAAAACCGGCATAACTTCAGTCGCACGCTGGATAAGGTCATCGACCTGGCTATCCGTTGTTTGAGGGTCGGAAAACTTGCGCTGCGAAGTCGACCCGATTGCGATTGTGCCGTCGAGATGGGGCACAATATGGAGCGCTTCGGCAAATATCTGCGCGCGCCCGGCGGCATCATGGCGAAGAAGTGCGGCCTGGCCTTTGACGCCACTACCGACGGCGCGGCCAAATTCCCTGGATAGGTCCCGCAGCCCCTGCCAACCAGTCGCCCAGATGACAGCGCCCTTATCGGGTGCTTCGTCGACGATTTCGCCGCCGTGGGCGCGAATGGCCGCAGCCAGGCTTTCGCAAGCGAGTCGCGGGTGGATCAGTGCCGAGAGCGTATCATGCACATATAGTCCGGTCGGCGACGGCGGCCGCCAGCCGCCAGCAGTATCACTGTCGATAACCTGCCAGCTTGCGTTGTCGCCCCAGTTTTCGGTGGCAGCAGTTGCGCGTGCGCGCGCCAGCACCACTTCGCGTTCACCCGGAAGTGGTTGCAGACGTTCAGAGCGAGTGTAACCGGTTGGTATGCCCGAAGTTGCTTCGATTTCCTGCCAGAAGAGTTTTGACATAAGCAGGCTTTCAAGCTGGAACTGCTTTTTTTCGTTCCAGATGTCGGGTGTGTGAGGTTGCAGTGCACCGACAATTCCGCCGGACGCGCCGCCGCCTGGCCCTATTGGGTCGACAACACAAACTTTGGCGCCCCGCGTGAGCGCCACCCATGCGATCGTAAGACCAAAAACGCCAGCGCCGCGAACGGTCAGATCAGCCATTGCCAAGCCTAGCTCCCCTTGTCAGTGTCGCTGGAACGTGGCGGAAACTTAGGACACGTCGTGCCGTCAGACCAGCACCCCGAGATCATATGGACAAATGGCGTGCCGATCGCCACGCGCTTTGATGACTCCTATTTCTCGCTAAATGGTGGGCTGGAGGAGAGCCGTCATGTGTTTCTGGAAGGGAACGGGCTGCGATCCCGGTTGCGCCCCGGCTTTCGAATTGCCGAACTGGGTTTTGGTACTGGCCTGAACTGCCTTGCCACCTGGTCGCTATGGCAGGAGTGCGGTTGCACGGGCAATCTGAGCTATGTCGCTTTTGAGCGCTTTCCGATGGCTGCGGACGACATGGCCCGAGCCCTTACGGCGTTTCCAGAGATTGCGGATCAGGCGTCGGCGCTGGCTGGGGAACTCGCAAATGGCGCCAAAAAAATCGTGCTGCCGGGAATAGACCTAGAGATAATTGGTGGCGATGCGCGCGAAACGCTGCCCGGTTGGCCGGGTCTGGCGGACGCCTGGTTTTTGGACGGATTCTCCCCCGCAAAAAACCCCGAGCTTTGGGAGCCGGAGTTGTTAAGGGAAGTCGCGCGGCATACCGAAATTGGTGGCACAGTTGCTACTTATTCCGCAGCGGGGGCAGTTCGGCGCGGGCTGGCGGCGGCCGGGTTTGACGTAGAACGCCGACCCGGGTTTGGGAGCAAACGGCACATGACGGTGGCGCGGCGGATATGACGGCGCAATCGACCCGACTGGGCATAGTGCTGATGATTGCGGCAACGTTCGTCTTTGCGGTGCAGGACGGAATCTCGCGCCATCTGGCGGCGGAATACAATGTGCTGATGGTGGTAATGATCCGATATTGGTTCTTTGCCGCATTTGCGATCGCGCTGGCGGCAAGAGGTGCCGGTGGTATTCGCGCCGCGGCGGCAACCACGCAACCGGGTCTGCAAATATTTCGCGGTCTTCTGCTTGCCGTCGAGATCTGCGTCGCGCTTTTGGGATTTGTCTGGCTTGGTCTGGTCGAAAGCCATGCCATATTTGCGACCTATCCGCTGATGGTCGCGGCGTTGTCCGGTCCGATCCTGGGCGAAGCCGCTGGCTGGCGGCGCTGGCTGGCGATCGGTGTCGGGTTTGTGGGGGTGCTGATCATCCTGCAACCGGGTGTAACCGTATTTGCCCCAGCCGCGACATTGCCACTGATCTCGGCTTTGATGTTCGCGCTTTATGGGCTTTTGACGCGCTATGTCGCGCGAAAGGATCGAACCGAGACGTCATTTTTCTGGACCGGGACTGTGGGCGCGGTTGCGATGACACTGGTGGGCATCTGGTTTTGGGAGCCATTGACGGCGAGCGACTGGTGGTGGATGGCCGCGCTTTGCGGCACTGGGGTGATTGGACACTGGTTGCTGATCCGCTGTTACGAGGCTGCTGAGGCCAGCGCCGTACAGCCGTTCGCCTATTTCCATCTGGTTTTTGCAAGCGCCATCGGACTGGTGGTGTTCGGTGAAGTCCTGCGCTCCAACGTGATGCTCGGGGCCGCGATCATCGTCGCCGCCGGGGTATTCACGATTTGGCGGGAGAAAGCGCGGCGAAAAGCGGCGGCCTAGTTTTGGGGCTCGCTGGTTCTTCGACCCGGCAAAGGCTGCATTGAGCCAGGAGCCGACTTTCGTCAGCCCGATGGCCGCTGCCCAGGAGCGTGTCTGACTTTAGCGCCTATGATTCAATTTGGGGCGACTGTCGGGCCGTCGCCGGTGGTGATGCATTGAGGATGAAAAGTCTCGGCACCTCACTGCTAGTCAAGGAAGATTTGCGAGTCGACACCCGCTTCAAACAGCGCATTCTTGATCTCATCGATCGCACTTGCGTCGGCTAAGCTAACGATGACCACATCGTTGACCACCAGTGAATATAACGTCGCTTCGGGCTGTGCGTCAGGCTCAAGGTTTGCCAAATATCCCTCTGCGGCTCGTCGAGACATTGGTCCCCATTTTCCGTCATAGGCGACGCCAATCGTGTACTGCGCGTCCATGATCATTTCTTTGCTGACGGACTGGCCATCGTTTAGATCCAGCAAGACTTGTTCAAGCGTTGCCGCATCCGTGACGCGATCAGGAATGAAGACGTTCGTGCAGTTTTCTACTTCCTTGTATCTAGTGACGGTCTTCCTGCTGTTTTCATGGCCGACGGCCCCGCCAATGACCGCACCGACAGCAGCGCCGGCATTATCGTCTGTTACGACTTTCCCGATCACGCCGCCAATTACCGCTCCACCGATAACCTTTTCGGGTTCACCGCCTTTGACGGTTACCTGGTAGGGTACTGTCGTTGTCTCGCATCTTACTTGGTATGAACCGGCAAATGCCTGAGATGCAATCAGAGCAGACGCCGCTGCTGTCGTCAGGATTTTCATGGTCTTGCTCCTTTTTTCGCATGTCGCGATAGTATAGCCATTGAGTTTTCTGATTGTCGCCAGTTTTTGCGTGTCGCGAAGCAAACGCGTTGCCTCGTGACCCGGTCGGTTGGCTTGATCTTGTCGTTAACTACGCATGTCCTCAAAAGTTATTCAATATCACAGCAGGATTCCGCTAGTTCAGAGGAGTGGGACGGACGTTC
>JBPCWO010000036.1:0-3566 GCA_051009475.1 Boseongicola sp.
GGAGACAGCCAAATGGCTAGTATTCTTACTAACACGAGCGCGATGGTCGCTCTGCAGAACTTGCGCACCATCAACCGAAGCCTGACAGACACCCAAAATCAGATTGCCACTGGCAAAAAGATCGCGACCGCCAAAGACAACTCGGCCATTTGGGCGGTATCAAAGGTTTTGGAATCCGACGTGAACGCGTTCAAGGCGATCTCGGACAGCCTTAATCTTGGCGATGCAACAGTAGCAGTTGCTCGGCAAGCGTCCGAAACCGTGTCGGAAATCCTGACTGAGCTAAAAGGCAACATCGTTGCGGCGCAGGAAGAAAACATTGACCGGTCGAAAATCCAAGATGACATCACGGCCAAAGTCGATCAGATTCAATCGATTGTCGCCGCCGCTCAGTTCAATGGATTGAGTTTGGTTTCAGGTACCGAGGACATCTCAATTCTCGGTTCGCTAGAGCGCGACAGCACCGGCATCGTCACCGCCAGTTATATCGACATTGCACGCTCGGACCTGACAACCAACGCAGGCACATATAATTCTGGCGGCACCGATTTGACGCCAAATGTCACGCTCAGCAATGCAACCGTTTCAGACGCGGCCAACACCGCTGTTGTTACGTTTAATGGCTCGGGCGCGGATTACGACGGCGCAACCGCTACGCTGACCGTCGCGGGCGTCCAGGTCGACTTTACCGGCACAACGGGTGACACGGAAGTCGAAGCGGCCGACCATTTCGCGGCTCAGATCAATGCGCTTGGTATCGAAGGTGTTACGGCTTCAGCGGCCAGCGGCGCCTTGACCGTCTCGTCAACACGGTCGTTTGAAACAGCCGATGTTGCAGTCAGCGGTCTGACCGGTAACGCCGCGGGTTCGGAAATCACAAATCTGAATGGCGCGGCCGTAACCGTTGCGTCAGGAACCATCGATCAGCGCGCTGAATCGCTAACATTTAGCGATAGCGCCTTTGTCAACGACGGCGACGGGTATCAGGTCAGCTTTGGCGGTGAGGTATTCCGTTATATTGCTGGTCCCGGCGAAAGTTTTGAGGACGTTGCGCGAGGACTGAAGGCATCGGTCGATGGGGGCGCTGTCGACGGCGTTACCACATTGGTTTCGCAGGACAGCACAACCGGCGCCTGGGTTCTGAACGTTGACAACGACTCGGCTACTTCGCTGACAGCCACAATCGATGGTCGCGACGGCGGTGTAGCGTCGGGCGGACTGTTCGGGCTTGACGGCATTGATGTATCCACCAACGACAGCGCACGCGCCGCGTTGGACAACATTGATACGTTTCTGAACACTGCGATTGACGCCGCGGCTTCGTTTGGTTCTTCGCAAAGTCGGATTGATCTGCAGGCAGGTTTCATTTCGAAACTGACGGATAGCCTGAAGACTGGAATCGGTTCCCTTGTGGACGCTGACCTTGAGGCCGCGTCCGCACGATTGCAGGCGTTGCAGGTTCAGCAGCAGCTGGGCATCCAGTCGCTGGCGATCGCGAACCAGGCACCGCAATCGGTTCTTTCGCTCTTCCGATAAGCCGCTAAGTCGAGCGCCCGCTTTGGCGCTCGACTCTTCACGTCTTAGTGCCCGTGCCGGGTTTCGTTCCAGGAGGAACACCAAGTGACACTCGTTCAGCGCGCTCAATCCGCATATGCAAAAGCCGCAACTCCGGTTCGGTCGCAACGCTCCGTCGAGTATGACGCATTCAGCAAAATTTCCCACACACTGCGAGACGCCGCTCTCGATCGCGACCGAAACTTTCCCGCGTTCGCTGCCGCGCTGGCCGATAATCGAAGACTTTGGACAACGCTCGCCGTCGACGTGGCACAGTCCGAAAACGCTTTGCCGGAAGATCTCCGCGCTCGCATATTCTGGCTTGCTGAGTTTGCTGAAGCCGAAACCCGAGAAATCCTGCGAGGCGCCGGCGACGCCCGCGTCCTGATCGAGATCAACGCCGCGATCATGCAGGGGTTACGCGGAAACGAGGTGCCAGCGTGAGTGGTCTGGTCCTAAAGCTTGCGCCAAAAGAACGCGTTCTAATCAATGGCGCGGTCATCGAGAATGGCGATCGCCGCACCCGGCTATCCATTAAGACGCCGAACGCAAACATTTTGCGGCTAAGAGATGCAATCCATCCAGAAGACGCCAAGACGCCGGTACGACGTGTGTGCTATGTGGCCCAACTTGTACTTTCAGGGGACGCGGACGAAATCGACGCCCAGTCACAATTGGTCAAGGGCATCGAACAACTGTCGCAAGTATTCCTGGACCCAGACAGCCGCCAATTGCTGCAACAAGCGACAGAAGCCGTGCTGGGTGGGCAATACTATCAAGCAATGAAGGCGTTGCGCGCGCTGCTGCCTCGCGAAGATCGCCTTCTTGCGGCAGCACATCAGTGACCTACCAACCGGTTGTACCCGCTGGCGGAAATGTCGGTTGGAATTTCCTTTCAAGGACAAGAGATGCCCAACAGGATGCCTTCAATGCCTCTTCTCAGGTTGTGCGCGACACGGAGTATTTTCGGGAGAAAATCGGCGGTGTGCAGACTGCCGAGGATTTAGTCAGTGACCGCAGACTATTATCCATCGCACTAGGTGCATTTGGTCTGGCCGAGGATGTCGGCAACAAGTTCTTTGTACGAAAAGTGCTAGAGGAGGGCACGCTTGACTAAGACTCATTTGCGAACAAGTTGGCGGACAAACGGTATTTTGCACTCGCCAAAGCTTTTGCCTTTGACATTTCACCGCCAAACACAGTCCTGAGCGATTTTCCGGGCGACATAATAACGTCGTATCAGCGACGAACCTTTGAGGTGGCCGTGGGCAATGTGGACGAGAATATGAGACTTTCGCTTGGACTTGAGCGGGAGCTTACAGAGTTGAAAGAACGTAGCTTAAGCGAAAACGCCGCCTGGTTCACGATAATGGCTACGCCGCCGTTGCGCTCGGTTTTTGAAGGAGCTTTCGGATTGCCGACACAAACCGGCGCGCTGGATTTGGATCGACAGCTCGAGATTTTCCGCGACAAATCCCTTCGCGCATTTGGCACATCCGATCCGCTCGAGTTGTTGGAGCCAGATAAGCAAGAGGCGCTTGTCCGCAGGTTTTTGCTTCACGCAGATCTGGCCGCTTCGGGAGCAACATCAAGCGGAGCAATTGCGCTTTCACTTCTGCAAAACCTGACGGGTTCGCGCAACTAAGCACCTCTCAGGCGACTTCGTCGCCCGCAGGCTCGCCATTCGCGAGTATTTCCGCCAGAACTTCAAAACTCTCCTCGACCGACTTCGGAAATCGCATCGCAATGAACCTATCCAGATCGGGAAAGCAGGTCACCGCGCGATCCAGATCTGAATTCGACCCGGACTGATAGAGCCCAGAACGGATCATTATCTCGGAACTTTCATATAGACTTAGCCGGGATCGTGCAGTTGCGAGAAGCGCGTTCTCGTCTTTGCTCGCGCAATCCGGCAGAGCCCGCGACACTGATCGCAGTAAGTCGATCGCCGGAAATCGCCCGCGTTCGGCAATTGATCGAGACAAAACAACGTGTCCGTCAAGTAATCCACG
>JBPCWO010000037.1:0-7032 GCA_051009475.1 Boseongicola sp.
GACTTTCTGGCCTTCGCCTTCCAGCACCAGATCTCCGTCGGCAGGGTCATCAAGATCAATATTATACTGAAATCCCGAACAGCCGCCGCCATCGACGGCCACGCGCAATGCTTTTGGCGTTTCTGTGCCATCGTTGATTTCGGCCAAACGCGCGAATGCACGATCAGTAACGCGAGGTGGCAGGTCCAGTTCCATCGGGCGACATTCCGTCGTTTCAATTAAAGTCGTTCCTGAATATATGAGCCTTGGGACAGGCGAACAAGACGGGCAAAAACATGCGCGCGCCTTATGCATCGGATCCAGGCCAAAGCCGGGGTCGGCTCTATCCAGAGGATGAGAGCGTCTATCGGTCGTGTTTTCAGCGCGATCGAGATCGGATCATTCACGCCAGCGCGTTTCGCCGCCTGAAACATAAAACACAGGTCTTTATTGAACACGAAGGCGATTATTTTCGCACCCGCCTGACACATTCGATCGAGGTGGCGCAGGTCGCCCGAACAATCGCCGGTGCGCTGGGTCTGAATGCTGAGCTAACTGAGGCGGTCGCGCTTGCCCACGATTTGGGCCACACTCCTTTCGGCCATACCGGCGAAGACGCACTTTCAACCTTGATGGAACCCTACGGCGGGTTTGACCACAATGCTCAGGCAATCCACATCGTCACTTCGCTAGAGCGGCATTACGCCGAATTTGATGGCCTCAACCTGACGTGGGAAACACTCGAAGGTATTGCAAAACACAACGGTCCGGTTGTGGGAGAACTGCCTTGGGCAATTGCAGCCTACCAAAACGCGCATGATCTGGAACTCGACACTTACGCAAGCGCCGAGGCGCAAGTGGCAGCAATTTCCGACGACGTGGCCTACAATCACCATGATCTGCACGACGGCCTTCGGGCCGAGCTGTTTTCAACTGATGAACTGGCAGAATTGCCGATTTTGAACAGATGTTTCGATCGGGTCGATCAACTTTATCCTGGTTTGAATTACTATCGCCGACGGCACGAAGCCCTGCGCAGGTTTTTTGGCATTCTGGTCGAAGACGTGATTGGCATCGCCCGCCAAAACCTGCTGGAGATCAGCCCAAAATCAGCAAATGACATCCGAAGAGCCGGAAAGCAGATCATTCGATTTTCTGACGCGGTTGCGGCCGACCTTACACCAATTCGCGCGTTTTTATTCGAACGAATGTATCGTGCGCCATCGGTCGTTAAGATGCGCAAGCAAGTCACGAGCGTTGTCGAAGAGCTGTTTCCCTTTTTTATGAAGCATCCTGAAAATCTACCAAAACAATGGCGCAAGGATGTGCAAGAAGCTGAAGGTTCGGCTGCACTTGCGCGGATCGTGTCCGACTACATTGCGGGAATGACCGACCGTTTTGCGATACAGTGCCACGAGCGCTACATCAGTGGCGGCTCCTCAACAAATCCCGCAGGAAACTAGACGACGGATATCAATCATGCATCGGCTTCTTGAATTACCGGTCGCTGACACGGCCGAAATCTCTGAACTGCGCAGAACGCTGAAAACAGAAGAGCAGAAAGTTGCGCTTGGTTTGGCGTTGGCTGGCGAAGGATGCAGCCTTGAGGCCTCGTTTTATTTGCGGCCCACCCGAAAGATTTGGTCGGGCGGGCCAGATGCGGACAACGCCAATGCGGCGCTCGCCGCCCAGTCATGGTGGAATAAGACTTGGCGCGACATTGCCCGGGCGATGCAAAGTGGCCAGGTCGATGCAGCCCTGAAACTGATTGGCGACAATGCTGTTCACCAGTGGGATCAACCAGCGCTTTTGCTACATCTTGCCTCGATTGCCCGCGACCGCAACGAATTGGGGTTCGCAGGACATCTATTGCAACGGGTTCTGTATCTCGCCGATCGGGGATTGCCGAAAACGGAAATGTCGGCGTTTGAATACGTCGCTCGGGCTGGACTGATTGATGTTTTGGCGGCGTCAGGCAAATTGAACGAGGCGCTGGATGAATACGAGGTGCTTTCGCCAAACCATGGAAATGCTATGGCGCATGAATTGCAAGGCGCGCGCCTTCTTGCGTTGGCCGGGCGCGATGACGCGGCTTTGGCGGCAATTGCAGCGATTCTGGTGACGGCACGCGCCGCTCGCGCGGGCTATGGTCGCGAAATTCGCGAAGACTTTGTCGCCAAGGCGCCTGAGTTGACGAAATTGCGGGATCACCCGGATTGGGCTGAATTACTGGACGATCCGGCCAGCTTTGCAAAGCGGACCGCACGCTAAGCATATTGAAATTCGGTGGATTTTGGGGGGGACCTCGGTGGCGGCTTCTATTGGCCGCCAGCCGAGGTTTTGCCCCTCGCTGTGATCCGTGAGTGGTGTCCCAGTTGCTCGGTTGGCAAATGCTCTTTCGCTCCCCACCGAACTTCTGCATTCTGTAGCCACTACAGAATCAAGAGGTTTTTTTAGTTTGTTAACAATCGGCGCGGCATCCCGCCTGAGCGGTGTAAATGTCGAAACCATTCGATATTACGAGAAACGCGGTTTGGTGAACTTACCAGACCGTTCGGCTTCTGGACGCAGGCTTTATACAGATAACCAGATCGCAGAACTCCGATTTGTTCGCCGGTGCAGAGAAATCGGATTTTCGCTTTCTGATGTAGAAGATATCCTTTCTTCGGCAAGAAGCGGTGAATACGAATGCCAGGAGGTCATGAGCATTGGACGCCGGCATCTGAAAGGCGTTCAGGAGAAAATCAAAAAACTGAAAACGCTCGAGGCCGATTTGAGTTCGCTTCTCGACATGTGCGGCGATAATGAAACCTGTTCTTGCCCAATGCTTGATGTGATGCTGCGCGATCCCCTGACATAGCACGGTAGCCTCACGTTGACGCGAGGCATCAAGGTGATAAATCGCGCGGACAAGTCAGAGGCCAATATGAACATCTTTGCGGACATCCGTACATCAGTAATTGAAACGCTTGACGCGATGGTCGCTGATGGGGCGTTGCCGTCAGGCATTTCATGGGGCAACGTTGCGGTTGAGCCGCCCCGTGATCCGGCGCACGGCGATTTGGCAACCAACGCTGCAATGGTGCTTTCGAAACCTTCGGGAATCGCGCCCCGCGAAATAGCAGAAATATTGGCGTCGCGATTGACATCAGACAATCGGATTTTGACCGCCGAAGTCGCTGGTCCCGGTTTCTTGAACTTGCGCCTGGACACTGCAGTTTGGCATGACGTCGTTGCCGAGGCTGTCGATGCCGCCGGTTCATTTGGTCACTCGGGCATGGGTGCGGGCGTCAAGGTCAACGTCGAATACGTCTCTGCCAATCCGACCGGGCCGCTCCATGTTGGCCATACTCGTGGCGCGGTCTTTGGCGATGCGCTTGCGTCGCTTTTGAGATTTGCTGGCTACGACGTTACCCGCGAATACTACATCAATGACGGCGGTGCGCAGGTCGATGTGCTCGCGCGGTCGGTTTATCTTCGCTATCTCGAAGCTCACGGACAAAAAGTTGCCTTCGAAGACGGCACATACCCAGGCGACTATCTGATCCCGGTCGGGCAGGCGCTAAAAGACGAAGTAGGTGACGCATTCGTCGATGCTTCCGAGGATCAATGGCTTATCGAAGTGCGTAACTTTGCTACCGAAGCGATGATGGATCTGATTCGCTCTGATCTTGATGCCATCGGCGTAAAAATCGACCACTTTTTCAGTGAAAAATCACTTTATGACACCGGTCGGATCGAAAGCGCTATTGAAGAGCTTCGTAAGAAAAACCTGATCTACAGCGGCACGCTCGAGCCGCCAAAGGGCCGAGTACCCGAAGACTGGGAGCCGCGCGAACAAACCCTGTTTCGCTCGACAGACCACGGCGATGATGTTGACCGACCAATTATGAAATCGGACGGGTCATGGACGTATTTCGCACCGGACATCGCCTACCATTGGGACAAAATTGAACGTGGATTTGACGAGCTGATCGACATCTTTGGTGCTGATCACGGTGGCTACGTCAAGCGCATGAACGCTGCGGTGTCCGCGCTGTCCGATGGGCGCGTGCCTCTGGATGTCAAACTCACGCAGCTCGTGAAGCTATATAAGGACGGCGAGCCTTTCAAAATGTCCAAACGGGCAGGGACGTTCGTGACACTACGCGATGTGGTCGATCAGGTTGGTCCCGACGTGGCCCGGTTTGTGATGCTGACGCGAAAAAACGACGCGCCGCTCGATTTTGACTTCGACAAAGCCGTCGAGCAGTCGAAAGACAATCCGGTTTTCTATGTGCAATACGCGCATGCGCGAATCCGGTCGGTCATGCGAAAGGCCGAGGAACTGCACCTTGATTACTCGGATGACGCGAAACTCGAGGATGAGTCGGAATTTGCGGTGGCAAAGAAAATCGCGGAATGGCCACGCCTGGTTGAAATCGCCGCCCGGAATCATGAACCTCATCGCGTTGCGTTTTATCTTTATGAACTGGCCTCTGAGTTCCACGCGCTTTGGAACAAAGGCAACGAAAACCCGAAGATACGTTTCCTTCACGAAGCGGATCCGAAAGCGACAGCGGCGAAAATCGCCCTTCCACGTGCTGTTGCCGTTGTTATTTCCGCCGGATTGGGTATCCTTGGTGTGACTCCGGTTGAAGAAATGCGCTGAAGAATCAAGCGCCGCAGCCAAAAGTCGAGAGCAGTTGAGCACGCTGGAACAACCGGCGGCTACAGTGAGGCACGAAAAATGGCGGCTATCAATTTTGAAGACTATGGTAGGGAGTCCGACGGTGGAACCCTGCAATCGATCGTAAACTGGGCAGGTGCTATCCTGTCTGTTTTGCTTATCGTTGGGCTAGCGACCTGGGGCTGGAAGCTCTGGCAACGCGATGTGACCGGTGTTCCGGTTGTTCGGGCACTCGAAGGCCCGATGCGCGTTACACCAGACGATCCTGGCGGTCAGGCGAGTGAATATCAGGGCCTTGCAGTCAATAGAATCGCAGAAGAACGCGTGGAAGACGTCGTGGATAGCGTTGTCTTGGCGCCCGCACCTTCCACATTGAATGAAAAAGAAGACCTGCCGATGTCAGAATTGGTGACGGCGAAACCGCCAGAAGCGCTGCCTGAAATAGCACCGGACCAATCACCAGCCTTCGTTGAAAATGCCGGAGAAAAGCTTACGTCAGCACCCGAAACGGCTGCTCTAGCCAAAGAACCATCAGCGACTGACCTGGCGGTAGCCGCAGCCCTTGCCGATGTTGTTGAGCTGCAGCCGACGATTGTTAGCCTGTCAGATGATGATGTAGCAAATGGCGTGCCACTTGCATCGCCGCGTCCACAAAGTCGCCCCGCTGATCGGCGTGTCGCTGCTCTGAGCCCCGTGATGAACGATGTCACAGGTGAGATTGAGGCAGATTCGATTCCACCGGGGACACGGCTGGTTCAGCTCGGGGCCTATGGAAGTCCCGAAGTCGCTCGAACCGAATGGGCCAATGCAATGGCTCAATTTGGCGACTATATGACCGGCAAGGAACGTGTTGTTCAGGAAGCCGAGACGGGGGGTCGAAAGTTTTGGCGGTTACGAGCTACCGGATTTACAAGTCTTTCTGACGCCCGGCGATTCTGTGCGGTGTTGGTGTCGGACGGCGCGAATTGTATTCCCGTCGTGCAGGAATAATGTGGCCAACGCGGGTGCCTACATTCTTGCACCCGCCGGATCGAATCTGACTCGTCGCGAAGCCGCGTTTTTTCAAGATGCTGACCCATGGGGATTCATTGTGTTTCAACGCAATTGCGTTGATCCAGCACAGCTTCGAAAACTGACGGCAGAGTTACGCGACGCGGTCGGCCGCGCTGCGCCTGTATTGATTGATCAAGAAGGTGGGCGCGTGCAACGGATGCGTGCTCCTCATTGGCGCGAATGGCTACCACCGCTTGATCAAACGCAATTGATGGCATCTTCAGGGTCAGGTGATCGTTCTATGTATTTGCGCGGGCTGCTTATCGGCGCCGAGTTGCTGGACCATGGAATCGACGTCAATTGTGCGCCGTCCGCTGATATCGCCTGGTCAGAAACACACACTTTCTTGAGGAATCGCTGTTACGGCAGCGACGCCACAACTGTCACGCGCATGGCCCGTGCCTGCGTCGAAGGTCTGCTGGACGCGGGATGCCTGCCTGTCATCAAACATGCGCCCGGTCACGGCCGCGCCGTTTCAGACAGTCACAAATCCTTACCGCGGATTGATGCGCCTCTCGCGCAATTGAAGGACGAAGACTTTGCACCGTTCAGGGCACTCAGCGACTTGCCGATGTTTATGACAGCCCACATCGTTTTGCCGGAAATCGACCCGGTGACGCCTATTACCCAATCGACGGCCGGTGTTTCTCTTTTGCGCGAGAAACTTGGCCTCAGTGGCCTGCTTATGACCGACGATATCTCAATGGGTGCTTTGTCGGGCAAAATACCTGACCGGGCAGCGCAGGCACTGGGCGCTGGCTGTGATCTTGTCTTGCATTGCAACGGCGACCTGACCGAGATGGAAATGCTTGCTTCCGCCGCTGGCCAATTGTCGCCTCGGGCGTCAAAAATGGCAGATATTGCGCTTCGCGCCCGACGGACCCCAACAGATATTGACATTTCGGCCTGCGAGGCCGAATTTAAAACCCTGATTGAGGGAGCAGAAAATGCCTGACGGCGACACGCGGATCGACGATGTCGAAGTCCGCCTAGCGGCCGAAGCATTAATTGTTGATGTCGACGGGTTCGAAGGCCCGCTCGACTTGCTTCTGACGCTTAGCCGAACCCAAAAAGTCGATCTTCGAAAGATCAGCGTGCTTGCGCTCGCCGAGCAATATCTGGGTTTTGTCGAGCGTGCCAAAACACTTCGGATTGAACTCGCTGCAGATTATCTGGTGATGGCGGCTTGGCTGGCATTTCTTAAATCCCGGCTTTTGCTGCCGCCGGACCCCGAAGATGAGGGGCCAAGCGGCGAAGAACTGGCAGCACACCTTGCGTTCCAGCTGGAGCGCTTGCAGGCAATGCGAGAATCGGCGGCGAAACTGATGGCG
>JBPCWO010000038.1:0-4724 GCA_051009475.1 Boseongicola sp.
ATCTACCGATCCTGGTGTTTCTTGGTCTTTCGATTGGCCTGGGACTAGTTCTGATTCTGGCAGCCGTGTTTGCCGCGCCGCGGAATCCTGAGCCTGAAAAACTCAGCGCCTATGAGTGTGGTTTCAACGCATTTGATGACGCACGAATGAAATTTGATGTCCGGTTCTATCTTGTGTCGATTCTGTTCATTATCTTTGATCTGGAAATTGCGTTTCTGTTTCCTTGGGCAGTTGCTTTTGGAAGCCTGAGCGATGTCGCGTTTTGGTCAATGATGGTGTTCCTTGCTGTTCTTACCGTTGGGTTTGCCTACGAGTGGAAAAAAGGCGCGATGGAGTGGCAGTAGTGGTTAGCCGCAATTTGCCGATCTTTTAGATTCTTAGTAAAATACAGATTTTTGGTAGTTGAGTGCCGGGTTTGGCATGTGGGTCCACCCGCCTTTTGATCATAGACGATTTCTGAATAATCTTCTTGGAGCACCGAGCCTTTGCGCGGTCGCGTGGCTTGACCTTTCCGGGGGTGACGAATAGTCCGAAGAAGGGTCCGAAATTCTTTGGTTACCTGTTACAGAACCCGGTCAGAGAAAGGCCACGGCATGAGTGTCGCAACCGGCCAAAACACAGGGGGCGCTGACCGCGAAGTCGCGGCGCAGACGTTGAACAAAGAACTCCAGGACAAGGGCTTTCTGGTGACGTCAACGGACGACATCATCAATTGGGCTAGAACTGGATCGCTGCATTGGATGACGTTCGGTTTGGCGTGTTGCGCGGTTGAAATGATGCATACTTCGATGCCGCGGTATGATCTGGAACGATTTGGGACCGCGCCGCGCGCTTCGCCGCGCCAGTCGGACCTGATGATTGTCGCAGGCACGCTAACCAACAAGATGGCCCCGGCTTTGCGTAAAGTCTACGACCAGATGCCAGAGCCGCGCTATGTGATTTCGATGGGGTCGTGCGCCAACGGCGGCGGTTATTACCACTACAGCTATTCGGTGGTGCGTGGCTGTGACCGGATCGTTCCAGTTGACGTTTACGTACCTGGCTGCCCTCCGACGGCCGAAGCGCTGCTTTACGGCATTCTGCAGCTCCAGCGGAAAATCCGCCGGACCGGCACCATAACGCGCTAAAGGGAGTCCGCAATGTCCGAAGCGCTGACCGAACTTGCCACGCATATTGAATTAAAGCGCGCTGACTGCGTTGTGTCGTGGGATATCGCCTTTGACGAGCTTACCTTGACGGTGACTCAGGCGTCGCTAGTGGGCTTTGTTGAATTCCTGAAGACCGACCAAAACTGCCGGTTTTCAACGCTCATTGACATAACAGCTGTTGACCATCCCGAACGTGATCCGCGGTTCGATGTCATTTATCATTTTTTAAGCATGTACCAAAACCAGCGGATCCGTCTGCGTGTTGCTGTTCGTGAAGAAGAGATCGTTGCCTCTATTTCTGACATTCATCCCAGTGCGAATTGGTCCGAGCGTGAAGTGTTTGATATGTTTGGGTTATTGTTCTCTGGTCATCCGGATTTGCGGCGTATTTTGACAGACTATGGTTTTCGGGGGCATCCGCTAAGGAAAGATTTCCCAACCACCGGATATACCGAGGTGCGTTATGACGAAGAGAAAAAGCGTGTTGTGTACGAGCCGGTCAAGCTGGTTCAGGAATACCGGCAATTTGACTTTATGAGCCCATGGGAAGGGGCCGAATACATCATGCCGGGCGACGACAAAGCGGATGAGGCCAAGGGATAGAATATGCGGCGCGACAAAGCAGCAGCCCAACTCAGCATGAGGGTCGGTTTATGACGGTCGTCCTGATTTGCGTTGGCGCCGCCAAGGCCGGCACAAGTTGGCTGCACAGCCAACTGGCTGAGCACCCAGAGTGCCATTTCCGCGCAATAAAGGAACTTCACTATTTTAGTGCGTTTGAAAGTGGAAGGTCTGGCGCCGAGTTGGCGAAGCATCGCGACATCCAGGCCGAAATGCTTGACCGGTTCGCACGGTCCGGTATGCGTCCAACCGACGAGCAAGCAGCGCGCTTGTCAGACCGTGCCAACTGGCTGGACGTGCTAGAGACCAAGCGTGAAAACGTTCGGGCTTATCTGCGCTATCTCGAAACCGGCGCTGGCCAGGCTAAGGTCGTGGGTGAGATGACGCCAGCATACGCTCTGCTTTCCGAAGAAAGGCTGGTTCGGATTGCGCGGATGGCGCCGGATGTTCGGATATTGTATCTGATGCGCGAACCCGTTGACCGACTTTGGAGCCATATCCGAATGATCGCAGCGCGGCGGGACGGGCAAGGACGGGTAACCGCACGGCGCTGCGACAAGATACTGAACCGGGTGATTGAGGGTGACGAGGATCAGATCGCTAAGCGGTCCGACTACGCCAGTGCGTTGACCAAGCTCCTGGCTGCCATTCCGGCGGGCAAGCTGTTGATCGAGGTTTTTGAAGATATGATTGCGGGCGATGCATTCGCGCGCATATGCGATTTTTTGGGTATTGCGCGGGTCGAACCGAACCGGGTTCCGGTTCATGAAGGGCAACCGCTGGATATGACGGCGGCGCAACGCGATACGGCGACTGCATGGCTTGCCCCGCAATATGACGCGGCGGCGCAGGTATTGGGCGGATTGCCCGATGCCTGGAGCCGGAAAGGATAATGTGATGGACGGCAAGTTCGAAGATGCCCTGACCGGCGAACAGAAAATCCGCAACTTTAACATTAATTTCGGCCCGCAACATCCTGCAGCACACGGCGTTTTACGCCTGGTGCTTGAACTTGACGGTGAGATTGTGGAGCGGTGCGATCCGCACATCGGGCTATTGCACCGCGGCACCGAAAAACTAATGGAAAGCCGGACGTATCTGCAAAACTTGCCATATTTCGACCGGCTGGATTACGTCGCCCCAATGAACCAAGAGCACGCATGGTGCTTGGCGATCGAGAAACTTACGGAAACCGAAGTGCCGCGTCGCGCGCAGCTGATCCGGGTGCTTTATTCAGAGATTGGCCGGGTGCTGAACCACCTGCTGAATGTCACAACGCAGGCATTGGATGTGGGCGCGCTGACGCCGCCGCTTTGGGGCTTTGAAGAACGCGAAAAGCTGATGGTGTTTTACGAGAGGGCTTGCGGGGCGAGGCTGCATGCTGCGTATTTCCGTCCCGGTGGTGTGCATCAGGACCTGCCGCCGGAGTTGATTGACGATATCGACCAATGGGCGGACGAGTTTCCCAACGCTTTGAACGATATCGACGGGCTTTTGACCGAGAACCGCATTTTCAAACAGCGGAATGTTGATATCTGCATTGTGACTGAGCAGGAGGCGCTGGATTGGGCGTTTTCGGGCGTGATGGTGCGTGGGTCGGGCATGGCCTGGGATTTGCGGCGCGCTCAACCCTACGAGTGTTACGATGAATTCGACTTTCAGATCCCTGTCGGCAAGAACGGCGACTGCTATGATCGGTATCTGTGCCGTATGGCCGAAATGCGCGAGAGCGTAAAGATTATCAAACAAGCCTGTGAAAAGCTGCGCTCCGAGCCCGGCGAGGTGATGGCGCGTGGCAAGATGACGCCACCGACGCGTGGCGACATGAAGACCTCGATGGAGGCGCTTATCCACCACTTCAAGCTTTACACCGAAGGCTTCCACGTGCCCGAAGGCGAGGTTTACGCCGCCGTTGAAGCGCCCAAGGGCGAGTTCGGCGTCTATCTGGTCGCGGATGGATCGAACAAGCCTTATCGCGCCAAGATTAGAGCTCCGGGCTATCCGCATTTGCAGGCGATCGACCACGTGGCCAAGGGTCACCAGTTGGCAGATGTCGCGGCGATCATCGGCACGATGGATGTGGTGTTCGGGGAGATTGATCGTTGATGCCTCTCACAGTCGGCATGATAAGTGGAGCGGTAGTGGCAACGTTGATCTACGTTCTTATGCGAACCGGGGGCGTTACTCGATATGTCGCGCGGTTTTCAGCCGCGCTCGGGGGGATGGCCGTAATACTGGGATTCTACTGGTTTGATCCCAAATTGGTGCTTGAATAGCTTAGGTGTTTGGAATGAATTTTTGTGAAGCGAATTCGTTTCTGGCGAGTATCAGGGAGAATTTCCAATGAGGTTCGTCGCCGAAAGGTTTGCAATGCTCCGCCCGGATGAAACGCATCTATTAATTGATGAGGGTCGCTGCTGATGCTCCGCCGCCTAAACCCTGACCAACCCGACAGCTTTGCCTTTTCCAAGGCCAACCAGGCCTGGGCCGAGGCGCAGATTTCGAAGTATCCGGACGGGCGGCGGGCCTCCGCGATTATTCCACTGCTTTGGCGCGCGCAGGAACAGGAAGGGTGGCTTTCCCGCCCGGCGATTGAACATGTCGCGGGAATGCTGGGGCTGGCCTATATCCGCGCGCTTGAGGTCGCGACGTTTTATTTCATGTTCCAGCTGAAACCGGTGGGATCGGTTGCGAATATTCAGGTCTGCGGCACGACGTCGTGCATGATCTGCGGCGCGGAGGACCTTGTCGCGGTGTGTAAGGAAAAGATTTCGCCGAACGCGCACGAAGTTTCGGCGGACGGCAAATTCAGTTGGGAAGAGGTCGAGTGCCTGGGCGCCTGCGCGAACGCGCCAATGGCCCAGATCGGCAAGGATTATTACGAAGATCTGACCGCCGAACGGCTGGGCCGGATCATCGATGAACTGGCGGAGGGCAAGGTACCTGTGCCGGGGC
>JBPCWO010000039.1:0-12167 GCA_051009475.1 Boseongicola sp.
GGACGAGCTTGAAAAGGCGCTTCGCGAGCTCTATCGGCGCAGCCCGTTCGTTCCGGTTACGTTGGCTGATCGGCTGAGTTGGGAAGACGTTGCCGAGGTCGCGGTAAATGCGCCGGCCTTGCCCGGAGTTACGCCCGACGTTGGGCTTTCCCGAGAGTATCCCCTGGGCGAGGATTTTGCCCATATCGTCGGCTATGTCGGACCCGTCAGCGACTATGACCTGGATAAGATCGAGGACCCCGATCCGCTTTTGCAGATCCCGGAATTTCAGATCGGCAAAATCGGGGTCGAGACCAAATTGGAAGCCGATCTTCGCGGCAGGGCAGGAACCAAACGGATTGAAGTTAATGCGGCTGGCCGCGTGATGCGTGAACTCGGTCGCGACGAGTTCACTCCAGGCACTGATTTGCAATTGACCGTGGATCACGGGCTCCAGAATTACGCGCAAGCAAGATTGGCGAATGAGAGTGCCGGCGCCGTGGTCATGGATATCGAAACCGGTGATCTTCTGGCGATGGCGTCGGCGCCTTCGTTCGATCCGGACCTCTTCGTTCGCGGGATTTCGACAAAAAACTACAGCGAGCTTACTGAGAACGAATACAAGCCGCTGTTCAATAAAACCGTTCAGGGGCTCTATCCTCCAGGTTCGACCTTCAAGATGATGACGGGGCTGTCAGCCTTGCGTTCAGGCATGGGACCACGCGAGACGGTCTGGTGTCCGGGACATCTGAGTTTCGGCGGGCGACGGTTCCACTGCTGGAAGCGCGGCGGGCATGGCTGGGTCGACTTGGACAAAGCCATCACGCAATCCTGCGACGTTTATTTCTATGAGGCCGCGCAGCGCGCTGGGATTGAGCGATTGGCAGGGCTTTGCGGCGAGTTCGGGCTAGGAGAGAAGTACAATTTGCCGCTATCGGCGGTTCGCGAGGGCATCGTCCCATCGCCAAAATGGAAAGCGCAGGCACGTGGTGAACGTTGGAATCCCGGCGAGACGCTGAACACTGCAATCGGGCAGGGCGACGTTTTGGCCTCGCCGTTGCAACTGGCCGTAATGGTGGCGCGAATTGCGAGTGGCATGGCCGTGGTGCCAAGGCTGGTCAAATCCGTCAACGGCGTCGAAG
The DNA here is from genome assembly GCA_051009475.1 of Boseongicola sp. Lineage (GTDB taxonomy): Bacteria > Pseudomonadota > Alphaproteobacteria > Rhodobacterales > Rhodobacteraceae > CAXMNX01. The sequence goes on from JBPCWO010000039.1 coordinate 1,122, forward strand.
TGCCGGTGGCAGAGTCCGCCGCGCTGGAAGTGCCGACGTCGCATCTGCGGATGATCCGCGAGGCGATGCACAACGTTTCGAACGGGCGGCGGGGGACAGCTAGGCGGTCACGGATTGTGGCCGACGGAATGCAGATGGCGGGCAAGACCGGAACAAGCCAGGTTCGAAATATCACGGCGGCGGAACGCGCCAGAGGTGTAACCCGAAACAGCCAGTTGCCCTGGGACCGGCGGGATCACGGGCTGTTTGTGGCTTATGCACCGTTTGATAAACCGAAATACGCGATTGCGGTGGTTGTAGAACATGGAGGTGGCGGTTCGAGCGCCGCTGCGCCGCCAGCCCGCGACATTCTTCTTTATGCGCTTTACGGCGACGTGCCGCCGCTGGAAGCTTACCCAAGTGATCAACGCGAGCGCATCCGAGTGATGCACGAGGAAATGACGCTGCGGCCGCGACTTGAAGCGCCGAAAACCCCGAGCCGCGCATGAGTTATCTCGAGTATCAGGTTCAGACGGTTCCGCAGGGCGCACGCAAAATCTTACATGCAAACTGGGCGCTTGTATTGTTACTGACCGCCGTCTCGTGCGTCGGATTTATTATGCTGACTTCGGTCGCTGCTGGAGATTCCAGCCGCTGGGCAGAACCGCAAATGAAGCGGTTCATCTTAGGATTGGTTGCGATGATGGCGATTGGCATGGTGCCGATCTGGTTCTGGCGCTCGATGTCGGGCCTGGCCTACTTTGGCGCGTTTGGGCTTCTCATTCTCGTCGAGCTATTCGGTTCCGTTGGCATGGGAGCGCAGCGCTGGATCGACCTTGGCTTCATGCGGTTGCAGCCGTCAGAAGTCATGAAAATCTCGCTGGTTATGATCCTGGCGGCATATTACGACTGGCTGCCGCTGGCGAAAGTTTCTCGCCCATTCTGGGTTTTGATCCCGGTGGGGCTGATCCTCGTTCCGACAGCATTGGTCCTGAAACAACCCGACCTGGGCACTGCCATATTGTTGGTCGCTGGAGGTGGCATCCTGATGTTCTGTGCTGGTGTTTCTTGGTGGTATTTTATCGCTGTGATCGCGTCTGGCTTGGCGCTTGCCTACACCGTTTTCGCCTCGCGTGGGCAGGACTGGCAGCTATTGAAAGACTATCAATTCAGGCGGATCGACACATTCCTTGACCCTTCAACCGATCCCCTGGGCGCTGGATATCACATTACGCAGTCGAAAATTGCATTGGGTTCAGGCGGTTGGACCGGAAAAGGATTCATGCAGGGCACGCAGTCGCGGTTAAACTTTCTTCCTGAAAAGCACACCGATTTCATATTTACGACGCTGGCCGAAGAATTCGGATTTGTTGGCGGCTTTTCGCTTTTGGCACTTTACGGGCTGATCATCTTATTCTGTGTAGTCTCGGCAGTTCAGAATAAGGATCGCTTTGGGTCTTTGCTAACTCTGGGGATTGCCGCCACGCTCTTCTTATTTTTCGCGGTCAATATGTCGATGGTGATGGGACTTGCGCCGGTGGTGGGTGTGCCATTGCCTCTGGTCAGTTATGGCGGGTCGGCCATGCTTGTTTTGCTGGCGGCTTTTGGATTGGTCCAGTCGGCTCATATTCATCGACCGAGGGGCCGATGACACTGGTCCTTTTTTCAGCGCCTGATGGCGATTGGAATGACTATCGAGAGGTGTTGCCGGCTGCTATCGCCAAGACAAATGTTATCGCCAAAATCGTCAGAGACGATGATCCGCACGATCCCGGGGCAATCGACTATATCGTTTATGCGCCTTCCAGCCGACTGCAAGATTTCTCACGCTATTCACGGTGCAAGGCTGTTTTAAGCCTTTGGGCCGGGGTCGAAGCAATCGTTGGAAACGAGACGCTGACAATGCCGCTGGCTCGCATGGTCGATTATGGATTGACCGAGGGTATGGTGGAGTGGTGCGTGGGCCATACGTTGCGGCATCACTTGGGCATTGATCAGGACATCTGCCGTAATGATGCCAAATGGCAGACCCATGTTCCACCGTTGGCGCGCAATCGTCACGTCACAGTTTTGGGACTTGGTGAATTGGGACGCGCCGTTGCAGTTGCGCTTGAGCGCCTGAATTTCAAGGTGACGGGATGGAGTCGAACGCCGAAAACGATAAAAAAAGTTCGCTGCCTGTCGGGTGACGACGGTTTGAAAGAGTCGCTCCGCCAGGCAGAAATAGTAATTCTTCTTTTGCCAAAGACGCCAGCAACCGAAAACTTGATAAACGCAGAGCGGCTGTCACTATTGCCGACAGGCGCAGTGATCATAAACCCCGGGCGCGGGCATTTGATTGAGGACGACGTGCTTTTGTTGGCGCTGGATGCGAAGCGTCTCGGACACGCAACGTTGGATGTTTTTCGGGTCGAGCCGCTGCCACCAGACCATCCGTTTTGGGCGCATCCGCAGGTGACGGTCACGCCACATATCGCTTCTGACACGCGTCCGGAAAGCGCCGCAGAAGTCGTTGCGGAAAACATCCGACGCGGCGAGGCAGGCGAACCATTTTTGCATCTGGTTGATCGGGCGGCGGGGTACTAACGCATTTTCGGTGGACGACTTGGATCCGATCCGGGTGGCGCCGGAATCTCGGCGTCTGGTGATTCTGGCAGGTCAAAGCGAAGGCCGACTTTGGCGAGTTTGGCCGCGGATGGGTCAGCACCGCGAATGAACGTGACGTCGATTTCGCCTGCTTCGAGGCCTGAAAAAACCAAGGCTTCCTGAATTGCGCGGGCGAGCGTCGGTTCTGCGCCGGGAAGCGGATCGATCATCGCCAACATATGTCCGCGACGACGGTCCTTATAGGTTACACCAACAAGATAAGCGGCGCTTGCCAGCCCTGCTGCTTGCGCCAGTTTTGCGTCGATGCCCTTTAATAGCTGTTCGGGCATTTCAGCCGGCGGATGCGTCGTTTCTGGCGTCGCTCCAACCTCATCGGGATTTGCAGCCAGTGTGCTTTGCAGCCAGTCAACCGCTTCAGGTGGCAAAAGATAAGATGAAGGAGCAACGCCAAAGTTCAGTCCGATGCCAATGTTCTGGCCCGCTATCATCGTGACAATCGCACGTCCTGAGGTCGCCGCGTAAGGCGAAGGCTGTTCGGTAAATGTGCTAAGACGTTCTTCGCGATCAAATACGAGAACGATCCGGCCATCTTCCGTGTCGAAGTAATCGGGTTCGACCTGATCGTTGTGAGGTTCAGACTTTAGCAGCAGGAAAAGCTCGCTGTCGGCGAAGCGTTCATAAAACTGTAGACGGGCAGCATCGCTATTTGGTGCAGATGCCATAGCTGCGTGCGCCGTATCAAGTGGTGTCTCCGTCATCCCAGAGCTTCGGCAATGCTGGAACGAAGGCTAGGCAGCAATTCGGTTTCGAACCACGGATGTTTCTTTATCCAACCTGTATTGCGCCACGACGGATGAGGAAGGGGAATTGCTTTGGGCAGGTGGTCGCGCCACGCCGCGACCGTTTCAGTAACGCCGGTTTTGGTGCCAAGGTGCCATTTCTGTGCGTAGCCACCGATGAGAAGGGTCAAACGAACGTTCGTCAGGGCATCGACGATGGGCGCACGCCAGGTTTTGGAGCATACCGGCGGCGGCGGCAGATCGGAGCCTTTGGCGTCATACCCCGGAAAGCAAAAGGCCATCGGGGCGATAGCAATCCGGGACTGATCGTAAAAAGTATCTCTGTCGATACCCATCCATTCGCGAAGTCGATCACCTGAGCGGTCCCAAAACGGTCGGCCATCTTCGTGCACACGGATCCCCGGAGCCTGACCCGCAATCAAAATTCGTGCTGAATGATTCAGCCAGACAATTGGTCGAGGTTGATGTGCAGTATGGGTCGCCGCAAAACGCTCGGCGCATATCTGGCAAGCAGAAAGCCGGTTCTTTAACGTGTCGAAATCATCCGCCATGGCAGCGGCTTAGCGGGATTTGTGATGGGCGTCCATGATCTGGGCTTGACATTATTTCGAAAGTTCTAGAAATATCGAAATATGAAACATGATTTGGACATCGATCTTGACGTGGCGCATGCCGCTTCAACATTTGCAGCACTTGGATCCGAACAGCGACTAAGTGTGCTGCGTGTGCTTGTGCGGGCTGGACCAGAGGGACTGAGCATTGGCGAACTTGGCGCTCGATCCGGGGTTAGTGGATCTACACTGACGCACCACATGAAAATCCTTGCTGCTGCTGGATTGGTGCAACAAATTCGCGATGGCCGGCGAATAATTTGCATAGGTGCCGCGTATGACGAAATGCGGGCCTTGTCCGAATATCTTTTGAATGAATGCTGTGCCGACAGCGCACAACCGCATCAAGGGCACGAGCATGACTGACGCCACACATTCTCAGGGAACAACGCGCCGAATTGATCGCGTATGGATCCTGGTATTTGCGATGCCATTTATCATCGCACTTTTTGATCCGGCGCAGTCGCTGGAAACGTTGCGTTTTGCCGGCAAAGCCATGGTGCAGACAGGGGCTTTCATTGCATTTGCCGTTCTGGCAGTCGGATATCTTAAAGCTAGCGGTGCTGAATCGCTTTTGGCGCGTGCCTTTGAAGGGCGCGAGGTCAGGATGATCGTTATGGCAGCGCTTTTGGGCGGGCTTTCGCCTTTTTGCTCTTGCGAGGTAATTCCGTTCATTGCCGCGTTGCTTGCAGTCGGCGCGCCGTTGTCGGCGGTCATGGCGTTTTGGTTATCTTCTCCGTTGATGGACCCGGCCATGTTCGCGATCACGGCTGGCGCGCTGGGGTTTGATTTTGCGGTGGCAAAAACGGTAGCGGCTGTGTCGATTGGGCTATTTGGTGGCGGCGCGGTTTATGCCTTTAAATCAACGCCGATATTTGCTGATCCGCTGAAGCCACAAATTGGCGGAACGGGCTGTGGATGCGGCCCATCGCCCTTCAAAGGCGAACTGGTTTGGAAATTCTGGGTCGAGCAGCCGCGACGAGAAATTTTTCGCGATGCAGTGGTCGACAACGCGCTGTTCCTGGGCAAGTGGCTGCTTTTGGCCTACATGATCGAGTCTCTGATGCTGACCTACATCCCGGCTGAATTGATTGCGACGATTCTGGGCGGTGATGGTCTACAGCCAATAGCGCTGGGCGCGCTGATTGGCATGCCGGCCTATCTGAATGGTTATGCGGCGGTTCCGCTAGTGCAGGCGCTCGTGGCCCAGGGAATGGTTCAGGGCGCGGCAATGGCATTTGTTCTGGCAGGCGGCGTCAGCTGTATTCCTGCGGCAGTAGCGGTCTGGGCACTTGTGAAACCTCGCGTTTTTGCTGCCTACCTTGGGATCGCTTTGGTCGGGTCTTTCACGGCAGGAATTGTCTGGTCGATTTTGGCAATTTGAGGCGTGTCACTCTTGCTCCCTAGTGGCGTGTAGTTTAGATCCGGCGCACTAGCCGGAGGGGCCGATGTATCGCGTCTGGAATTTTGTTGCCAACTACTCCCTGCTGCTCATTCTTGGCGCGTCGATTGCATTGATCTGGGCAAATATCGACGCCAAATCGTATCATCACTTTGTCGAATTTGAGCTGGTCCACGACTTCATCATTGGGCACCCCCATTATGACGCTGCGGGGCAAGTCGAATTCCGCACATTGACGCTTCATTATCTTGTGAACGATGTGCTGATGGCGTTCTTCTTCGCCATTGCTGCGAAAGAAGTTTGGGAAGCCTTGATCCTAAAGAACGGATCACTCAGGGGCCGTAAGGCCGCCACGCCTCTTGTCGCGACAGCAGGGGGCATGTTCGGCCCGATCGCGGTCTATCTGGGATTGGCCGCATTTCTTGGATCTGACGTTTATGATGCTGTTGCCAACGGTTGGGCTATTCCGACAGCAACGGATATAGCCTTCAGCTATTTAGTTGGCCGGATCGTTTTCGGAGCCGGCCACCCGGCGGTGCGGTTCCTGTTGCTTTTGGCGATTGCGGACGACGCGGCAGGTCTAATCATTTTAGCGATTTTTTATCCCTCAGGTGAGCTTGCTCCGGAATGGTTGCTTTTGTCGCTGGGCGCGACAGTTGCTGCGTATGTTTTTTTCAATTGGCTCCCGCGCGTAATGGACCGAGGCGACCAGCTTCGCCATCGATCCACCTGGGTGCGCGACAATTTGGGATTTTGGCCATACCTCATCGCGGGCTGTCTAAGCTGGTACGGATTTCAGGAAAGTGGACTGCACCCAGCCCTTGGCCTGCTGCCAATCGTAACAGCGATCCCGCACGCGGATCGCGCTTTTGGTATTTTTAGCGAGGCCGAGCAATATCTGACCGATCTGCTGAACCACAGCGAACATTTGTTGAAGCACCCAGTAGAGATTGTTCTTTTCTTCTTTGGCCTAATGAATGCCGGTGTTGAGTTTTCCGCCATTGCAGAACCAACGTGGCTGGTGCTGGCCGGACTTCTAATTGGTAAGCCGCTGGGCATACTTCTGTTTGGCTGGTTCGCCGCGCATCCGATGAAGCTTGGGCTGCCGCAGGGTATGCGAACGATCGATCTTTTTGTGATCGGTTGCATTGCCGCCATAGGCTTTACTGTTTCATTGTTCATTGCGACCGTAGCCTTTGATCCCGGACCGGTACAGGATGCGGCCAAGATGGGCGCATTATTTAGCTTTGTTGCGGCGATCATTTCGATCGTCGTCGGCATTCTGGCTAGAGTCGAAAAGCGCGAAAACTAGCCGCTACCAACGCGATATCAACCAAAAACCCTTAGTACGGGCGAATTATCGCGCTTGCGGTGTTGGTGATTGCGTCATACCCCGCTCATCGGCCATAATATCGCCAAAGGACCGTGAAAGGTCTGAGCAGCCGGTATAGCTATAACCTGCCAAGTGAGGTGATTGCGAGTGATCGCATGATCGAGTTCAGCAACGTCAGCAAGTCCTTCTGGACGGGCGAAAGGCGCAAAGTCATTCTTGACCGCGCCTCTTTTCGTGTTGAGCTGGGCAATTCGTTGGGCATCCTTGCGCCGAATGGCACCGGCAAGACGACGTTGATCAATATGATGGCAGGACTGGAAAAGCCCGACGAGGGTGCAATCATTCGTCGGTCGCGAATCTCATTTCCATTGGGGTTCATGGGTGGCGTCATCGGCCGCTTGTCAGCGATGGAAAACGCCCGCTACATCGCCAGGCTATACGGCAAGGACCCCGATTATCTGGAGGCCTTTTGCCGCTGGGTTTGCGGTCTGGATGAATATTTCGATATGCCCGTCGGGACCTACAGTGCCGGCATGAAGGCGCGGTTCAGCTTTTCCCTGCTTCTGGCATTGGACTTCGACATTTACCTGATCGACGAAGGGATGCCGGCCACCACCGACGCAGAATTCAATCGCAAGGCAGGGACCGTCCTGCGCGACCGGCTGCAAACTGCGACTGTGGTCGTTGTTTCCCATCAAGCCAGCACACTGGAAAAATTCTGTCGCTCCGCTGCGGTTCTGAAGAACGGGCAGCTAGTGATGTTCGACACACTCGAAGAGGCGAAATAACTCTATGACTACGAAGCCCAAAGCGCGTAAGTTTCGCATTCGCCGAAACGCAGAGTCGGGCCCCCGGGGTAAGTCGGCCAGTCGCGATAATCTGTTCGCAAAAACAGAGGATGGATTTGACGACACTCCTTTCCCCGGCTCGGCAAAGGCCGAAGGGGTAACTGAAAGAAGCGAAGAAGGCATCGCGGAAATTCGGCGCGAGGGTTTGACGGGTCGGCAATTGCGAATGGCACGGCGCCTAGCCCAAAAGCACGGGATGAAGCCAAGTTCGGATTTTGACGCGGTTCGCCTATTGCGCGCAAAAGGCATTGATCCCTTCGATCGCGCAAACATGCTTGAGCTTGTCACGGCCAAAAGCACCGAAAATGTCGGCGAGAATGCGAAATCTGGGAAGCAAATGCGGGTCGCAACCGCCAAGATTCCAGCCGACCAGGTAGCCGGCGTTGCCAAACCAACGCCAAACCTACCCCAGAAGGTGGACACAGAAAGTCAACTTCCGGGTCCGCCCGCCCGCGACGCAGCATTTCAGTCACACGAACTGGAACGCATTCAGCGCGACATTATCCGCCGCCGTCGCCGGAACATTGCGTTCATGGTGGGGCGTCTGTTCGCATTTGTGATATTCCCGACGTTTCTCGCATGGATCTATTTCGCATTTATCGCGACACCCAGCTATGGCACAAAATCCGAGTTCATCGTGCAGCAAGCGGAATCGTCCGGCGCTCAACCAGGGCTCCTGGGTAGTACCGCGCTGGCGACCAGCCAAGACTCGATTATGGTGCAGGACTACCTGACATCTCGTGAAGCACTCCAGCGCTTGAATGCGGATCACAGCTATTTCGAGCATTTTGCCGATTCTTCAATCGACAGCCTGCAAAGGCTTCCTGCGGACGCCAGCAACGAGGATATTTTTGCGCACTACCAGAACAATGTGACCGTTGGGTATGATCCGACCGAAGGTATTCTCCGAATGGAGGTGTCTGCGCTGAGTCCCGATATGAGCCGTCAGTTTTCGGAGGCGTTGATCAAATATGCCGAAGAACGCGTCGACCGGGTGACCGAGCGCAAACGTGCCGACCAAATGCGCGGCGCAGGTGATAGCTTTGACGAGGCTGAAGCCAAGATGATGGCGGCACAGGAAAATGTGCTGCGGCTTCAGGAACAACTCGGGGTCGTTGATCCCGCCGGTGAAACAACTTCGCTAATGGGACAGATCAGCAATTTTGAAGTGCAGGTCGCCGAAAAGAAGCTTCAGCTTCAGCAGCTTCTGGATAATGAGCAACCGAACCGTGCTCGGGTCGCGGGTGTAGAAGGTGATATTCGTCGCCTTGAGGATTTAGTAGGTGAATTGCGGCTTCAGATGACCGAGGAATCTTCGTCGCAGGGTTCGCTGGCGTCGATTTCGGCGCAGCTCCGAATGGCAGAAGTCGATCTGGAAACACGAACCATGATCATGCAAGAAGCTTTGCAGCAAATGGAAGCCGCCCGCATCGAAGCGCTTCGGCAGGTCCGGTTCCTGTCGCTTGGCGTGGCACCGATCCCTCCGGACGAGCCCACGTATCCGCGTGTTTTCGAGAATACGTTGATTACCCTTCTCATATTCTCGGCAATTTATCTGCTCTTGTCGCTGACCGTCGCGGTGCTGCGCGAGCAGGTATCAAACTAATTCCGCACGGTCACTTTGAGGCCGTTTAATAGGGCATCAGGGTCTTGCAGACTTGCAAGGCTGACAGTAAGTAACGCCAGCCTGTTGGGGTGTAGCCAAGCGGTAAGGCAGCAGTTTTTGGTACTGTGTATCGTAGGTTCGAATCCTACCACCCCAGCCAGCCACTCCCTTGATCAGAGACTGCTACGCGATTGTGTGAGATAGTCGCGCGAGTTCAAAGGCTTGGGTGCAGTTGGTGTTTCCTGAGACGCCGCAAGGAGCCTCGAAGCCTCGCAGAAGCGGCCAAAGTCTCAGACGGCGATTTTCTCGATACGAGGTGTGGGAGAGACAATCAAAGAGTCGCGATAAGCTTGCGCTGTTCGTCCCAATCGGACGGCAGATCGTGACGCAGGCACCAGTCGGAGGTAAAGCCAAGCGGCTGTTTGCCCTCGCTCACGTCCCGGACAATGTCCGGTGCAAGGAATGCCAGATCAAGCAGCTGCTGAACGCGGCGCTTTGAAGTGCCCGCTGTTTCGGCGATCTCGGTATAGGTCTGACCGGCTTTAACCATTTCGAACCAACTATGCGCCTGGGCGATGTTAGTGAGCAGGACTTCGTCAACAGAACGGGTGGCGTTTTGCAGAGTGATCTTTGTCTCCACCCCGCGCTTGCGGAGCCGGAACGGTGCCTGGATTGCAGGGCTATCAGGATTGATCCGTTCAGGGTCGATCTCCAGCATTCGGGCAAGCTCGTTGGCGTTGATACTGATACCAATGCTGCCCGGCGCCAGATCGACACGTTCAACCAGCACAAGGATCGGATCGAGCTGCCCCACAGTCGTCGCCTCCAGTTTGTCCCGGAACATCCGCACTTCGCCGGCCTGACACGCCCGGATCGCGTCAGGCGCAAAGCCGGGTGCGGCCACGTGGGTTCGGATCAGATCTGCCACGATAGTCTCGAGCTCGGGTGCAGGCAGCCGCCAACCGTCGAGGTTACGCTCGCCGCTCTTTGCGATCAGGCGATGCGAGACGTAGTAGCGCAGCCGAGCCCCGGTCTTCGATCTCGAATGCGACGGGGTCAAGCGATCGCCGGTCTCATCATAGAGCCTTCCGGCCAGCAGTGATCTCCTCACCTTGCCTGATCCGCGTGGTCGGCCCTTTCGCACTCGGACTGCACCCTCTTGCATTCGGGCCTGCAGCGCATCCCAGTCCGCTGCCGGGGTGATAGCGTCGTGTTGACCCTCATAGAACTGGTCCATGTGGCGGATGCGGCCGGCACAGATCGGGTTGGTGAGGATCTGCCAGATGTGACCCCGATCAGAGGGCTGGTCTCCGGAGACCTTGCCGTCTGCCGCCACTCTGCGTTTGGTTCTGAGCCGCAGGATCTCCGCTTCCTCTTTCACGCGGCGGATCGTCAGATGCTCCCGGTACAAGCAAAAGAGAGATCGAACCGTCTTTGCCTCAGCCGCATTGATCTTGAGTGTCCGGCCATGGGCGTCATAGCCAAGGGGGACGTTGCCCCCCATCCAAAGGCCTTTCCGTTTGGACGCAGCAATCTTGTCGCGGATACGCTCCGCCGTGACTTCGCGTTCAAACTGGGCAAAGGACAAAAGCATGTTGAGCGTGAGCCGGCCCATACTTGTCGCGGTGTTGAACGACTGGGTGACAGAAACAAAGGATGTCCCGGCACCATCCAGGATATCGACGATCTTTGCGAAGTCCGATAAGGATCGCGTCAGCCTGTCGATCTTGTAGACAATGATCTGATCGACACGACCGGCGTCGATATCGGCGAGCAAGCGTTGCAGGGCAGGGCGCTCCATGGTGCCCCGGAGATGCCACCGTCATCGTAGTGGTCTGGCAACAGGACCCAACTCTCGGC
>JBPCWO010000040.1:0-6836 GCA_051009475.1 Boseongicola sp.
CCCAAAAGGTCTCGCAAAAGCGGCACTTTCATCGCCTCGCGTTTGAAGTTATCGGCGATGTGTTCGCCCATGTAACGCGTGCCAATCCGGTAATCGACCGAGTAATGGAACCATCCCCCTGACGAACGCAAAAGGTTCGAGATATGGGTCTTCCCCAATCCCGACATGCCAAAAAGCATGATCCGCTTTTCGGTTGCATTGCGCCACGCTTCCGCACTCGGATACAGCATGTCTTTCCTAACCGACTACCTTACCTGCATTGGGTAGGACGGGCCGGGATTACGGTCAATCAGGGGGCAGGGGATTTTCGCAGGACGTGGCCCAGTCGCCCGTCCAGGATCAAAAGGCCCAACGCGAGTAACGCAAATCCTGCGTATGCTCCGACGGTCAATTCTTCGCCGCGAACGACGACACCCAGAATAATGGCTACGGGTGCCACGAGAAGTGTGACCAACAACAAATTTCCTGCCCCGGCTTGGCCGAGGATGCGATAATAAAGCAGATAGGCGACGCCGGTTGCTGCCAATGAAAAATAAGCAATCGCGCCCCAGGTGCGCGGCTCTAGCGCAAGCGTGAGCGGCCCCTCGACAACCCAAGCAAGCGGGACGACTACAAGTGCCGAAGCGGTGAGCATTCCCGCGGCAGACAATATCGGTGAAACTTCCGAAAGAGTGGCCCGCCCCCAGCTACCCGCCAGTGCATAGCTGATCGTGGCGCCGATCACCGCGATCTGGGCAAGCGATCTCAGATCAAACGATTGCAGGTTGTGCAAACCGATCGCAGTTGCCACTCCAAGAAATCCAAGCGTTACGCCAATCAGTCGCGGCAACGTCAATCTTTCGTCCTGAAATACCATGGCGGCGATCAAAACGCCCCATATCGCGGTCGCCGCGTTCAATATCGCCGTCAAACCAGTCTCGATATAAAGTTGCCCCCAGCTCAGCAGACTAAAGGGGATGATGTTGTTCAAGAGCCCCATAATCAGGAAGGCGCCCCAAATTCGTGGCGAACTTGGCACCCGAATGCGTTGTATAAACACCAAAATCCATAGTGCCAGAGCTGCCCAAATGACTCTGTGCGCAACACTTGCGAATACACCAATTTCATCCAGCGCGATCCGAACGGCCAGGAACGATCCACCCCAGATCACGCCCAGCAGAATGAGCTCGATCCAGGTGCTGTTGGAAATGCGAGTCGTGTTCATGCGCCCTCGTTACAGCGCTCGACGGATATCAGCGACCCGAAACATGCGGCAAAAAAACCCCCGCCGAAGCGGGGGTTCATATTCGCGTTGTCTTTCACGCTAGAAGCTGAAACCAACCTTCACGCCAGCACCGATCGCAGAGTTCCCAGTGAATATGCCACCGGGGACAGCCGCGCCCACGATCGTATCCGCATTGCCGACATCGACATAGCTGATACCGGTGGTGATTTTCATATTATCTTTCGTGTAAACTGCCGCCAGCGTTGCCCCGTAGCGACCATCAGTCGGCCCAAGGTTTCCGGTCGCATCTCCATGGTGTTTCTCGTAGCTGACTGAACCGGCGACAGACCAGGATTCATTCAGGCGACGGCCAAGCCCCAACGTGTAGGTGAATACGTCATTTGGATAACTGACCAGCGGTGTGCCGCCCGTCAAGACAATGTAATCTGCCGGGCTGATGTCAAATTTCGACCAGTCTGCCCAACGGATGCTGCCAAACACCAGCGTTCCCTCAGCGATCCCGGATTGAAAGTCCAGGTTTACAGATTCCGGCGTTGTAATTTCAGTTGTCGATGCATTTGGCCCACCAAGCGCGGCTGACGTCTCGGTCGTCGCAAGGTTGTGTTCGATCTCGGAGTTGTAGGTCAGGGCAACACGCAACGCGATATCCGGCTTTTCGTATGCCGCTCCCACAAGATATCCAAAGCCCCAGTCCGTCGAGGTGGACGCAGACCAAAGTGAAACGAATGGCACCACTGCGCTCGCTTCCAGGGACTGTGCGCGGAGCCCACCGTAGACGCTGATATTCTGGTCAGACGTGTATTTGAAAATCCCGGTTGCTGCCACAGTCGTCAATTCAGCTGTCGAGGCAGCAGCAAAATACCCGGTTCCGGTGGGGTAGGCGACATCTGCACCGAAAGGCTGATCCAAGATTACCGCATAAGAAAATTTGTCATTGATATCGGCTTTATAGGCAGCGCCGAACTGAAGGTAGGATTCTGTCATATCGCCTGACAGGGCCCCGGGCGTTACCAGACCTCCTACACCTGAAACAGACGGCGATACGGAGCCGAATGAAAACTCAAAATATCGACCTTCTTCAAAAATAACACCAATAGACTGACCGGAGCGATCCAGCCCACCAGCGATGGCTGAGCTTGTGCCTGCGCCGATCAGGGCCGCCGCCAAAATTGCCCGTTTCATTACTATCCAGTCCCCACTGTGCCTTACCAATAATATGCAAACCTAGAAAATCCATGATTGACCGGTCAATTCTTAACGCTACGTAAGCTGATCGCCGTGCCGCAGCGTCACAAATGGGTCACGCGAACTTTCTGCGCCGGGCTTCTGCCCAGATGTTCAGATAATTCCCGGCAAAAATTAGCACCGCACCCACAAAAACCAGACCGTTCAGTGCTTCATCATACCAAAGCATGCCCACGATCGCGATTACCGGCAGGCGCAGGAAATCCATCGGCGTTGCCAACGTCGCAGGTGCCACAGCAAGCGCGTTTGTCAGACAGGTGTGGGCAAACAGTCCTGCCAGCGCAATCAGGAATACCCAAGGCCAGATTTTTGGCGTTGGCACCGCTATATCTCCATCCCAGCCAGCTGTGATCAAACCAAATACGGACTGCATCAACGCCATCCAAAACAAAATGCTAAGGATGGTTTCGGTCCGGGTTAGCAATTTGGTGCTGACGATAGAGCCGGCAAAACCAATCGCCGCCCCTGCGGCAATTGCCAGCCCAAAAGGATCTCCGGCGGTTCCCGGTCGTGCAACGATCAGGGCACCAACAAAACCCAACCCAACCGCCAGTAGACGAGTATGAGACAATCGTTCGCCCAGGAATACTGTCGCCAGAACCATAACCCAGATCGGCGAAGTGAACTCCAATGCGAATACCTGGGACAGCGTCACCAGTGTCAAAGCGTAGAACCAAAGGTTTTGGCCAACGAAGTGGCAAATGTTTCGGATCGAATGCAGGCCCAAGCGATTGCTTCGCAATTCCCCGATCTTGCCGGTTGCAAAGCCATATCCAAGAACCAGCACGAGTCCGATCCACGATCGGTACATCATCAGCTCGAACGTATCGAGCTCGTGGCTAACCGCGCGCCCAGCCACGGCCATGGACGAAAAGGAAATGATCGCACCCGTCATCCAGGCCGCAGCCAATAATGGCCGCGACCCTTCATTCATTCGAGGTACTTCATGAAGCTCTCGCGCGGCACATTACCCGCCATCGCAGCGCTTGCCGCCGCCGCCCGCACGACGTTCAAAGGCCACTTGATGCTTTCCCAAAGCATGCCACCAGTCAGCTGAAAACCGGCTTCCGGATCTGCAGCTACATTAATGACGTCGGTAAAGCCAGCCCAGCGAAACGAGGCATTTGCACGTGGCAAGTGATACCGGTGGCTAACAAGCAGGATCGGCGCTGATTTTTCAAGATCTTCAATATCTGCGGTGAAAAGCGCGTTCTGAAGCGTTGAGTGCGACCCGCCCTCGACAGTGATTGCGTCTTCGGGGACACCCGCAGCCATCGCGGCTGCTTTCATCGCGTCGGCTACGGTCGTGCCGCTTTCGACTGTCCCTCCTGAAACGATCAGGCGTGGTGCTCTTTCGTCATCATAAAGCGCGATGGCGCGGTCCAGTCGAACTTTGGTTTCTCCGACCAGCCCACCCGATTTGGCGGCATTGCCTGACACCACGACAATGGCTTCGCCGCTTGGAATAGCTTCGGGCGCTTCATAAAGCGCGACGTAAAGCGCAGTCCCGATAAGCGCGGCCCAAATTGAAAGGATGACAATTGCGATAACCCAGCGAATTAGTTGCATGCTCGAACCCCGTATGCCTCAACCCAAGTCAGTGCGCCTTTTGCACGACTAGGCAAGTGTTAATTCATGCTTTGCCCAGTCCCAAGGCCGCGACATGACTTAAAGGAAACAGCATCAAAACCTTGGTAGTTTACGCAACAATATGGCAAAAAACACCGAATTGTTTCCTTTCTTTCGGGTCGTATCTGCCAACTACTCCATTTCAATCGTGCCTGGTGGCTTCGACGTTACATCGTAGAATACCCGATTGATTCCCTTAACTTCATTGATGATACGCGTGGCTGTTTCGCCCAGAAATTCGTGCGAAAACGGAAAATAGTCCGCCGTCATACCATCAACTGACGTCACCGCGCGCAGCGCGCAGGCGAAATCATAAGTGCGGCCGTCACCCATAACGCCGACAGTACGGACCGGTAAAATCGCCGCAAATGCCTGCCAGATCTCGTCATAAAGTCCGTGGCGGCGAATTTGGTCGATGTAAACCGCATCTGCTGCGCGAAGTATGTCCAATTTCTCGCGCGTGATCTCGCCGGGGCACCGGATCGCCAAGCCAGGACCGGGGAAGGGATGCCGTCCAATAAAGTTTGCGGGCAACCCAAGCTCGTGCCCAAGCGCTCGTACCTCGTCCTTGAAAAGCTCCCGCAACGGCTCCACCAGCTTCAGCCCCATCTTTTCAGGCAATCCGCCGACGTTGTGGTGCGACTTGATCGTTACCGAAGGGCCACCGGAAAAACTAACCGATTCAATGACGTCCGGGTAAAGCGTGCCTTGCGCCAAAAACTCGGCACCTTCAATCTCGTGGGCATACTTCTGAAAAACGTCGATAAACAACTTGCCGATTATCTTGCGTTTCGTCTCTGGATCACTTTGCCCCTCCAGCGCGCTCAGAAACACATCGCTTTCATCGGCGTGAATGAGCGGAATGTTGTAACTGCCGCGGAACATATCGACCACTTCCTCGGCCTCGTTCTGCCGAAGCAATCCGTGATCTACGAAAACGCACGTCAGTTTCTCGCCAATTGCTTCGTGAATTAACACCGCGGCGACCGACGAATCCACGCCGCCGGAAAGCCCGCAAATTACGCGTTTGTCGCCGACCGTTTCACGGATTTTTCGGATTGCTTCTTCGCGATATGTACCCATTGTCCAGTCGCCGCTAAACCCAGCGATGCGCACGAAGTTTTCGTAAAGCTTTGTGCCCTTAGGTGTGTGGTGCACTTCGGGATGAAACTGAACGGCATAGAACTGTCTCTCTGTATTGGCGGTGATTGCAAACGGCGCACCAGGAGAGGTCGCAAAGACTTCAAATCCCGGCGCCAACTCGGCCACATGGTCACCGTGGCTCATCCAGACCTGCTCGCGGCCATCGCCAAACCAGCCACCAAGAAGCGACAGATCACAACCCGTCGGTTCGACATAGGCGCGACCGAACTCAGCTGTTCCATGCCCGCGTTCGACACGCCCTCCCAGCATTTCCATCATGACCTGCTGGCCATAGCAAATTCCGAGGATTGGAACCCCAAGGTCGAAAACAGCCTTGGGCGGTCGTGGAGAGTTTTCGTCAATGACGCTCGCCGGCCCGCCTGAAAGGATAACAGCTTTCGGAGCAAAACTATTTAGAAATCCAGCAGTTACACTTTGATACGGGTGTATCTCGCAGTACACACTTAGCTCACGCAAACGTCGCGCGATCAGCTGCGTCACCTGTGATCCAAAATCGATGATTAGAAGGGGATCGTGGGATTGGCTGCTCATGTGGACGCAATATTGTGAGCGACCGAAAGTGGCAAGCAACAGAATGAAGATCGGGCTAAGCTTTTCTTACATTCGCTCAGGTATTGGTCGATCGTCTTGGTTCAGCGTCACACGCTGTGCATAGGAAGACAGTACAAGTCAGCCCCGCCGCCCATGTCGCTTTCGCTAGGACCATAGACGCAATTCGCCAAAAGCCCCTTTGTAGCTCGTGTAAGACGTGGGAAATACAGTATCGGGGATCGGAATATGGCTGAAGCGACAGAACGGCGAAGGGCGAGGGGCGGCGGCGGAGCAGCGCGTCGCGCAGAGCGTACTGCGGTTCGGATCGAAACCGCGCGCTTCATCGAGCGCAATATCCCCAATTTCGAAATACTCAACGAAGAAGCGCTCGAAATTATCGAGGCAAATGCCGAAATAGTGCTGGAAGAAATCGGCGTGAACTTTGTCGACAACCCGGCTGCACTGGAGCGTTGGAAAGCCGCTGGTGCCGACGTTGATGAAGAGCGTGTTCGCTTGCCCAAGGGTCTTGCCCGCAAACTTTGTTCTACCGCACCGTCTTCTTACATCCAGCACGCACGCAATCCCGATCGCTCTGTCACCGTCGGCGGGAATAACCTTGTATTGGCGCCGGTATATGGACCACCGTTCGTTCGCGACGTTGATGGCGGTCGCCGCTATGCCACGATCGAAGATTTCCGGAATTTCGTGAAGCTCACGTATATGGCTAAATGGCTGCACCATTCCGGCGGGACCGTTTGCGAACCAACCGATGTCGCCGTGAACAAGCGTCATCTTGATATGCTTCATGCGCATATGACGCTCAGCGACAAGCCATTCATGGGGTCAGTAACCGAACCCGAAAGGGCGGCGGACAGCGTCCAGATGTGCGAGATCCTCTTTGGCAAAGATTTTGTTGCCGAAAACACGGTGATGACGTCGCTCATCAATATCAATTCGCCACTCACGTTCGATTCAACCATGATGGGTGCGCTTGAAATCTACGCGGCTTCCAATCAGGCAGCGATCATCTCTCCATTTATTG
>JBPCWO010000041.1:0-10894 GCA_051009475.1 Boseongicola sp.
CAACTTGGTGTCGCGGTGCCGAACTTTTGGTTCGCGATGCTGATGGTGCTGGTTTTCGCCATCAATCTGCGATGGTTTTCGGCCGGTGGTTTTCCAGGGTGGGACGAAGGTCTTTTGCCCGGCCTGAAGGCGCTGACGCTTCCGGCGATCTCATTGGCGCTGCCACAGGCCTCAATTCTGGCCCGTGTCATGCGATCGGCGCTTCTGGATACGCTGAGCGAAGATTTCATGCGCACTGCGCGTGCAAAGGGCTTGACCCGCAGTCAGGCGCTCTGGCGGCACGCGCTTAGAAACGCGCTGATTCCAGTGTTGACGATCATTGGCCTGCAATTTTCGTTCCTCTTGGCCGGTGCGATCATCATCGAGAATGTGTTCTTCCTGCCGGGTCTTGGGCGGCTGATTTTTCAGAGCATTTCGCAACGCGATCTGATCGTCGTTGAAAGCGTCGTGATGTTGTTGGTCTTTGCCGTCATCGTGATAAATTTCGCGGTCGACGTCGCCTATGCTGCCGTCGACCCACGTTTGAGGCGCCACCAATGATCGCCTCGCGAAACCTTGTCCTTGGCGGTTTGCTAACGGCAGTATTTGCTCTTGCGGCGCTCATTTCTTTCATCTGGGTACCCTACGACATCGAAGCCCTAAATATCGCCGAACGGATGAAAACGCCTACGGGTGCACACCCGCTTGGCACCGATCATTTCGGCCGCGACATCTTGTCGATGATCATGGTGGGCGCCCGAACCTCGATCGCCGTTGCTTTGGTGGCGGTTGGTATAGGCATGGGTTTCGGCGTGCCGCTTGGTCTCGCAGCGGCCTCCAACCGCGGCAGTTTGCTGGACGAATTGATCGGTCGTGGCAATGATCTGATCTTTGCCTTCCCCTCGTTGCTGATCGCAATTTTAATCACGGCGACCTTCGGCCCGAGTGCCCTGAACGCAATAATCGCCATCGGCATATTCAATATCCCGGTCTTTGCGCGACTGACGCGTGGGTCGGCGCTAAGTCTCTGGCAGCGTGAGTTTATTCTTGCGGCGCGGGTGGCTGGGAAGGGTTCGGCGCGGATCTCGATCGAACATATCTTGCCCAATGTTCTGAACCTTTTGATTGTTCAGGGCACGATCCAGTTTTCACTCGGCATCCTCGCCGAGGCGTCGCTTTCGTATGTCGGCCTTGGCGCACAGCCGCCGCTGCCGAGTTGGGGACGGATGCTGGCGGACAGTCAGACGATGATCAGCCTAGCGCCGCACCTTGCGCTGTTTCCGGGCCTCGCCATCGTGTTGACGGTCCTTGGCTTGAACCTTTTGGGCGACGGGTTGCGCGACCTGCTTGATCCGCGATTGAGAAGGGATCGGGGATGAGCTTGCTAGAGATAGAAAACCTGTCGCTCACGATACATGGCACAGCGATTCTGAAGAACGTCTCGATGACGCTGGAGCCCGGCAGAACGATCGGCGTGATCGGCGAAAGCGGCTCTGGCAAGTCTATGACGGCGTTTGCGGTCATGCAGCTTTTGCCAAATGGTTCAAACGCCACAGGCGCAGTGCGACTGAACGGTTTCGACCTTCTGACGGCAAAAGAAGAGGTGCTGTGCGACCTTCGCGGCAACGACATGTCGATCGTCTTTCAAGAGCCGATGACTGCACTGAACCCGCTCAAAACGATCGGCGATCAGGTTGCCGAGACGATCCTGATCCACGAAAAAGCTGTCGCCAAGTCGGACGCGATGGCGCGCGCGCGTGCAGCACTTGATCGCTGTGAATTGCCGTGTGCGCGGTTTCCACTTGGTCTTTTCCCGCACGAGCTTTCTGGAGGCCAGCGCCAGCGCGTCGTAATAGCCATGGCCATCGCGTTGCAGCCGAGACTGCTTATCGCAGACGAACCAACCACCGCGCTGGATGTCACGACCCAAGCCGAAATCTTGCGGCTCTTGAAACGACTGGTCGATGAAGACGGCATGGGTCTCATGTTGATCAGTCACGATTTGGCTGTTGTGGCCGATATGGCCGACGAGATCGTAATCATGAAAGACGGCGAGGTGGTCGAACGAGGCCCGGCCGCAACGCTTTTTGACACGATGCAACACCCGTATACAAAAGCGCTCTACGAAGCTTCTGGTCACCAGCCCGATCGGCAAACCGCGCCGGATGACGTTCCGCTTTTGTCGGTTCGGGACGTGGTGCGCGATTATCGACTGCCGCGAACGTCAGTATTCGGCGCGCCAGGGCAGTTTCGTGCCGTCGATCATGTCAGCTTCGACATTCGTCGGGGCGAAAGCCTTGGCTTGGTTGGCGAAAGCGGTTGCGGAAAATCGACGCTGACTCGGGCGATTCTGGGCCTGGAGCCGGTGCAAGGCGGCGAAATTCTTCTTGATGGCGTACCTGTTTTTAGTGGCAACCAGCCCAATCGCGATTTGCGGCGTCGTATGCAGGTTGTGTTTCAGGACCCCTATGGCTCGTTCAATCCCCGACATCGTGTCGACCGATTGGTGAGTGAACCATTTCATCTTTACAACACGTTGCCCACCGCAGAAGAGCAAGACGCGGCCATCGTCGAAGCGCTTGATGCGGTCGGGCTCAGTCCCGATGACCGACTCAAATACATCCACGAGTTTTCGGGTGGACAACGGCAGCGGATTGCAATTGCCCGTGCGCTGATCATCCGCCCGGATCTGATCCTGCTGGACGAAGCTGTGTCCGCGCTTGACGTCTCAATCCGCGCGCAGATCCTCGACCTTTTGGCGGATCTCGCCGAAAGCCACGGATTGACCTATCTCTTTATTTCGCACGACCTTTCTGTGGTGAGGTCTATCACCGACCGGGTGTTGGTGATGAAATCCGGCAAGATCGTTGAAGAAGGGCCGACGGATACGGTGTTTGATGCTCCAAGTCACGAATACACACAGCGCCTCATCGCCGCCGCGCCGGTTCTGCCCGAAATTGCGGGCGCGCGTGTTTAACTGAAGGGGATCTATCGATGACAGTTCAACCGCTTGGTGTTGATCCCGGTCTATGCTTCATCGCCAACGAATGGGTGGCGCCCACCGGTGGCGAATCGCTCGAGCTCATAAACCCATCGGATGGCACGACGCTTTGCGCGATCGCGCGTGGGTCAAGTGATGACATTGAACGTGCCATGCGTGCGGCCGAAACCGCGCGACGCGGTGACTGGGGTAGGCTGACCGCCGCCGAACGCGGACGCTGTTTGACGCGGATGGGGCAACTCGTCCTGGAGCACGTCGAAGACCTAGCTCAACTCGAGGCGCTCGATGTCGGCAAACCACTCACGCAGGCCCGCGCTGACGTCAAAGCACTGGCAAGATATCTCGAATTCTATGGTGGTGCGGCGGATAAAGTTCATGGGGCCACGATCCCCTATCTTGAAGGCTACACAGTTTACACGCTGCGCGAACCGCACGGGGTCACGGGCCACATCATTCCCTGGAATTACCCGATGCAAATCATTGGCCGCTCGATCGGTGCGGCCCTCGCAATGGGCAACGCCACCGTGCTGAAACCCGCGGAAGAAGCTTGCCTGACAGCATTGGCGTTCGCCGAGATCTCAAAGCGGGCGGGTCTACCGACGGGCGCGTTGAATGTCGTTCCGGGGTTGGGCGCCGAGGCTGGGGCCGCCTTGGCTGCACACACTGATGTTCGCCATGTTTCGTTCACAGGCTCTGTCGGTGTTGGCCGCCTGATCCAGACCGCGGCGGCGCAAAATGTCGTGCCGGTAACGCTTGAATTAGGCGGAAAATCCCCTCAGGTCGTGTTTGACGACGCTGACATTGACGCTGCACTACCATATCTGGTGAACGCCGGCATCCAAAACGCCGGACAGACCTGTTCGGCCTCGTCGCGCATCCTTGTTCAGCGCGAGGTCCTGGACGAAGTAACATCCGGTATGGCGGCGCGATACGATGCGTTGCGTGTCGGTCCAGCTTTGGATGATCTTGAAGTTGGTCCGCTCATTTCCAAACGCCAGAAATCTATTGTCGACGAGTATTTGGCGGCGGGATCGGATCTTGGAGTTGTGGCAAAAGGAAACCTTAGCGACGCGGCCCCTGCGGGCGGATCATATGTTCTGCCAACGCTTTTAAGTTCGGTCGATCCTAGCCATCGGTTGGCACAAGATGAGATTTTCGGCCCCGTTCAGGTCATCATTCCTTTTGATGATGAAGACGAAGCTGTCTCCATAGCGAACGGCACCAACTATGGCCTTGTGGCCTCAGCCTGGACACGCGATGGAGCGCGACAGATGCGAATGGCGCGTAAGCTTGAAGCCGGGCAGGTATTCCTAAACAATTACGGCGCCGGCGGCGGCGTCGAATTGCCATTTGGCGGCACCGGATTGTCTGGGCATGGGCGCGAGAAGGGTTTCGAAGCGCTTTTCGGGTTCTCCACGCTCAAAACTGTCGCCGCTCTCCACGGATGAGCTAACGCACTAGTTTGGCAGCTCTACCGCAAACCGAGTCTCGCCCCAGCCATCCGCGTTGGTGCGCGCTTCGACATAAACCTGCGTTACACCGTCGGGAATAGCGATGCCGGACTGCGACCGGGTAAATGGCTGTTCGTTCACATGGGGATGGAAAAGTGTGCGAAGTCCCAGTTCGGCGCCGTTGTCTGCGACGACGCGCCATCCGTCAGCGTAGTCATCCCAGCCTGTATCTCCATGCTCGAGCGTGACTGAAAATGTCCAGGAATTTCCATCGTTACGTGCTACAACATCCGTGATCGTAGCGTCATCTGCTGCAGCAGGCGCGCGCACAACGAAAAGGGCGAAAAGTGCCAGGGTCGTTTTTTCTGTCATGCCTGAAACCTAACGCGAATGCTTTTCGAGGCCAGTCACATTTCCTTGTCTCATTGAAAAATTGGTAATATTATTTGACCAATTGATCAAATGCAGGATCCAATGATGGAAATGCCGCTGCCGAATTCCGAAATCGTGGCGCTGAAGCCGCGGATCGTCGAGCGGCTACAGGCGTCATTACCTGCCAATGCCGTCATTTCGGACGAGACAGAAACCCGTGCCTATGAGTGTGACGCTTTAACTGCGTATCGGTGCCCGCCGCTGTGCGTAGTCCTGCCCGGGACGACCAGCGAAGTTTCGGCGATAATGGCGATCTGTCACGAGGAAGGCGTGCCGGTGGTGCCGCGCGGGTCCGGTACATCGCTTGCGGGTGGTGCGCTTCCAACCGCTGACTGTGTGATTCTGGGTGTCGCTCGAATGAACGCTGTGCTCGAAACCGACTTTGACAACAGGTTTATCCGGGTTCAGTCCGGCCGCACAAATCTTTCCGTAACAGATGCCGTAGCAGGAGACGGCTTTTTCTATGCACCCGACCCGTCATCACAACTTGCTTGCGCGATCGCTGGAAACATCGCGATGAACTCTGGCGGCGCGCATTGCCTGAAATATGGCGTTACGACGAATAATTTGCTGGGAGCCACAATAGTTTTGATGGATGGCACCGTCGTCGAAATCGGCGGGACGCACATGGATTCGGCAGGATATGACTGGCTCGGTTTGATTTGTGGCTCAGAGGGACAACTTGGTGTTGTGACCGAAGCCACGCTGCGGATACTGCCAAGCCCCGAAGGTGCGCGTCCGGTCCTGATTGGATTTGCCAGCGCCGAAGTTGCCGGAGCATGCGTCAGCGACATCATCAAGGCTGGAGTGTTGCCGGTGGCCATTGAATACATGGACCGCAAAGTGATCGACGTGGTCGAACGCCACGCGTGTGCCGGATACCCAGAGTGCGAGGCGCTGCTGATCGTCGAAGTCGAGGGGTCGGAAGCCGAAATTGATGTAGAGCTTGGTATGATCAAGCAGATCGCGGCCAAGCACCAACCCATTGCGATGCGCGAAGCCGGAGATGCGGAAGAAGCCGAGCGGATCTGGCTTGGCCGGAAATCAGCTTTTGGCGCCATGGGTCAGATCAACGATTATATGTGTTTAGATGGGACCATTCCGGTGTCCGAGTTACCATTCGTATTGAAACGGATCCGCGAAATGTCCGTGGAATATGGACTGGACGTCGGAAACGTTTTCCATGCGGGTGACGGCAATATGCACCCGTTGATTCTGTTTGATGCCAATAAGCCCGGCGATCTTGAAACCTGCGAGGCGTTTGGCGCGGAAGTCTTAAAACTTTGCGTGGATGTTGGCGGTTGTCTGACAGGCGAACATGGTGTCGGGATAGAAAAGCGCGATCTGATGCACGTGCAATACACGCCGTCAGATTTGGAGGCACAAATGCGCGTCAAGGACGTCTTCGATCCCAAATGGCTGCTGAATCCTGCAAAAGTTTTTCCACTTGACGCAAGTGCTGCGCGGCGCGCCGCGTGAGCCTGCTTGCTCCAGTCAATGAAGCTGAATTGTCCGAGGCAATCGCGGATGCGAATGGGCCGTTGAACGTCCGCGGCGGCGGGACGCGGCCCGTTGGAAATCCGGTCGACGGCGCAATTCTTTCTGTCGCTGGCATATCCGGTATCACGCTATACGAACCTGGCGCGCTGACTTTAGTGGCCAAGGCCGGGACACCGGTGGCCGAGATCGAGACAGCGCTAGAGACCGAGGGGCAGATGTTGCCTTTTGAGCCAATGGATCACCGAGATTTGCTTGGAACCAAGGGCGAACCAACTATCGGAGGCGTCGTGGCCAGCAATGTTTCAGGCCCACGCCGACTACAGGTTGGGGCCTGCCGCGACTTTCTGCTTGGTGTTCGATTTGTTGATGGCCGGGGCGATGTTGTCAAAAGCGGCGGTCGGGTCATGAAAAACGTGACCGGGTATGATCTGGTTAAGCTGATGGCAGGAAGCAGGGGTACACTCGGCGTGCTTACTGAGGTGAGCCTGAAGGTTTTGCCAAAGCCGGAAGCGACATCAACCCTTATGGTCCACGGCTTGTCGGTCGAAAATGCAGTTCAAGCCATGTCCGCGGCGCTGTCTTCACCATACGACGTCTCGGGCGCGGCCCATGCAATGACTGACACTGACGGCATCGCCGCGACGATGATTAGGCTCGAAGGATTTGCGGATTCGGTTGCCTATCGTTCTGATAAAATACGCGCGCTTCTTTCCGAGCACTTTGATGCATCAATTGATATTCGCAAAGGATCAAACGCTAAGAGTTTGGGTTGGGAAAGTTTGCGAGATGCCGAGGCATTCGCCAGGTTTGACGGCGACGTTTGGCGGTTTTCGGTGAAACCAGGCGACGCACCCGGGGTCGAAGGTGCGATTGTGGTTGCCACTGGTGATCCCGATCGCTGTCTGTTTCAGCTTGATTGGGGCGGTGGATTGATATGGGTTGGATGCCCGCCCGGCACCAATCTGCGCCCCCACGCCGGAAAAGGTCACGCAACGCTTATTCGAGCGTCTGACGAATCCAAGGTCCGGCTTGGCGTCTTCCATCCTGAGGCGCCACCGCTTGCCGCGTTGGCAATGGGTTTGCGCCAGCAGTTCGACCCTCGGGCCATTCTTAATCCGGGGCTGATCGGCTAATGCAGACCAATTTCACGGAAAAACAGTTGCAGGATCCTGGCATCCAACGTGCCAACGAAATCTTGCGTTCCTGTGTTCATTGCGGCTTTTGCACCGCCACTTGCCCAACTTACCAGATCCTGGGCGACGAACTCGATAGCCCGCGGGGTCGCATTTATCTGATCAAGGACATGTTGGAAAATGACCGACCGGCGGATGCTCAGACAGTCACTCACATCGATCGCTGTCTCAGTTGTTTGGCTTGTATGACCACATGTCCTTCAGGCGTGCATTATATGCACTTGGTTGATCACGCTCGCGCGTACATCGAAAAAACCTATCGACGGCCCTGGTTCGAGCGAATTTTGCGTTGGACGCTGGCGCGTATCCTCCCATATCCAAATCGATTTCGGCTGGCGCTTTTGGCAGCGCAGATCGGACGCCCGTTCCGAAATCTGATACCGGACAAGCGCTTGCGTGCGATGCTCGAAATGGCTCCGAAGAAAATCCCTCCCGCCAGTCGAAACGATCAGCCACAGACGTTTGCCGCGGAAGGCGAAGCGCGCATGCGCGTTGCACTGATGACCGGCTGCGCGCAGAGGGCACTGAACACCGATATCAATGATGCAACAATTCGCTTGCTGACCAGATTTGGATGCGAGGTGGTGGTTTCGCGTGGCATCGGATGTTGCGGTGCATTGGTTCATCACATGGGCCGTGAAAATGAAAGCCACGACGCGGCCGCGCGCAATATACGTGCCTGGATGGCCGAGGACCGCCTGGGTGAACTTGATGCGGTCGTGATCAACACATCCGGCTGTGGCACAACCGTAAAAGACTATGGGCATATGTTTCGCAATGATTCACTGGCCGCCGACGCCAGTCGAGTAAGCGCGTTAGCGATGGATGTGAGCGAAGTCTTAATGCGGCTCGGTTTGCCCGAAACTGCGCCAAAGGGGCTGTGTGTTGCTTACCACGCAGCCTGCTCATTGCAGCATGGGCAGCAGATCAAAAATGACCCAAAAGACCTTCTGAAACGTGCGGGATTTGATGTCTTTGAGCCTGCGGACAGCCACCTTTGCTGCGGTTCGGCAGGGACGTATAATTTGATGCAGCCCGATATTTCCAAGGAACTTAAATCACGAAAAATCAACAATATAGAGGCGAAATCTCCTGACGTGATCGCAACAGGTAATATTGGTTGCATGATGCAGATCAGTTCAGGGACGGGCATCCCGGTTGTCCACACGGTCGAGTTACTGGACTGGGCGACCGGAGGGCCAAAGCCACCAGCATTTGCCAACCTGAAAGAGCACGCTTAGCGCCTTATTCTTGTCCAATATGCTCACTAGGTTCACACTAATTGGGAAGAGGACGAGTATGAGACGGATTTTGGCGACATGTGCGGCATTGGTCGCGCTTGCGGTGCCCGGTGCCGCGCAGGAGAACTCTGCCTCCGGTCTTACGGCGCTGATGACTGCTTATGAAGCGCAAGGATGGGAAGGCGTTGGTCGTCTGAACATTGGCCGAGGAGGTATGTGCACGGGCGCTATGATCTCGCCTCGTCTAGTCCTAACGGCGGCACATTGTCTTTACGATCAGTTTTCCGGACAACAGGTTGATGCTCGCGCGATTCAGTTCCTGGCCGGTTGGCGTAACGGCCGCGCCTCAGCCTACCGTCGAGTACGCCGCGCCTTGGCACATCCGAATTACGAATACACAGGTCCATCGGGCGAACTTCGCGTTGCAAATGACATCGCAATTCTTGAACTCGACAGCGAGATTCGCCTCGCCAACGTACAACCTTTCAAAACAGCCGACCGGCCGCGAAAAGGCGCCAAAGTCGGTGTTGTCAGCTATGCCCACGACCGGTCCGAGACGCTCTCGTTGCAAGAAGTCTGTCACGTTCTGGCACGCCAGCGTGGAACCTTGGTGCTTTCCTGCGAGGTTGATTTTGGGTCATCGGGCGCGCCAATCTTTGCCGAAGTGGACGGCGAACCGCGCATCGTTTCAGTTGTGTCTGCAAAGGCCGTTGTTCGCGGACGCAAGGTTTCGCTGGGCACAAATCTGGTGAAACCGCTGGAAGAGCTTATGGCTTTGCTAAAAGAAAGCGACGGCGTTTTTGTCCGATCGAACACTGGACCAAAGCGTCTGACGATCACCGGATCAGGTGGTTCAGGTGGTGGCGCGAAATTCTTGAAACCTTAAGGGCTTGACCGAAAGGCCCGAAATGCCTCACTATTTCCGGTATGGGTGTTTGGGTTGTGACGGGTATAGCGGCGGTAGTTCTCTGGGTTGGTGTGCAGGTAACCACAGCCGCCGCCGATACCGTTCCTGCGGCAGGTCGGCTAGAAGACACACAACGTGGAACAACTTGTTCGGCATCCCTCGTTGCTTCTGACATCGTGCTAACCGCCGCACACTGCGTTGCCAAATACCTTGGCGACCAGACCGAAGGGCAAATCCCCATCGTATTTCGCCCAGGCATCGGGCAAAACGCCACCACCTATTCGATCGATCGGATCGTTCTTCATCCGCTATATGACCGTGTGAACGATCCACGCCTGTGGAGCCTTCGGTTCGATGTGGCCGCAGTTCACTTGGTAACGCCTGTGCCCTCCGATATTGCACAGCCTTTTGAAACCGGCCCCGAAGCCGAACTCGGCGAAAAGCTGTTTATCGTTAGTTGGCGAACCCATAACAGCCCGCAGCCGAGGCAACGTGCCTGCGATGTTATGCCAGGCGCTCGCGGTCTCGTGACGCTTGCTTGCAAAGTCTCAGGCGGAGAAAGCGGTGCGCCGGTGTTGCGAAAGGGCGAAAACGGATTGGAACTCGTCGCGGTCGTTTCCAGCCGTGGAAAATTTCTTCAACAGCCCATTGCGCAGGCCTCGAATGTGGCGCTTCGTTTGCCGCCCTTGTTGGCAGAGTTCGACTGAGCCAATTGGGTTCCCTTATCACTTGAAGTGCGCGCGCTCGCTACTTATCTCGACAATGCAGAGGCCGATTTCGGCTCTGCGTCAATATCTTGCCTCGCCCATTTTGGGGAGGCGCCACTGGTATCGCTCAAAGGAGGATCCCTCATGCGAACTTTTGATTTTGCACCGCTTTATCGTGCAACCGTCGGCTTTGATCAGATCGCCGACCTGATGGACCGGGTGCTGACCGACACGTCAACCACCACGACCTATCCACCTTACAACATTGAAAAAACCGCCGATGACGCCTGGCGCATCTCGATCGCGGTCGCCGGGTTCGGCGACGAAGATCTGAGTGTCGAGGTTAAGGAAAATGCGCTGATCGTTTCGGCCCGGAAAGCCGATGCTGAAGACGGCGGCACCTACCTGCATCGCGGCATCGCCACGCGCGCGTTTGAACGCCGTTTCACGCTGGCCGACCATGTCCGCGTCACGGGTGCGAGC